>CAIYCT010000542.1 GCA_903924765.1 uncultured Rhodospirillaceae bacterium | reverse complement strand
ATCGAACTACAGGGGGCCATCAAACGCTTCCTGGCCGAGCACAACCAAAGTCCGAAACCCTTTACCTGGACCAAAGACCCCGACAAAATCATTGCCGCCGTCAGGCGCGGGCACCAAGCGTTAGATTCGATCCACTAGCTGACCAGAGAATTCAACAAATTCAGCAAAAAATTATGTCTTCGGCCAACTTGATCGAGGTCATCACCAAGTATGATCTTTACTCAAACGCACGTAAAAATAAATCAATGGTGGATGTCGTTGATGTGATGCGGAAGAAAATCAAGCTGGATCTGGTGAGCACAGAATTATCGAATCCCGCTTCAGCGCAACGGATGAGTGCAGGCCAATTGTCAGCTCTTGCTTTCACTTTGCGCTTCACTTACGGAAACTCTTTGCAAACGCAACAGGTAACCAACGAATTGGTTTCTCGATTCTTGGACGAGGATTTGAAGCAGCGCCGGGAACAAGCCAAATCGACCGCCGACTTTCTAGAGGCGCAAATCAAAGCTCTTGAAGCGACGATGCAAGAGCAGGAGAACAAGGTTGCCGAATTCAGGGCGCTGCACCCTGACAATCGTCCCGAAGCCTTGCAGTTCAATCAGCAAATGGCAGCGACGACCTTCCAGAATATTCAGACGCTCCAAAGCCAGCTGGCGACAATGGATAAGACCCGCGGCGACCTAAGGACGCAACTGGCTTCCGTTGATCCTTATTCCCGCGTGGTCGCGGATGGACAGATGTTAACTACTCCAGCGATACAGTTGAAAGCGTTGCAGGCAAAATACACGACGATTTCTTCTCAATATGGACCTGATCACCCTGATGTGGTGAAGCTGCGCCATCAAATTGAGGCGCTTCAAAATGATCTGGGGCAATCTGAGGACACTGCTAATATTAAGAGCCAATTAACAGATGCCCGGACCAATCTTGCAGCAGCTAAAGGCACACTTGGCCCCAATCATCCCGATGTCATTGCCCTTCGCAAGGAAGTGAGTGACTTGGAAGGCCGTTTGGCGTCGAGCGCACATGACTCTTCGTCACACTCCGCCATTAAGAAGGATGCGGACAACCCGGCTTATTTGATGTTGACCTCGCAATTGTCGGCGGCAGATGAGCAATACAAATCTTTATCCAGTCAACTGACCAATCTGCAAAGCCAATATGCGCGTTACCAGACAAATGTGGCCCAAACGCCCATGGTCGAGCAGGAATACGCCTCGCTTAATCGTGACTATGAAAACGCCCAGCTCCGCTATCGGGAGCTAAAAGTAAAAAAGATGTCAGCCGACATGAATGAGCAGATGGAGGTCAATAGAAAGTCCGAACGATTGGTCGTGATTGAGCCGCCCGAGCTTCCGACTGATACCTATCCTAAACGTCTTGTCCTGCTGGCCGCAGGACTTGCTATTTCATGCGTTAGTGGTTTGGCTGCCGTATTTATTGCCGAGAATTTAAGCCGCAGTGTCCATGGTAGTCGGCATTTGACCGAACTGGTTGGTGTGCCGCCGCTTATTACCATTCCCTATATTTTTACTCCGGCAGAAGTCGTGCAGAAACGGCGTCGCAGGATTCAAATTGGGGCATGGGGGATTGGATTGGTTGTGGTGTCGATCCTCATCGTCGATCTGTTTGTTATTCCAATGGATGTTCTGTTGACACAATTGGCCCGTATTTTTGGATTGTCCTAAATCTTTATCGTAATTCGAGGGTGACATGGATAGGTTAGAAAAAGCCCTGGAAAAGGCAAGGGGACTGAGGAGAGCCATACAAACGGTGCCTGAGAGCCCTCCCGTCGCCGAGGCGGAGATAATTCAGAATGAAGAACCGGTGGTTGTTCCACCTGCAGAGCCGGCGGATACAGATGCTGCGCCAAAAGCCGCATCCAGGCAATCCAAACAGGTTGCCATTGCTCAAGAGTATTTGGATGGCAATCGGATTGTTGCCCGACAGTCACGCAGTCTAAATGCCGACTTGTTTCGTATTTTACGTACCAAAGTCCTGCAGGTGATGGCCAAGACGGGTCTGAGAACTATTGCGATTACAAGTCCGAATTACGGCGATGGTAAGACTACAATCGCCGTAAACTTGGCGCTCAGCCTTGCACTCGATGTGAAACAGACCGTGCTTTTGGTTGATCTCGATCTAAGAAATCCCGATGTTCACAAATATATGGGCATAAACCCTACTGTTGGTCTGAGCGATTATATCCTGCATGATCAGCCTGTGTTCGAATGTATGGTGAAACCCGCATTTGACCGAGTTGTCGTCCTGCCGATCAGTCAAACAATGGACAATTCATCTGAGATGTTGGGTACACCCAAAATGGCCCAACTTGCCCACGAGCTTAAGACTCGGTACAAAGATCGACTCGTGATTTACGATATGCCACCGCTATTGGCTCAGGATGACGCGATCGCCTTCCTTCCCCATGTGGATGGGGTGCTGTTGGTCATTCGTGACGGAGTGACGCATGTCAACGATCTTCGCCATTGCATGAACGCCTTAGCGGACAGCAATCTGATAGGGACAATTCTGAATAACTGCGCCGAACACACGGCCAACCAAAAGTAGGGCGGCTCCTTCCATTATGTACCAAAGTTATTTCGGTCTGAATTGCAAACCTTTTTCTTTATTGCCAGATGCGGACTTTTTGTATTTGAGCAAAAAGCATCGAATGGCGGTCAATTTACTTGAATACGGAATGGATAGTCAGGCTGGTTTTATCGTCATCACAGGTGAGGTTGGCGCGGGAAAAACCACGGTTATTCGACGTTATCTTAAAAATGCAGGCGATGACGTTACTGTTGGCGTCATTACCAATTCAAGCAAGTCGTTCGGTCGATTGCTCACATGGGTGGCCATGGCGTTTGAGCTGGATCACCGCGGCCGTGATTATGTTAAACCCGGATTTCCCATATGACCCAAGGTTTACGTGACGAAATAGCGTAATTCTGCTATAAGAATCAGTGTGATAGCGATTATT
>CAIYCT010000541.1 GCA_903924765.1 uncultured Rhodospirillaceae bacterium | reverse complement strand
CGCATGGCCGAGACCAATTCCAATACCCCCACCTCGGTGCAGTTGGCCGGATGCGATCCCGCCATGATGGCCGAGGCCGCCAAGCTCAACGAAGATGGCGGAGCCAGCCTGATCGACATCAATATGGGCTGCCCGGTCAAGAAAGTGGCGGTCAAAAGCGAAGCCGGATCGGCGTTGATGCGGGACGAGGCTTTGGCCGGACGCTTGATGGAGGCCACCGTCAAGGCGGTGTCGTTGCCGGTGACGTTGAAAATGCGCATGGGCTGGGACCATTCCAGCCTAAACGCCCCTAGGCTTGCGCAAATCGCCGAACAATCGGGCATCAAGATGGTGACGGTGCATGGCCGCACGCGCCAACAGCTTTATAGCGGCCAAGCGGATTGGGCCTTCGTGCGCCATGTCAAGGAAGCGGTTTCCATCCCGGTCATTGTCAACGGCGACATTCAATCCCTGGAAGACGCCACGACGGCGTTGGAATTGTCCGGAGCCGATGGTGTGATGATTGGACGCGGTTCCTACGGCCGTCCTTGGTTTCCGGGGCAGGTGGCCCATTACCTGAAAACCGGACAGATCCTCCCCGATCCCAACCTGGCCGAGCGTCTGGCGGTCTTGCGTCGTCATTTCGACGCCATTTTATCTCATTACGGCGTGGATGTGGGCGTGCGCATGGCTAGAAAGCATATGGCGTGGTATTCCAAGGGCATGCCCGGATCGGCTGAATTCCGCGCGTTGGTCAATGCCAGCATCGACCCCCAGCGCATAGCCCAAGCCATCGACGGTTTCTTTCTGCCGTTGTTGGATCGCTCCCCCTTAGATCAGGATGCCGCCTAATGGCCAAGACCGGAACCGTGCATCGTCTGCCGCCCAAGGCGTCGTCCCTGGACCCCATAACCATTCTGAACGCGCTTCGATCAGCGGTGGTGGCGGTTGATCGGTCGGGCGTGGTGCGTTTCGTCAACAGCGCCGCCGAGCAATTGTTCGCCACGGGAGCCCCGTATCTGCTTGGCGCCAAGCTGGCGTCGCTTTTGCCCCCCGATTCTCCCATTCTGTCCCTGGTGTCCTTGACCCAGGAGCGCGGACAAAATGTCTGCGAACACGGCGTGGTGGTCGATACGCCCAAGACCGGACGCCGCATTCTGTCGGTCAATGTGGCGATGGTGGCGGAAATGCCGGATCACGTTGTCCTGAACCTGACCGAACAATCCATCGCCGCGCGCATGAGCGCCTTGCTGCCCAGCCGCAACGCCGCGCGTTCCGCCGCCGCCATGGCGGCCATGATGGCGCACGAAGTCAAAAATCCCTTGTCGGGCATTCGTGGCGCCGCCCAATTGCTGGATTCTGGATTGGACGGCGAGGAAAAGATTCTGACACAGCTGATCATCGATGAAACCGACCGGATTGTTTCGCTGGTGGATCGGATGGAGGTTTTCAGCGTCGATCACCCCATGCCTATGGAACCGCTCAATATCCATACGGTGCTCGATCATGTGGTCCGGGTGGCCGAGAACGGTTTTGCGCGCTCGGTCAGGATTCGCAAGGATTACGATCCTTCACTGCCGCCAGTGCAGGGGGACCGCAATTTGTTGATTCAGGTCTTTCTGAATCTGATCAAGAACGCCGCCGAAGCCGTTCAGCCCGAAACCGGAGAAATCGTCATCGCCACCGCCTATCTGCATGGCATGCGTCTAACATCGCCCACGGCACGCGAAAGCCGAAATTTGCCGCTGGCGGTCAGCATTCAAGATAACGGCATGGGCGTTTCCGCCGACATGCTGCCCCATCTGTTCGACGCCTTCGTCACCACCAAGCCTACCGGCTCCGGTTTGGGCTTGGCACTGGCCGCCAAGATCGTTGATGACCATTGCGGCATCATCGAATGCGAAAGCCAGCCGCGTCGCACCTTATTTCGGGTGTTGTTTCCCATGATGGTTGACGCTGGAGACGATCGATGACGGCAACTGCCACCGTTCTTGTCGCCGATGACGATCGCGGCATCCGCACCGTGCTGTCTCAAGCCTTGGGCAGGGCGGGTTACGAAGTCAAGGCTACCGGCAACGCCGCCACTCTTTGGCGCTGGGTGGCCGACGGCGAAGGCGATTTGGTCATCACCGACGTGGTCATGCCCGATGAAAACGGCCTTGACCTTTTGCCCCGGATCAAGAAAGCCCGTCCCGACCTGCGGGTGATCGTCATGAGCGCCCAAAGCACCTTACTGACCGCCGTCAAGGCGACCCAGCGCGGGGCGTTTGAATACCTGCCGAAGCCCTTTGATATTAAAGAATTAATAGGCATGGTTCGTCGCGCTTTGGCCGCACCGGAAGGAGTGCAGCGGGTTGCGCCATTGTCCAGCGACAGCGAGATGTTGCCTATTATCGGCCGCTCCACCGCCATGCAGGAAATCTATCGCACTTTGGCGCGGTTGATGAACACCGACCTGACGGTGATGATCACCGGCGAATCCGGCACCGGCAAGGAATTGGTGGCCCGCGCGCTGCATGATTACGGCAAGCGCCGCAATGGCCCTTGGGTGGCGATCAATATGGCGGCCATTCCCCGCGAACTGATCGAAAGCGAATTGTTCGGCCATGAGAAGGGAGCCTTCACAGGCGCCATGCAGCGCTTGCCGGGCCGGTTTGAACAGGCTGAAAGCGGCACCTTGTTCCTTGACGAGATCGGGGATATGCCGCCCGAGGCGCAAACCCGGCTGCTGCGCGTGCTGCAAGAAGGTGAGTTCACCTCGGTGGGCGGACGCACGCCGATCCGCGCCAATGTTCGCATCATTGCCGCCACCCATCGCGATTTGACCTATTTGATCCGGCAGGGACTGTTCCGCGAAGACCTGTATTATCGCCTGAACGTGGTGCCCATCCGTTTGCCGCCGCTCAGGGAACGGCCCGAGGATATCGGCGAGTTGGTTCAACATTTCCTGCGCCAAACCGCTGCGGCGGGTCTAACGGAAAAAGGCATCGAGTTCGAAGCCATCGAGCGGCTGAAACGCGAACGCTGGCCTGGCAATGTGCGCGAGCTGGAAAATCTGGTGCGCCGTCTGGTGGCCTTGCACACACAGGATATCATCAGCCTGGACAGCGTCGAGTTTGAATTGTCCCAGGTCAAGGGGGCCGGTGGTGACGATCAATCCCCTGTTAATGGCGGCAATGGTTTGTCCGACATGGTCGAGCGCCATGTGCGCGATTATTTCAACAGCCACGATGGCGATTTTCCGCCCGCCGGCGTTTATGACCGGGTTTTGTGCGAAATCGAACGTCCGTTGATCGCCATCACCTTGGAAGCCACCAAAGGCAATCAAATCAAAGCGGCCCAGATCCTGGGGCTTAATCGCAATACTCTGCGCAAAAAAATCCGGGATTTGGACATTACGGTCAATCGCGGCCAGGTGCGATGAGCGGTTCCTCGGCCGTCGATGACATCCCAAGGGGGATGGCGGACCGGTTAAGACGCGCTGGATTGCCCCGTCTGTTGGTGCTGGGGTTGATCCTGGGCACCTTGCCATCGGTGGCCGCCACCTTCTTGGCCATGACCGTGTCCGGTCCCGCCGCGCCTGACCCGCGCACCATTTTGTATCTGTTGGCCCTGGATGTGGTGCTGTTGCTGGGCTTGGGCGGGGTGGTGGTGTCGCGCATCCTGCAAGTGCGCCGCGCCCGACGCAATGGCGTCACCGGCGCGCGACTGCAATTGCGCTTGATCACCTTGTTCGCCATCGTCGCGGTGATGCCATCCCTGGTTATGTCGGTGGGGTCGGGCCTGTTCCTGCGCTACGGCATGGAAAGCTGGTTCTCGGACCGGGTGCGCACAGCCGTTCAGGCCTCGCTGGAAGTGGCCAGCGCCTATTTGGCCGAACATCAACAGGTGATCGGCGGCGATGCCATCGCCATGGCCAACGACATCAATCGCGAAGCCCCCAATTTGTTGTCGTCGCCTGCCGCGTTTAACGCCTACGTCTCCAGCCAAGCGGCGATCCGCGGTCTGTCGGAAGCCATTGTGTTCGATAGCCAAGGCCGGATTTTAGCTAAATCAGGCTTGGCTTTTTCCATCGAGCTGAGCATGGCGCAAATTCCCATTTGGGCGTTCGACAAGGCCAAAACCGGCGAGGCGGCGGTGCTGACCTCCGAAGACGATCAGCGGGTGCGGGCCTTGGTGCATTTGACCGGCTTTTTCGGCGATAGTTTTTTGTATGTGGGCCGCTTCGTCGATCCGAAAGTGTTGGCCCATATGGCGCAAACCTCGGCGGCGGCGGCGGAATACGAACGTCTGGAAGGACGCAGGTCGGGGTTGGAGTTGGCCTTTTCCTTAGTGTTCGCCGTCATTTCCATGTTGTTGCTGACATCTGTGGTGTGGGTGGGGCTGTCCATGGCCACCAATCTGGCCGCGCCGATCATCCGCCTGATAGACGCCACCGAACGGGTGCGGTCAGGGGATTTCTCCACCAGTGTCACCGAAGGCGCCAACGACGAGATGGGGCAGCTGTCGCGCGCTTTCAACCGCATGACCGCCAAGTTGGATCAACAGCGCCGCGATTTGATCGAGGCCAACCGCCAGCTTGACGAGCGCAGCCGTTTTACCGAAACCGTGCTGAACGGAGTTTCCGCCGGGGTGATCGGTCTTGATCGCGCCGACAAAATCACCTTGGTCAATCCCTCCGCCAGCCGCTTGCTGGATCGTAAGGCCGAGTCCATGGTCGGCCAATCCCTGGCCGAGCTCAGCCCGGCCTTCGCCGATGTGCTCGCCCTGGCCAAAAACGCGATTCCAGACCGTCCGATTAAAAGCGAGATTCAATTGTCGGGTAGGGATGGCGCCAATCGCACCCTGCTGGTGCAAGTTTCAGCGGAAGAGGGGCAGGGATTTATCGTCACATTCGACGACATATCAGAACTGATGTCCGCCCAACGCAAGGCCGCGTGGGCCGACGTCGCTCGACGAATCGCCCATGAAATCAAGAATCCGCTGACGCCGATCCAATTGTCCGCAGAACGCTTGAAACGTAAGTATTTCAAAGAGATACAAAGCGATCCTGAGACATTTCGTTCTCTTATCGAAACTATTATTCGGCAAGTGGCCGATATCGGGCGCATGGTCGATGAGTTCTCGTCCTTCGCCCGCATGCCGCAGCCGCGCATGAAAGAAGACGATTTGATGGATGTGTGCCGACAGGCCATGTTCATGCAGCGCACCGGCTATCCGGATGTGCGTTTCGAAACCCTATTGCCCGATCACGTCCCCATGATCACCTGCGATTCCCATTTGCTGGGTCAAGCCTTGACCAATCTGTTGAAGAATGCGGTCGAGTCGATCCATGGACGCGATCCAGGAGATTCGCAGGAACCCGGATTGGTCAGACTGACCATGAGCGTCGGCGGAAAGGATGTGCGTGTGGATATTGACGACAATGGCCGGGGCTTGCCCAAGGAAGATCGCGATCGTTTGACCGAACCCTATGTCACAACCCGCGCCAAGGGAACAGGATTAGGTCTTGCCATCGTGCGGAAAATCATGGAAGACCATGGGGGCGCCTTGCTGCTTGAAGATGGACCTTTGGGAGGGGCGAGAGTATCGTTGGTGTTCCATGGCTCATGAAATTCTAATCGTCGATGATGAAACCGACATTCGGGCGTTGATCGCCGGAATACTGGAAGACGAAGGCTACGCCACCCGTCAGGCGGGAACCGCTGACCAAGCCATCGCCGCCATGCAATCGCGCCGCCCCAGCCTTGCCATTTTGGATATTTGGCTGCAAGGCTCGACCCTGGACGGTCTTGGCATTCTGGACGTGTTCACCCGCGAGCACCCGGACGTTCCGGTGGTGATGATTTCGGGCCACGGCAATGTGGAAACCGCCGTGCAAGCGATCAAACAAGGCGCTTACGATTATATCGAAAAACCGTTCAAGGCCGATCGATTGCTGCTGGTGCTGGAACGGGCCATCGAAGCCAGCCGACTGAAACAGGAAAACCGCGAATTGAAATTGCGGTCCGGTCGATCAGACGATTTGATCGGTTCCTCGACCGCCATCAATCATTTGCGTCAGGCCATCGACAAGGTCGCGCCCACCAATTCCCGCGTATTGATCACGGGGCCAGCGGGTGCGGGCAAGGAAGTGGCGGCGCGTTTGCTGCATACCCATTCCCGCCGTAGCCAAGGTCCGTTCGTGGCTGTCAATTGCGCCGCCTTGGACCCGGAAGAGTTGGAGGTCCAATTGTTCGGCACAGCCAAGGAAGGCGAGCGCGCCGGCATGTTCGAACGCGCTCACGGCGGCACCTTGTTGCTTGATGAAGTGTCAGACCTATCCATGGACGTTCAAAGCAAGGTCGTTCGCATCATGCAAGAAAGCGCGGTCGAACGGGTGGGCGGCGGACGGGTCGATGTGGACGTGCGCATCGTCGCCACCACAAACCGGTCGTTGGAAATGGAGATTGCCGAGGGAACTTTCCGTGAAGACTTGTACTACCGCCTGAACGTGGTCGGCTTGAAGATGCCGCCCTTGCGCGACCGCCGTGACGACATTCCCACCTTGGCCCAGCACTTTCTGACTGTGGCCAGCTTAGCGGCGGGCATCTCCATGCGTCCCATGGGCGAGGACATTCTGGCCGCGCTGCAAGCCTATGATTGGCCAGGCAATGTGCGCCAATTGCGCAATGTCATGGAATGGCTGGTGATCATGGCGCCAGGCGAAACCCAGGATCTGCTGCGCGCCGACATGCTGCCTCCCGAGATCAGCAACGATACGTCGGAAGTTTTGCGTTGGGAAAAGTCCAGCGAGATCATGAGCTTGCCTCTACGCGAAGCTCGCGAGGTGTTCGAGCGCGATTATCTGCTGGCGCAAGTCAATCGTTTCGGCGGCAATATCTCGCGGACAGCGGCATTCATTGGCATGGAGCGTTCGGCTCTGCATCGCAAATTGAAGCTGCTGGGCGTCAATACCGACGATAAGAAGTAAAGCCCCGAAAATAGGATAGGACACCATGAAAGTCATTGTCTGCGGCGCGGGTCAAGTGGGCTTCACCATTGCCAAAACCTTGGCCGAAGAAAACAACCACGTAACGGTTATCGATCAAAAGCCCGAGATGCTGCGCAAGGTGACCGATTCCTTGGATGTGGCGGTGGTGCAGGGCCAAGCCTCCAACCCATCGGTGCTGGAACAGGCCGGAGCCCAGGACGCCGAAATGGTCATCGCCGTGACCGGCTCGGACGAGGTCAATATGGTTACCTGCCAGTTGAGCCATATGATTTTCAACGTGCCGACCAAAATCGCTCGCGTGCGGGCGCAGGATTTCCTGAATCCGTTGTGGGCGCCGCTGTTTGGACCGGGCAAATTGCCCATCGATGTGATCATCTCGCCGGAAGTCGAGGTGGCCCGCGCCATCATGCGCAGGTACGAGGTGCCCGGCGCCACCGAGGTCATTCCCTTGGCTGGCGGATTGGTCAAACTGATCGGCGTGCGCTGCGACGCCAAGTGCCCCATCATCAACGCCCCCATGCGTCAGCTGGAAATTCTGTTTCCTGATCACCACAACACCATCATCGCCGTCATCCGCAATGGCCGTCTGATCATCCCCAATTCCGACGATTGTCTGCGCGAGGGCGACGATGTCTATTGCGTGGTCGATAGCACCCAGGTTCAGATGGCCTTAACCGGTTTCGGCATTGTCGAACCGGAAGCCCGCCGTGTGATCATTCTGGGCGGCGGCAATATCGGCCTTGGATTGGCGCAGCAAATCAAGGACCACTATCCCGACACCTGGATCACCATCGTCGAGCGCGATCCGGTCATAGCCGAAGCCGTCGCCAAGGCTTTGCCCAAATGCGTGGTTTTGGCGGGCGACGTTTTGGCGCCTGAAATCCTGCATGAGGCCGGAGTAAGCAAGGCGGAAGTGGTGATTTCGGTCACCAACGTGGATGAAACCAATTTGCTGTCGGCCTTGTTGGCCAAGCGCTATGGCGCGTCTCGCACCATGGCCTTGCTCAATTCCTCCAATTACGGCGCCTTGACCGCGCCGTTGGGCATCGACGTCGTCATCAATCCGCGCGCCATCACGGTGTCCAACATCCTCCAGCGCATTCGCCGGGGCCGTATCCACGCCATCCATTCCCTGCAAGAAGGGCTGGGCGAAGTGATCGAGGCCGACGCCATGGAAACGTCCGGTTTGGTGGGCAAGCCATTGCGCGACGTCGAACTGCCCGAAGGGATTCAGATCGGCGCGGTGGTACGGGGCCAGACCGTTATCTCGCCCCGCGGCGGCACCGTTATTGCCGTGGGCGACCGGGTG
>CAIYCT010000540.1 GCA_903924765.1 uncultured Rhodospirillaceae bacterium | reverse complement strand
GGCGTTGACGTCTTTGATGGCGGCAGCTTCATCTCAGGCACGCATTCAGCGACTTGGCGGCGTCGGGTCCAAGGCCTTGGATGTTTTGCAAACCGACTTGACCAATGTGAAGGCGGCCATTGCGTTGCGCGGCGCCCAATTGGCGGCGCTGGAACATGCGGTGACGCGCGCCGTGGCGGCCATCGACGAAAGCGCCCAAGCGATTGAAACAAGCCAGAACGCAGGACATGTCAGCACCATGGCAGCTCAGGCGTCACTGCAAAAGACTGTGCTGTGGACCACCACCGGAGCAGCGTTGCTGGGTCTGCTGATCGCCACCTGGCTTGGCTTGTCGATCACGCGCCCGCTGGACCGTTTGGCCAAGGTTATGGCCCGGTTGGCTGACGGACATCTGGACGTGGAGGTCCCCGGGGCTGAAGCACGCCATGAACTGGGCATCATGGCCCGGGCGGTGGTGGTATTCAAAGAAAACGCCATGAGACGTCGACAACTGGAAGCCGAAGAAGGAGCGAGAGCGGCTAAAGCTGTGGTCGAAAAGCATGAGGCGATGCTCCATGTTGCGGACGGGTTTGAGACTGATGTGGCGGGCATCGTCAAGGGTGTCACAGCCGGTGCGGCGAACGTGGAAGCCGGCGCCCAAGGCCTGACGCAGGTGGTGGTACAAACCAATCAAAAGGTGAGCGTGGCGACATCAGTCGCTAAGGAGATGGCGGAACGGGTGCAAAATGTTGCTGGAGCCGCCCAGGAATTGTCGATTTCCATCGCTGATGTGGCAAGCCAAGTTGCCCAGGCGGCGATATCAGCGCGCAGCGCCAACGAAACCACCCGCAGCGCGCATTCGAGTGCGCGCGATTTGGCGAATTTTGGTGAACGCATCGGCAATATCATTCATTTGATCAAAGCGATCGCCAGCCAAACCAATTTGTTGGCGCTCAATGCCACCATCGAAGCGGCGCGTGCGGGCGAAGCGGGCAAGGGTTTTGTGGTTGTTGCTTTGGAAGTCAAAAGATTGGCGAATCGAACGGCGACCGCAACTGAAGAAATTTCCTCGCAAATCGGGGCCATGCAGTTATGTACACGCGAAGTTGTTTCGCGGCTTGGGGAAATTAGTTTGGTGGTCGATCGGATCGATCAGGTCACGACAAAAATCTCCACGGCCCTGGAACAACAGCGAGCGGCGACAGACGATATTTCGCGCAACGTGCGGCACGCCGCCATCGGCACTGGCGACTTGAATAGTACGATCACCGAGGTTAATGTCGCCGCCAGATGTTCGGGCGAAGCCGCGAATCAAATGCTTGGCGTGGCGAACGACTTGAGCCAACAGGCGGCAACCTTGAGATCAGCGGTTGATACTTTCCTGACCAAGGTGCGGGAGACCTGATCGGTTGACAGGGGGGCTGGGTCGTCACCAGAAGGAGGTCTGCCGGCGGTCAGAAATCAGGAACCCAGCCATTACAGTGATAATAGGGCCTGCGATGGCCGGGACACCGAGAAGAAGGCACGAACGGACATGCGTGATTGGTGCCTTGAGGCCAATACTGGACTCGACGGCAGCCCCCGGTCAACATCCCGCACTTCCCGGTCCCTGGGCAGGAGTCCTGCCCTTCAGCGCCATGGCTTGCTGGCGCGCCGCTTGCGGGCTT
>CAIYCT010000539.1 GCA_903924765.1 uncultured Rhodospirillaceae bacterium | reverse complement strand
TGGACACAATCTCCGCCTCATCCTCGCATGGCTGAGGCTTTTGTTGGCCTTAATCTGGGTGATGATCCGAACATCAATCCTGCCCCAAAACCACCCGCTGGTTGTGGATGAAAACTGAATCGGGGTTTTTCACGGACGACTGATTAGGCCCTGATCGGCATGGCGGTTGGAACTGCGCAGAGTCACTAATTTTTAGTTTGTATTAAAACGGACGGTGTCTTGCCGAGGGCCTTTGCCGTTTGGCCGGAATCAGGCTGTTTAGTTTCTGGCGTAGCTTAGACCAAACGCTTTGGTCATCAAATTGGCTGGGGGAATAGCTTATGACGCCATTGGCAGCGGCGGCCAGTGTGCGCGCATACTTGTTGATTTCTTGTTCCACGGTCCGCATGACGCCCTCCTGAGTTAGGCCTAAGATAGCGCGGATCGAGACGGGGCAGATAAAGGTAAAAACCTTAAACCTGATGCCATATCTGGGTATAAACTGCGCCTTGTTGAGCGGGTGATGGTGGGGTAGTCTCAAATCAAAGTCATAAAGGGGATAAAATGCGACTAGCACCGGCGGTAGCCTGCCTAATAATACTGGTATTGGGCGGATGTACTAAGACAAAATATTCAAATCCAAATGCTACGCAAGGACAGTTTTTGGAAGACAGAAACGAGTGTTTAGAGCAGGCTCATGAGGATTATTCTAAAGCAAGCAGCAGTGCTTCCGATGCTAACCAGAATAAAAATATGCTCCTCGACTGTCGAGTTTGGTTTTCGTGCATGGGTGCGCTTGGTTACGTGGTTGATAATAAGAATGGGAACCTCGTTTTTCCTCCAGGTAAGGTTGTTCCGTGCGCGCGCTAAAGTGGATCTGCTGAGTTCTTTTCGATCAACTCCATTATTCCCGTGATACCTGGTGTTTACCCTAGAGAATTTTTGCCCCCCAGCATGACGGACAGAAATAGGGCGATGCCCTACCTGGAGGTGGATTTCAGTCAACGGACGAAACCGCCATGCCAATGCTCTTCGAACGCAGCAAAGACCCTTCCCGTCGCAACGGC
The DNA here is from genome assembly GCA_903924765.1 of uncultured Rhodospirillaceae bacterium. Taxonomy (GTDB): domain Bacteria; phylum Pseudomonadota; class Alphaproteobacteria; order Rhodospirillales; family Magnetospirillaceae; genus CAIYCT01. The sequence goes on along the minus strand of CAIYCT010000539.1, from coordinate 4,931 downwards.
ATTGACCGACAGGCCTGTCCTGCATTTGTTTATTTTAAGTCTTGGGCTTGAACCGGTGACCAACCGCCGCCCAAGGCCAAAAAGAGGGCTACTTGGTCGGCGGTGAGCTGATCGTTGGACATCGCCAAGGCCAATTCCGCTTGGGCCAAGTCGTGGCTGGCCGACAAATTGTTAAGATAGGGACTGCGACCAGCCAAATACAAAGTCTCGGTCTGTGATGCCGCTTCCGCGAAGCGATCGCGGGCGGCTCGCAAACTGGCATTGCGGTCCAGATCGCGGGCATAGACGGTCAGATTCGATTCCGTCTCGCGCAGCGCGTTCAGCACCACCCCGTCGAAATGAGCCAAAGCGGCGTTAGCGTTGGCGTTCGCGGCTTTGATGCGGGCGCGGCTGGCGCCATCTGGCAAAGACCATGATATTGTGGGGCCAAAGTTCCAAAATTCGGCGGACGGCATGGAAAGAGCATCAATTACGCCAATCGTCCCGGCGGAAGCACCAAAAGAAATATCTGGATAGAGCGCGGCGGTGGCGACGCCGATGCGCGCGGTCGCAGCAGCCAGACTGCGTTCGGCCTGACGGATGTCGGGCCTGCGTTTCAGCATTGCGGCCCCATCCCCCACCGGCAAGGGTCGGGTGAGTTTCGGCGGCTGGACACAGGCTTCGACCGACCGTGGATAGTCCGCCGGAGGATGGCCGGTCAGAATCGCCAATCGATACAGCGCCAGCCTTTGCCGCGCTTGGAACTGGGGAATGGCCGCCCGCGCTTGCGACTTGGGCCTGAGCGCGGGTCACGGCGGTGGTTGACTCGCGTCCGGCATCGACCAATTGCTCGGTAACGCTTTGAGTGCGCTGCTGCAAGGTCAGATTGCGCTCGGCCACCTGCCGTTCGTTATTCGCCGCACAAGCCTCGGCATAAGACCGCGCCACTTCGGCGGCAACGGTGATTTCGGCCAATTCCAATCCGGCGGCGCTGGCCTCGCGATCGGCGCTGGCGGCTTCGGTGGCGCGCTGTAGCCGTCCGAACAGATCCAGTTGATAGGAGACCCGAATGCCGCCATTGCCCAGATATTGGCTGGGCATCTGAACGGGCAGCAGGAAAGATTGACCGGACAATTGAGCCCGCTCGGCGGTGAACTCGGCCCCAGCCTTAATCTCGTGCTCACCTTCGGCGGCGTCCTGGAGGGCCTGGGCGCGGGCCAGATTGGCGGCGGCGATGCGCAAATCCGTATTGGCCGCCAATGCCTCTTTCTCTAAGTGATCGAGCAGAGCATCGTCGTAAAGATGCCACCAGCCATCGGGAACCGCTGCGGGGGACGCGGTGGCGGGTTCGATCGACACAAAGGTCCCTTGCGCCGAGCCGTCATTGATCTTGGCTTCGGCGGGCAGATGGTAATCGGGTCCGACTTCGCAAGCGGTCAAGCCAAGCAACGCCAAAACCGGTATGAAGAGTGGTCTCATTGGAGAGTCTCCGTTTCATCCACGACGGCGACGCTGGCGGTGCGTCCGGCGATCAGCAGCAAGTCTGGCGGGGGCGCGTCTAATGCAATGCGAACCGGGATGCGTTGAGCCAAACGGACCCAGCTGAAGGTGGGATTGACATTGGGCAGCAACGAGGCCGAGGGACCGCGCTCGCGATCTTCGATGGCGCCGGCGATGCTTTGAATGTGGCCCCACAAAGGCTTGTCTTCTCCCATCAGGTGGACTTTAACCTTTTGCCCCACATGCAGACCCGGCAATTTGGTCTCTTCGAAATAACCCTCGACCCGCAACGAGGCCGCATCGATCAAGGCGAGAACCGGCTTGCCGGGCGAGACATAATCCCCGCTGCGCAGGCTGATGTCCGAGGCCATGCCATCCACCTGGGACCGCACCAGCGTACGCTCGAGATTGAGCGTCGCCACATCGCGCGCCGCCTCCGCTTGGGCAACCCCCGTGACGGCTTGCGCCACAGCTGCTTCGGCTTGCGCCAAGGCCGCTTGCTCTTGCGCGACCTTGGTGTGGCTTTGCTCATTGACTTCGCGCGCGACGAAGGTCCCCAGCTTATCATTGCGGGCGGCTTCGCGCTCGGCCTCGGCCAAGGCGGCGCGATGGGCGGAAACCGTCGCCTGCTGCACCGATATGGCCGCCTTTTGAGTGGCGATGGTGGCCTCGGCCTGCCGCAAAGCCAATTCATAGCGAGCGCGGTCTATGGTGAAAAGCGGTTGGCCCTTAACCACCTTCTGATCATGCGTGACGGCAACATTGGTCACCAGCCCGCTGACATCGGGGGTCACCGAGACAATATCGACGCGCACGCGACCATCCCGAGTCCAGGGATCGTGCTGGTAATGGTTCCACATTTTCCAGCCTGCCACCCCGGCAGCGGCAACCATCGCCAAGGTCACGACGATGCGCGAAGAGTGGATCACCAGAGCTTTCAGTTTTTCCATGATCAGCGTCCTAAGATCAGGTTGGAGAATGCCGCCCACAACAAAAAGAATAAAGCGGCGTCAAATAAGGCTGGGTGCCAGACAAGGCGATAAAGACCAAACCGGCCAAACAGCTTGGCAATAAAAGCCGCCGCCACAAAAGCCAGCAACGCGCTGGCCACCACGGTGGAGAGATAAACCCCGCCTATATCGAATTCAGCGTTCACGATAGCGCCTCCGCTTGAAAGGGAGTCGCATCGGGAAAAAGATTGCGGCGCAATCCGACCAAGGCGGTGACCCCGCCGCGACGGCCCTCGTCCTTGATGGGAACGATATGGCTGAGCCCCTCATTGACGACGGCCAGCAGGTCCGCGCTCGGTTCGGAGGCGCGTCCAGCGGCGCGGTTGGCGAAATGTTGTCCCACATGGGTCAAGACGCGCTCGATCACAGCGGATTGCGATGGGCTAAAATCGGCGCGGCTTTGCTGCAACATGGCAAGATTCATGGCGATACGCACGTCGGCCAATGCATCGATGGCCTCGCCGCCATCTTCGCCGCTGGCAGTGGCCAGTTTCGGCGTCACCAGCCCCAGTCGATCCACCAACTGCGCGGCCAGATCAATCAGATCGATGGACCGTTGACGCTGCGCCAACAGGGCCAGCTTGCTCCACGTCATCGTCAACAAACGGCGCGCCGAGACATCGACGCTCATGGACCGCATGCTGCGCGTCACCACCAACGCCACCCAAAGGCCCACATACACTGCGGTGTTGGTGTTGACGAAGACGGCAAAATCAGCGCTAAAGGTTTCCTGGAGGGCCATGGCGTTGCTTAAGCCCAGCAGGAACGCCAGAGCAGGCAAGGCGGTCCGTCGTTCCACCATGGCGGCCCCGGCCAGCAACAAGGGGGGGCCAGCACCAGCGCCAACATAGGAAAGCCGTCGATCATCGGCAGGATGGCGAATTGATATAAAGCGGCCACGGGTAAAGCCAGTCCGTTGAATACGCCAAAGCCGATGATGGCCGGGGCCGGATCGTCAAGGGCGGCGAACAAGGCGCAAAACACTCCCGCCAAAGCCGCCGCAACGCCCCCTTCCGGCCAGCCGGTCACGATCCACACGGTGCAAACAATCAAAATGGAAAGAAACGCGGACAAACCGGATATTGCCGCCATGCCCACATCGCGATGCAAGGGACGCGATTGCTGGGTGGCCACGGCCGTGGCCAAGTCCTCCGAAATGCCATCGTCAGGCCGCTCCAGATGCAGCAAAAGCGCATGGGCTTGACCCAGATTGCCGACCAGATCCATCAAACGTTCCAGCAAACTTTCGCGCAGCAAGGACGCCCAATCGCAGCCCATATTGGCGGTCTTTGCTCGCATCAACCGTTCTGTCAGGGCCGACATCTTACCCTGATCGGCCCCCTGGGCGATCCAATCGGCTACGTCGTTCACTTCCGCCCGTATGGGCGCAAGGTTGTCGTTCAGCGCGATCAGACGATCGGCAACGCTCGATAAGATGGGGATCAGCACCATCAATCGTTGATGCATGGCGCGCACCACCCCGACAGTGTCGCGCATGGATGAGGTGTCGAAGGGCAACAGCACCGACAGCAAATGAATTTCGGTAGCTGCCGCAGCCAAATGGCGACGGTCGTCAAAACTATGGGCTGCCTCTTTGCCGCGCAGCAAATCCAAAGCCCAGCCGTCCCCATCCACCAACCATGATCTTAGCCGCTGCCGCAGTACAAAGCCGACAGGACGGGGAAAGAACAGGCTGTGGGTGATCGTGGCGCACAGAATTCCCAACACAATTTCTTCGACCCGCGACACGGCGACATCAAAAATCTGAGCCGGATTATTGACGGTGGGAAACGCGATCAAAGCGGCGGTATACCCGGCCAGCATCACCACATAAGCGCGCGGCGTTCGGTCAAGCAGCGAGATGAATAGGCATATGCCCAGCCACGACGCCAATGCCAAACTAAGTAGCGGAGGAGAATTGACCAATACCGGGACGGTGAACACCGCAAAGGCAGCCCCCAGCAACGTTCCTATCACACGAAAAATTGCTTTCGAGCGGACCGCGCCCGCCAAGGGCTGACTGACGATATAAACCGTCAAGACCGACCAGTAGGGGCGCGACAAGTCCAGCCAAAACCCTATTCCCAGCGCCATAACGGAGGCCGTGAAGCAATTGACGGAAAACAGCAGGGCGGATCGGTCGATTTTTAACATCGCGCTATCCTAAGTGCTGGCCGTGTGTTGAGGTGTCACCAGACAATAAAACCTGATCCACTGTCTCATTCAACTGAGATAACGCTCGGTGGGCGGCAAAAAGATCAGCATCATCGATTCCACTCAGCAGACGAGACCGGCAGTCCACAACCAAGGCTTCAATCTTAATGGACAGGGTCCGTCCCTCATCGGTCAAATAGAGACATTTGGCCCGCCGATCATGCGGATCGTCGCGCCGCTCGACCAGACCGGAAGAGCACAGCTGATCCAGTTGACGAACCAAGGATG
>CAIYCT010000538.1 GCA_903924765.1 uncultured Rhodospirillaceae bacterium | reverse complement strand
GGCCGCATCCGCAAGTACTATGAGGAAGTGTGCTTGGTCGAGCAGGTCTATGTGATGGACCAGGAAACCAAGATTTCCAAGGTTGTCGAGAACCTGGGCAAGGAATTGGGCACTCCGGTCCAGCTGACTGGTTTCGCGCGTTTCGCCCTGGGCGAAGGCATCGAAAAGGAAGAATCCGATTTCGCCGCCGAGGTGGCTGCCGCCGCGCAAGTCAACAAGTAAGCGTATTGTCTTAGAAAGGCCCCTGGATTTAACCATCCTGGGGCTTTTTTTATTGCCGCGGATCAGCCGCCATCGAGTCGGCGGCCAAGCGAATGGAAGTTCGCGCCCGGCAAGGGCTTGTATAAACTCTAGCCCCGATCATTTCAGGGGCTAGGGGCTTTTTTTTTCGCCATGAGCCGGGAATGGTGTATAAACCTCGGCCAATGTAATTGAAGACTGTGAGGCCGCTGCCATGCCCAAGGACCCCAAGTTCCGTCGAGTTCTCCTGAAGATATCAGGGGAAGGTCTGATGGGGGACGGGGAATACGGCTTGGACCCCGCCACCGTTGATCGCATCGCCCGCGAAATCAAATCGGTGCGCGATTTGGGCGCGCAGGTCGGCGTCGTGGTGGGCGGCGGCAATATTTTTCGCGGCATCGAGGGCGCATCACGCGGGATGGAACGGGCTGCCGCCGACAGCATGGGTATGTTGGCCACCACCATCAACGCCTTGGCGCTGCAAAACGCGTTGGAACTAATTAATGTGGCCAGCCGGGTGCAGTCGGCGATTGTAATGCCTGCGGTGTGCGAGCCGTTTATTCGCCGCCGGGCTCTGCGTCATATGGAAAAAGGCCGCGTGGTGATTTTCGCAGCCGGAACCGGCAATCCGTTTTTTACTACCGATACCGCCGCCGCGCTTCGGGCGGTGGAAATGGGCTGCGATGTGTTGTTGAAGGCTACGCAAGTGGACGGCGTGTATTCCGCCGATCCCAAGAAGGACCCCAAGGCCGAGCGCTGCGACCATCTGACCTTCAAGGAAATGCTGGCTCGTGATTTAAAAGTGATGGACACTGCCGCCGTGGCCTTGTGCCGAGAGAATAATGTTCCCATCCTGGTGTTCAATCTGCATCAGGAGGGCGCTTTTGCCCAGGTCGTCCAGGGCAAGGGCCGGTTTACGCTGATAGAGGAAGGAAAAGCATCGTGAGTGCCGCCAGTTGGAATGATCTGCGCAAGGATGTCGCCCGCCGTATGGACTCCGCCGTCGACGTGTTGAAGAAGGAATTCGCCGGTTTGCGGACCGGCCGGGCGTCGGCCAGCTTGTTGGACCCAGTGATTGTCGAGGCTTATGGTCAATCCATGCCGTTGTCCCAATGTGGCAATGTGGGTGTCCCGGAACCAAGAATGCTGACGGTGTCGGTGTGGGACAAGGGCTTGGTCAAAGCGGTGGAAAAGGCCATTCGCGATTCCGGCTTGGGTCTCAATCCCGCAGCGGATGGTCAGACCGTGCGCGTTCCCATTCCGCCCTTGAACGAGGAACGGCGCAAGGAATTGCAGAAGGTCGCCAGCAAGTACGGTGAGCAAGCCCGCGTCTCGGTGCGCAACGTGCGTCGCGACGGCATGGACAGTTTGAAGAAATTGTCTAAAGATGGCGATGTGTCCGAAGACGACATCAAGAAGCACGAAAAAGAATTGCAGGTCCTGACCGACGAGACCATCAAGAAGATC
>CAIYCT010000537.1 GCA_903924765.1 uncultured Rhodospirillaceae bacterium | reverse complement strand
TCCAGCGTCAATATGGCAAACCTTTTTGTCACCCCTCTGACGGCGGGAGCGGCTCATGGAGCGTAAAGTATTCGCCGCCGAACGGAAATTGATGGCGGCGCGGCCCGAGGTCGCCCCATCCGCATCCAATCAAGACACCTCGGTACTGGTGCGATTGCTGCTGGAAATCAAATCCGACTTAAGCGACATCAAGCGTGGCGGCATTGTGACGCTGGAAAGCAGTGACGAACCAATCGTATCCACCACCCCCATCAAGCCTCATGACGAAATGAGCATGATGCGGACCGAGATGCGGGACCTGGCGGTGTGTATCGACCAAACCAAGTCTGAAATCGCCGCGCTTCGTCCCACCGGCACCGAGGAAGACCGACTGCTGGTGGTGGCCAACGAATTGGACGCCATCGTCGAAGCCACCGAGCACGCCACGCACACCATCTTGGAATCGTCTGAAAAGCTGGATTCGCTAAGCCAACAATTGCAATCCTATGGCGACGCCGATCCGTTCGTCAAAAGCGTCGCCGACGAAATCGGCGATACCATCATCAGTATCTACGAAGCCTGCAACTTCCAAGACATTACCGGCCAACGCATCAGCAAGGTCGTCAAGACCCTGGAATTCATCGAGCAGCGGGTCATGGCCATGATCAGCATCTGGGGCGACGAAGCCATCGCCGAACTGCAACCGGTAGCCAACGACGCCCATGCGGACGAAGAAGCCAAGCTGCTGAACGGCCCGCAATTGGCCTCGCAAGCCATCTCCCAGGACGATATCGACAAGTTGTTCGGTTGACATCCGGACCATATGCCGCCACTTTGCCGGCGCTAGGTGGTCGGGTGGCCGCTTCAAGCTTGTCTTGGAGAGGAAAGTCCGGGCTCCACGGAAAGCACGGTGCCGGATAACGTCCGGCGGGGGCAACCTTAGGGAAAGTGCCACAGAAAGCAAACCGCCGGTCTTTATGGCCGGTAAGGGTGAAAGGGTGCGGTAAGAGCGCACCGCGTCAACGGCAACGGGGACGGCACGGCAAACCCCACCGGGAGCAAGACCAAATAGGGACGGCGGTCTTTTCCTTCGGGAAAAGCGAAATGCGCTTCCGCATAGTCGTCCGGGTCGGTCGCGTGAGGCGTTCGGCAACGAACGTCCCAGATGAATGGTCACCCCTTGGCCCGTCAAACGGCCAAGGACAGAACCCGGCTTATAGACCGCCTAGCTTTACATCCTTATTCCGCGCCCAAGCGGGATTTCACAGATGGCGGATTGCCGAGAGCCCCCAATTTCTTTATATGTCCACGTCAGTAGACGTAACTTCAGGCGGCCGTGAGCGGAGGAGTGGGAATGACGACTGAGCAATACGGCGACTTCCAAGACATTCCCAGCCGCTTAAACGGCCACGTGGAATCTCTGGACCTCAGCTTTTGGACCAGCAGCATTCCCCTGAAACAACGCTGGCGTAACAACGGTTTGTCCGCCGATTTTCTGGGCGATTACGTCACAACCTTTTTCCCGCTTGATGAAAGCGATTCCGCCACCAAGATCAGACAGGCGGAAATCAGAAGCGCGGTCAGTTACATCGCCAATGAATTGTTGGAAAACGCCATGAAGTTTTCCGCCGATTCGGCGGGAATTCCCGTCAGCATGCGCATGTATTTACTGGGCAATCAAATCATGTTGATGGAAAGCAATGGGGCGAACATAGAGCAGGCCGCTAAATTGCAGACGTTCATCCAGCAGATTCTAAGCGAGGACCCCTACGAGCTTTATTTCAGGAAGATGGAGGAAAAGGCCACCGCTTCGGCAGAGTCCGGGTCCGGTCTGGGGCTTTTGACCATGATCAACGATTATGGCGCCAAGTTGGCCTGGCGGCTGGAATCGGTCGAAAACGCCGTTTACGTGTCCACCCAAGTAAATCTTGTCATCTAAGGGAGAATGGGCATGACGGCATTACAGGGTGAAGGGTACGCGGTCGATTACAATGCCGACACCGGCACCATCCGCATCACGGGCATCTTGCGATTGGGCGGCATAATTGAATATCAACCGATTTCTGAATTGCTGGAAAACTCCATTGCGGCTCATCCTGCCCTGACCCTGGATTTGTCGGGGTTGGAATTTCTCAACAGCTCGGGCATCGCCACCTTGTCGAAATTCGTCATCACCGCCCGCAACCATCAAGGATGCGCCATCACCATACGCGGAAGCTCTTCCGTGCCGTGGCAAGGAAAGTCGCTCAACAATTTGAAGCGTCTAATGCCTGACCTGACATTGACTTTTGATTAGTTCCCTTTTCATGCGTCACACTTCCATTTCGTTTCGCATCTCGCTGATTGTGACCATCGCCATCTTATCGGGCATCGTCATCTCGGGCGTTCAAATTTGGAGTCTGCGCCAAACTCTGTACGCCGAGCGCGAACACAAGCTGCGCGACATGGTCGATGGCGCACTCAAGCTGATTGAGTCGTTTGATGAAAAAGCCAAGGACGGAACCTTGCCCCTGGACAAAGCGCAGACCGACGCCAAAGCGGCCATTCGCGCCTTGCGCTGGGGCAACGGCGAGTATTATGGAGTTTATCAAACGGACGGCGTGACCCTGGTTCATGCCAATCCCAAGTTCGAGGGCGTCAACCGCTTGGATGCGCGCGACCCCAATGGAACGCTGATTGTTGCTAAGTTGATCGATACAGCCCAGAAAGGCGGAGGGCTGGTGCGTTACATGGTGCCACGCGGCACCAACGACGCCAACCAAACCCCCATGTCGAAAATGGCTTACGCGGCGCCCTACCCCGCTTGGAATTGGGTCATTCAAACCGGCGTCTATATCGACGACATCAACGACGCATTATGGCGGCAATTTCTGTTGATCGGCAGCGCGGAGTTGATCGTGTTGCTGATAACCGGCGCGCTGGCCGTTCAGATTGCTCGGTCTGTCACCCGTCCCGTTAAAAATCTGGTCGACGCCATCGGCGCCATTGACCCGGCCCATCCCGGACAGTGGACCTGTCCCCCGGTCACCAAGGACGAGTTGGGCCAGATCATAGTCTCGGTGGATGGCCTGACCCACGCCTTTCAATCCGTTCTTGAACAGCGGGATCAGGCGCAGAACGAGAACGCCCGCCTAGGCGCGGAACTGGATGTTTCGCGTCGCATGCAGCAAATCTTACTGCCATCGAGCGCCGAACTCGTCGCCACGGACGGATTGGACATCGCCGCTTATATGGAGCCGGCCACCGAGGTGGGAGGCGATTATTACGATATTCTCCGTCATGCCGGGGGTGTTCGCATCGGCATTGGCGACGTGACTGGCCACGGTCTAGAAAGCGGCATGATCATGCTGATGACTCAATGCGCCATGCGCACTTTGCTGACCAGCAAGCGGGACGATCTGGTGGGCGAGATCAATATCATCAATACGACGTTGTATGAAAACATCCGGCGCATGGGATGCGGCAAGAATTTGTCCCTGGCCCTGCTGGATTACAAAGCGCCCCCGGCCGACTTAAACGGAGCCAAAGGCGCTCTGACCATCAGCGGCCAACACGAATATGTGATCATCGCTCGCCAGGACGGTCGCCTTGAAACGATCGACACCGAAAATCTTGGCTTTCCCATCGGCTTGGTGGAAGACATTGCGGCGTTTGTCGACCATATGACCATGCCCCTTTATTGTGGCGACGTTGTCATCCTTTATACGGACGGCATCACCGAAGCCGCCAGCGAAGACAATCGCCTCTACGGCTTGGACAAGTTGGCCCATATCGCCATCGAGTCCCGCTCCGGTTCGGCCGAAGCCATCAAGGACGCCATCATTGCCGATGTGAAGCGACACATGGGCAATGCCGTTCTTTATGACGACCTGACCCTCGTCGTGCTCAAGCAGTTATAGGGTTTTACGTCCGTCACAACGGCTGGAAGATGATCAAGGTCATGTCGTCCCGTCGCCGCTCTTCGCCGCGATAGGATGCCAGACCTTCTTTTATGTGCGTCATCTGCTGTGCCACGGGCAAGTGCTGGCAGCTGGCAATGATGTCCATCATTCGTTTGCGCCCCAGCATTCGACGCGACGGGCCGCCAACTTGATCCACAATTCCATCGGTCATGAGATAGAACACCATCCCCGGCACGACAGAAAAGACGTGATCCCGGATCGGTTCGCGCAAATGGGAGGAGCGATACCCCAAGCTGGTGCGTGACGGCTTCACGTCCTGGACGTGGCCGTTGAACGAATAGAACAATGGAAGGTAAGCGCCGGCATAGCACAAGGTTCTGGCGTCGCGATTCCACAGACAAAGGGCGGCATCCATGCCATCGTCGGAAGAGGCGTCCGATCGGTCTTGATGCAAACGGGTACGAACCATCCCATCCAGCCGGGTTAAAATGGCCGCAGGCTCCATCTGCCCTTCATTATGGAAGATGTGTTCGATGGCCGATGCGGCGACCAGCGTCATGAAGGCGCCGGGAACGCCATGGCCGGTACAATCGGCCATAAGGATCGCGCACTGGCCCCCCATCCGCTCGACCCAATAATAATCACCCCCCACCACGTCTAGCGGTTCCCAGTACACCGCGATGTCGGCCACCTCATCTTTCAATACTTCTAAATCCGGTAAATGCGCATTCTGAATTTTACGGGCGTAGTCGATGCTTTCAATGATCTGGGCATTGGCCTGATTGAGCTTGGCATAGGCCGCCTCGGTTTCCCTGTTCTTCCGTTCGAGATCGTCCATCATCGTCCGCAAATGAGCTTCCAGAATTTGCCGTTCTTGAATTTCATCGGCCAACTGAGATTCGATCGCGTCGCCATGCTCAATGGCTGTGGATAGTTCAATGCGCAGATCGTCCAGTTCCCGGCTCAAAGCCGTGTGCTCGGCCCGTTGCCGATCGAATTCGTCAGGGGGAAGGGACATGTGCTGATTAAACCTCTATTGCGCGCGAATGTTGGCTCGAAGCGCACACATCGTTATGGCAGATATTGAAACGACCTTCAATTGCCCCCCATTCCCATGCCATCCCAAATCCATGCGCTGTGAATAGGCTCCGCCCCAGAAAGAACAAACACAGAACTCAAGTATAGATTCGCGAATGTTTTTCGCGGAAACGCTGGTCATTGGCAACAACTGCCACACACCTGCATTTCGTCTTAAGGACTCCACCCGATCCCATCAAAAAACCATTCTGTACCATTGACGCCCATGCTATCCCATGGTATCCCATCCTATCCCAATCTGCATGTCGGGGCATTTGACGTGTCTATTGGGGATAATGGGGCGAAACAACGATCGGGCAGGGGGTAGGAGTTGGGACTTTTCCTCTCCACCATCATTAATAAAGTTGATCGGAAGGGACGGGTTTCCGTCCCCGCCCAGTTCCGCTCGACCCTTGCAGGTCAAAGCTTTTCCGGCATTGTCCTGTATCGCAGCTTCACCCTTCCCTGCATCGAAGGCTGCGGCATGGATTACATGCAGCGTCTGTCCGACAGCACCCAGGAACTGGCCGCTTTCAGCCCCGAACATGAAGAACTCTCGTCTTTGATTTTCGCCGATTCCCGTCCCCTGCCCTGGGACCCGGAAGGCCGCATCCTTGTGCCCGAGGATCTGCTGGCCCACGCCAACATCACCGAAACCGCTGCCTTCGTCGGCAAAGGCCAGACCTTCCAGATTTGGGAGCCCGGCGCGCACACCGCTTTGTTGGCCGATATCCGCAACCGCGCCCAGAAGTCGCCCCCCACCCTTCGCCTGTCGCCCGCCCCGCGACCAGGCCCCAGCAATGGAGGCGCGCCATGAGCCTGCATCCGCTGCATTTCCCAGTCATGCTGGCCGAAGTGATCGCCGCCCTGGCCCCTAAGGATGGGGAAATCCATGTGGACGGCACCTTCGGCGCTGGCGGCTATACACGCGCCTTGCTGGAACAGGCCAAGTGCCGGGTCATCGCCATCGACCGCGACCCCACCGCCGTCGCCCGCGGCGAGGAAATGGCCAAATCTTGGGACGGACGGTTGACCATGGTCCATGGCTGTTTCGGCTCCATGGCATCGACGCTGAAGACCATCGGCATCGAGCGCGTCAACGGCATCGCCTTGGATATCGGCGTCTCGTCCATGCAGATCGACCAGCCCGAACGCGGGTTTTCGTTTGCCAAGGACGGACCCTTGGATATGCGCATGGCGTGCGAAGGCGACAGCGCCGCCGATGTGGTCAACAACGCCGACGAAAGCCAATTGGCCAACATCATTTATCACTATGGCGAAGAGCGCCATTCCCGCCGGGTCGCCCGCGCCATCGTCGAACGCCGCAAGCAGTCTCCCTTCGCCACCACCGCCGATTTGGCCGACACCGTGCGATCGGTGGTGCCAAAAAGCAAAGACGGCATTGATCCCGCCACCCGCACGTTCCAGGCCCTGCGCATCGCCGTCAATGACGAATTGGGCGAGTTGGAACGCGGCCTGGGCGACGCCGAACACATGCTTGAGGACGGCGGACGTCTGGCCGTGGTCACGTTCCACTCGCTGGAAGACCGCATGGTCAAGGATTTCCTGAAATCGCGTTCGGGCGGACAATCCCAGCCGTCGCGACATATCCCAATGGCCATGGGCAAGGAAGACGCGCCCACCTTCCGCGCCATCAGCCGCAAACCCATCGTCGCCAGCCCCGAGGAAGTGCGCATCAACCCGCGCTCGCGCTCGGCCCATTTGCGCGCCGCGATCCGGACCAATGCACCCGCTTTATCCAGCCCAACCTCTTTAGGAGGTCTGTCATGAACCGTTCCATCACCGGCACCATTTTATGGACTTGTTTCGCTGGCATGTTGGGCGCCGCCCTGTTCTTCGTCAAACACGAGGTCAAGGATCTGGAAACCAAGCTGGCCTCGGTCAATCATGACATCGTCCGCAATCAGGAAGACATCCATGTGCTGAACGCCGAATGGAGTTTCTTGAACGATCCGGTGCGGTTGCGCGATCTGGCTCAGCGTCATTTGGGCATGAAGCAAATGGGGCCGACCCAAGTGGCGACCTTGGACACCCTCAATTCCCAACCTTTCGCGGGAACCACGCAAACCCAGTATGCGGCGGCTACCTCTCATACCCCAACCGCCGCAGCCAAGCAGCCGACTACGGCTTCGGCTCCCTCGGCCTTGCCCGCGCCTAAGCCGGTCATCGTCATGGCCCAAACCGCGCCCGCCACCCATCCCAAGCCGTCCGACCACCATCCGCGCATCGCCGGAGGAACCGGATTGGCCATGGTCTCCACTCCAGGGGAGGCGCGATGACGCTGTTTCTCAGCCGACGCTCCGCCCCGGAGTTTCATCCCAGCGAGGATTTCCAAACCAGCCAAGCCGCCGTCAAATTGGACGGCGTCAAGTCGCGTGCGTTGGAAACCGGTCGGGGACGTCTGCTGGTCGCCGCCTTGGTGTTCATGGCCGCCTATGGCGGGATCGCTCTTAGAATGTTGGACGTGTCGGTCATCGAGCACAGCCCCGACGCCAAACCCGCTCCGCAAGCCAGCATCCCGGCTGGCGACGAAATGGCTCGCGCCGACATCATCGACCGCAACGGCGTGGTGCTCGCCACCAGCCTGCCCACGGTTTCGCTGTATGCCCGCACCAGTGAATTGCTCGATACCCAGGACGCCGCCGAAAAACTGGCGTCCGTGCTGCCCGATTTGGATGTGGATGAAACCCAGGCCAAACTGTCCTCGGCCAAGGCCTTTGCTTATCTGCGCCGGAATCTGACTCCTCGCCAAGAATACGACGTGAATGCTTTGGGTATTCCTGGACTATATTTCGAGAAAGGTGAACGAAGAGTTTACCCGCACGGATCTTTAAGCGCCCATGTGGTCGGAATGACCGATATCGACAACAAAGGCGTGTCCGGCATCGAGAAAAAATTTGATCCGCGCCTGACCACTGACCATCAACCCCTGCGCCTGTCGCTTGACATCCGTATGCAGACCATCGTCCGCAACGAGGTCGCCCGCGCCATGAGCGACTTCAACGCCCTCGGCGGCGTCGGCCTGATCATGGATGTCAAGACCGCCGAAGTGCTCTCCATGGTCAGCCTGCCCGACTTCGATCCCAACGATCCGCCGCCCGCCACCGACAACAGCATGTTCAACCGCGCCGCCAAGGGCGTGTATGAAATGGGCTCGACTTTTAAACTGTTCAATACGGCGGCGGCCTTGGATTACGGTACCGCCACCCCCACATCCAGCTATGACGCCACCCAGCCCTTGCATATCTACGGCGCGGTGATCCACGACGATCATCCCGAGAAGCGTTGGCTGAGCGTCGCTGAAATCCTGATCCATTCGTCCAATATCGGAGCCGCGCGCATGGCCATGGAAATGGGCGGAGCCAACCAACGCGCCTTCTTGAACAAGGTTGGATTGCTGTCGCCGCTGTCCATCGAACTGCCGGAAGTGGGGGCTCCGCAGGTGCCCAATCCGTGGCGGGAAATCAGCACCGTCACCGTAGCCTTCGGTCACGGTCTGTCCGTGACTCCGCTGCATCTGATCACCGGCGTCTCGGCCTTGGTCAATGGCGGCGACTACCATCAGCCCACTTTGATGGCGACGGATCAGCCCCCGCCCGGCGACCGCATCGAAAAAACCAAGACCTCCCAAGCCATGCGCGACCTGATGCGCGATGTGGTCCTGTCGGGCACCGGCAAAAACGCCGATGTGCCGGGCTACGACGTGGGCGGCAAAACCGGAACCGCCGAGAAAGCCGTTAAAGGCGGCTATGCCCGGAAATCGGTCTTGGCGTCATTCATCGCCGATTTCCCCACCAGCGACCCGCGCTATTGCGTGCTGGTGATGATCGACGAACCGCAAGGAACCACCGAAAGCCACGGCTTCATCACCGGCGGTTGGGTGGCCGCCCCCGCCGTCAAGCGGATCATCGCCGCCATCGCGCCCCTGACCGGCATGGAGCCAACCCTACAGTCCCAACAAGCGCCGCCTGGGAGGCATAATGTCGCCCAAGCCCAATAAGCTTACGCTCTCGACCGACAACGCTCTGCCCGGCGACCTTAACATCGCCGGGCTGACCTGCGATTCACGCAAGGTGCAACCGGGCTTCTTGTTCGCCGCACTTCCAGGGACCAACGCTGACGGTCGCGCGTTCATTCCCCAAGCTCTGCAATCGGGAGCGGCGGCCATCCTGGCCCTGCCCGGCGCTTGTTTGCCCGAGACCGCCACCGCCCGTTTGATCGAAGACGAAAATCCCCGCCGCCGCTTTGCCTTGATGGCTGCCGTGTTCTATGGCGCGCAACCCGCCACCATGGCGGCGGTGACCGGCACCAACGGCAAAACCTCAACCGCCGACTTCGCCCGCCAGATTTGGATCGGTCTGGGCCACAAGGCCGCCTCGATCGGCACCTTGGGCATCGTCGCGCCCGGTTGGGACAATCAGGGCGGTCTGACCACCCCCGATCCCGAGACCCTACACGCCAATCTGAAGGCTTTGGCCGATCTGGGCGTCGATCACGCCTGCATCGAGGCCTCCAGCCACGGCCTGTCGCAATACCGCCTGGACGGCGTGGCCCTGAAGGCCGCCGCCTTCACCAACCTGACCCGCGACCACCTGGATTATCACGGCGACATGGACAGCTATGGCCGAGCCAAGCAACGCCTGTTTGCCGAAATGCTGCCCGATGACGGGGTCGCGGTGATCAATGCCGATCAGCCGCAAAGCCAAGACTTCATCGCCATCGCCGCCAAGCGCGGCCTGACGGTGATGACCTACGGCCAGAACGGCAAGGACATCCATCTGGAATCTGCAACACCCTTGGCCCACGGCCAGGATTTGGCGCTGGAAATCTTAGGGCGGAAATCCCATGTCCTGCTGCCACTGGCCGGGACCTTCCAAGCCTGGAATGCCTTGGCAGCCCTGGGATTGGTCATCGCCACCGGCTCCGATCCCTCTTTGGCTTTGACCCAACTGGGTCACTTGCAGGGCGTCCCCGGACGGTTGCAAAAGGTGGCCGAGCGCCAATCGGGCGCCAGCATCTATGTGGATTACGCCCATACCCCCGACGCGTTGGAAACGGTGCTGAACGCCCTGCGACCGCATGTCACTAACAAAGGCCGACTGATTTGCCTGTTCGGCTGCGGCGGCGACCGCGATCCCGGCAAGCGTCCGCAAATGGGGGCTATCGCGCAGAATCTGGCCGATGTGACGTTTGTCACCGACGACAATCCGCGCAGTGAAGACCCGACCCTGATCCGCCGTGCCATTTTGACCACCGCGCCCAAAGCAGCGGAGATCGCCGACCGCGGCCAAGCCATTCGCGCCGCCATCGCCGAATTGAAAGCGGGCGACGTATTGGTACTCGCGGGCAAAGGCCATGAGCGCGGCCAAATCGTGGGCAAAACCGTGCTGCCGTTCGACGATGCCGAGGAAGCGCAAAAGGCCGTCATCGAAATCGAAGGGAGGTCCTCATGAGCACCCCAACCCTTTGGACTTCCGACGAAGTGATCACCGCCATCAACGGTGTGCCCAATCATAACGCTTGGCACGCAACCGGCGTGTCCATCGACAGCCGCACCTTGGCCTCCGGCGATTTGTTCATTGCCCTGGAAGGCCCTCATCACGACGGTCACGATCATATCCAAGCCGCCTTCAAAGCCGGAGCCGCCGCCGCCTTGATCCATCGCGAGCCGAGCGATTTAGTCGGACCGTGGGTTAAGGTAGACGATACCGAACGGGGGCTGGAGCGTCTGGGTCTTGCCGCTCGCGCCCGCAGTTCAGCCAAGATCGTTGCCGTCACAGGCTCGGTGGGCAAGACCGGCACCAAGGACATGCTGCGCCTGACCCTGGGCGACCAAGCCCCCACTCACGCCACCTTGGGCAATCTCAACAACCAACTGGGCGCGCCCTTGTCGTTGGCCCGCATGCCCCACGACACCGCGTATGGTGTGTTCGAACTGGGCATGAACCATGCGGGCGAACTGACGCCCTTGACCAAGATGGTTCGTCCCCATGTGGCGATCATCACCGCCATCGAGATGGTCCATTCCGAATTCTTTGCCGACACCGTCGCCATCGCCGACGCCAAGGCCGAAATCTTCTTGGGCCTCGAGCCGGACGGAGTGGCCATTCTGCCCCGCGACAATCCCCATTACGAGCGATTGCGACAAAAGGCCAAAGCGGCCGGGATCACCTCTATCCTTAGCTTCGGCAGCCACATCGAATCCACAGCCAGACTGATGGACTTCGATTTGAACACTCAGACCACATCGGTGCTGGCTTTGATCGACGACACCGCCATTTCTTACGAATTGGGTGCGGTGGGACGGCACTGGGCCAACAACTCGCTCGCGGTTTTACTGGCGGTGCAGGCTTTGGGCGGCGACCCGATCAAGGCAGCCAGAAGCTTGGAGAAACTGTCCCCGCCCAAGGGTCGTGGCAGCCGCTTCGTCACCAAGGACGGCATCCTGGTCATCGACGAAAGTTACAACGCCAGTCCTGCTTCCATGCAGGCGGCACTGACCGCGTTGGGAGCGGGCAAGCCGTCAACCGACGGTCGTCGCGTCGCCGTGTTGGGCGACATGCTGGAATTGGGTAATCGGTCCAAGGAACTGCACGCCCAATTGGCCGCAGCCGTTTCCCAATGGGATGTGGACCTAGTGTTCACCGCCGGGCCCTTGATGGAATCCCTGCATCTGGCATTGGACCAGGACGCGCGCGGAGCCCATGCGGAAAATTCAGACGCCATCATCGCCCCGTTGCTCAAGGCATTGCAACCGGGAGACGTGGTCATGGTCAAGGGATCGGCAGGCAGCCGGATGTCAAAAGTGGTCGAAGCCCTGCGCGGCTTAAAGGAGGTTCAGGGTGCTCTATAATCTTCTTTATCCTTTGTCGGACGAATTCGGCCCGTTCAACCTGTTCAAGTACCTGACCTTCCGAGCGGGCGGCGCGGTGATGACCGCCTTGATCGTCGCCTTCATCATCGGTCCCAGCTTGATAAACTGGCTGCGGCGTTGGCAAAAACAAGGTCAGCCCATCCGCAGCGACGGCCCCGAATCGCACCTGCTGACCAAGAAGGGCACGCCGACCATGGGCGGGTTCCTGATCCTGGCCGCCTTGACCATATCCACTATCTTGTGGGCGGATTTGCGCGACGGCTATGTCTGGATCGTGCTGCTGGTGACCTTGGGCTACGGCTTGATCGGCTTCATGGACGACTTCTTGAAAGTGTCGAAGAAGAACCCCAAAGGATTGTCCGGCAAGTTGAAACTGTTGGCCCAATTGATCATTGCCCTAGCGGCGGCAGTTGGCACCATGCTGCTGCAACCTGACACTCTGGCTGGCGCTTTAGCGGTTCCGTTCTTCAAACATGTCCTGATCCAATTGGGCTGGTTCTATATTCCCTTCGCCATGTTCGTCATCGTCGGGGCCAGCAACGCAGTCAATCTGACCGATGGCTTGGACGGTCTGGCCATCGTGCCGGTGATGATCGCCGCCATGGTGTTCGCCATCATTTCCTATTTGGTCGGCCACGCCGTCTTCGCCAATTACCTGCAAATCAACTATGTGGCCGGATCGGGCGAGTTGGCGGTGTTCTGCGGCGCCTTGGTCGGTGCTGGCCTAGGTTTCCTGTGGTTCAACGCACCCCCTGCCATGGTGTTCATGGGCGATACCGGCTCGTTGGCTTTGGGCGGGGCTTTGGGCGCCATCTCGATCGTCACCAAGCATGAATTGGTGCTGTCCATCGTCGGCGGCCTGTTCGTGCTGGAAACAGTCTCGGTCATCGTCCAGGTGGCCTCGTACAAATTGACCGGCAAGCGGGTGTTCCGCATGGCCCCGCTGCACCACCATTTCGAAAAGAAAGGCTGGGCCGAGCCCACCGTTGTCATCCGTTTCTGGATCATCGCCGGGATCTTGGCGCTGGCCGGTCTTTCAACCCTGAAGCTGCGGTGAGGATTGCATGATCAAGACTCCCTTCCTGAAGGATAAGAAAGTCGGCGTGGTCGGACTGGGCAAGTCTGGAACCGCTACAGCCGCCGCTTTGTCCGCCAGCGGCGCCAAGGTTACGGTATGGGACGACGCCGAGAAAGCCCGCGCCGCCATAACGGATTTCAAGGTTGAGAATCCTCTGGACGTGGGCCTGTCCCATTACGACCTTATCGTGTGGAGTCCCGGCATCCCCCACACCCATCCCAAGCCTCATCCCATAGCTCAGGCAGCCAAAAGCGCCAACATCCCGTTGGTGTGCGACGTGGATTTGCTGGCCCAGGCAAAACCCAACAACCGCATTCTGGCGGTGACCGGCACCAACGGCAAATCCACCACCACCACCTTGCTGGCCCATGTGCTGGAAAAGTCGGGCCGCACGGTCGCAGCGGGCGGCAATCTGGGCACTCCCGCTTTGGCCCTGCCCGATCTGGGTGACGATGGCCGTTATGTGCTGGAGCTCAGCTCCTATCAATTGGAGCTGTGCCCCAATCTCAAAGCCCATGCGGGCGTGCTGCTCAACATCACCCCCGACCATCTAGGCCGTCATGGCGGTTTGGACGGTTATGTGGCCGCCAAACGCAGCTTGTTCGACAAATTGGCTCCCAATGGGACCGCAGTGATCGGCGTTGACGATTCCTATGGCTTGGACATTGCCAGCGAGTTGCAAGCCAAAGGTGTCACCGTGGTGCGCATTTCCGCCCAGCACCGTCTGCAAAAGGGCATCTCCGTTCCCGATGGGCTGCTGTTGGAAAACGGCGAGCCGGTGCTGGATCTAACCAAAGTGCGTCGCCTGCCTGGTCGCCACAATTGGCAAAACGCCGCAGCAGCTTTCGCTTTGGCCCGCGCCGACGACATTCCGTCCGCCGCCGCTGCCTCGGCCATCGGCTCCTATCCCGGCCTACAGCATCGCCAAGAATTGATCGCTGAGCGGGACGGCATCTTGTTCATCAACGATTCCAAGGCCACCAACGCCGACGCCGTGGCCAAGGCCCTGGCCTGCTACCAAAACATCTTCTGGATTCTGGGCGGCCAAGCCAAGGAAGGCGGCATAACCAGCTTGACCGAGTACTTCCCCCGCATTGCCCATGCCTATTTGATCGGCGACGCGGCACAGGACTTCGCCAAGACCTTGGGCGATGCCGTGCCATACAGCCAATGCGGCACGTTGGACAAGGCGGTGGAAGCCGCCGCCCGCGACGCCAAGACCAAAGGTCCCGGCTCGGTGGTGTTGTTGTCGCCCGCCTGCGCCTCGTGGGATCAGTTCACCAGTTTCGAGCATCGCGGCGACGTGTTCCGCCAGTTGGTGCAAAACCTTGGGGAGGCGTCATGACGTTCGGTCGTACCGACACCTCGATTCTGGGCCGGTGGTGGTGGACCGTGGACCGCATCACCCTGGCCGCCTTGCTGCTGCTGATCGGCATCGGCATGCTGCTGACCATGGCCGCCAGCCCCGCCGTGGCCGAGCGCATCGGCGCGGATTCCTACCATTTCGTCCGCCGTCAATTCATCTTCCTGCCGCCGTCGGTCATGATCATGATCGGAACCTCGCTGCTGTCGCCCCGGCACATCCGCCGCTTGGCCACCATCGGCATGTTGGGCGCCCTAGTGATGTTGACCGGGGTTTTGTTCCTGGGCGCCGAGGTCAAGGGCGCCACCCGTTGGCTGTCCTTGGCCGGTCTGACCGTTCAGCCGTCCGAATTCGTCAAACCCGCCTTTGCCGTGGTCGCCGCCTGGATGTTCTCGTCCGCTCGGCTAGAGCCAGGATTCCCCGGACGCGCCATCGCCTCGGGCCTGTATGTGGTCACCGCCTTGCTGCTGTTGGCCGAACCCGATGTGGGACAAACCCTGATCATCTCGGCCATTTGGGGCGTTGAATTCTTCTTGGCCGGTCTGCCGATGATTTTGGTGATCGGCATGATGTTCATGGGCGTGCTGGGCGGCGTCGCCGCCTATGCCATCTTCCCCCATGTTCAAGCTCGCGTCGCGCGCTTTTTGGACCCGCAGGGCGGCGACGCCTTCCAGGTCAGCACCGCCCTCAACGCCTTCCATCACGGCGGCATTTTCGGCACCGGACCGGGTGAAGGCCACGTCAAATTGATCCTGCCCGACGCCCATACAGATTTCATCATGGCGGTGGCGGCCGAGGAATTCGGCGTGCTGTTGTGCTTGGGCGTTGTGTTCCTGTTCGCCCTGATCGTGGTGCGCGGCATGGCTCGGCTGATGAGCGAGGACAATTTGTTCGTGGTGCTGGCGGGATCTGGCTTGCTGGTGCAATTCGGGTTGCAATCCATCATCAACATGGCCACTACGCTGCGCCTGATGCCCGCCAAGGGCATGACCCTGCCGTTCATTTCCTATGGCGGTTCGTCCATGCTGGCTTTGGCGTTGGGCATGGGCATGATGCTGGCCCTGACCCGCAAGCGCTATGGCACCGAGGAGTTGGAAGCATGACCGACTCTCTCGTCATCCTAGCGGCGGGCGGCACCGGCGGGCATGTGTTCCCGGCGGAAGCCTTGACCAGCGTGTTATTGAAACGCCAGTTTCGATTGGCATTGGTGACCGACAGTCGTGGTCAGTCCTATGGCGGCGCTTTGGGCTCCATCGCCACCCACCGCATTCTGGCAGGCGGATTGGCGGGCAAGAGTCCGCTGACCAAAGTTTTCGCCGCCTTGGAATTGCTGCTGGGCACGGCACAAGCCCTGCGCCTGTTGAGCAAACTCAAACCCGGCGCGGTGGTCGGTTTCGGCGGCTATGCCTCGTTCCCCACCGTTGTCGCCGCCCTGATCTTGAAGGTTCCCACCATTCTGCACGAGCAGAACGCGGTGCTGGGCCGCGCCAACCGCCTGCTGGCGTTGTGGGCCACCCGCATTGCCACCTCGTACGCTCTGGTGGAAAAAGTCCCCGAATCGGCTAAGGACCGCCTGACCCTGACCGGCATGCCGGTTCGTCACGCTATCGCCGAACTGAGCAAAACTCCCTATGTCGCGCCCGACGAAACCGGCCCCATTCACGTGGTGGTGATGGGCGGCAGCCAGGGCGCGCGCATCCTGTCGCAGGTGGTGCCCGACGCCGTCAGCCGTTTGCCGCAACAGATCCAAAACCGACTGGACATCAGCCAGCAATGCCGCCCCGAAGATTTGGAAACTGTCCGCGCCGCCTATAAGAAGGCCAATATCCGGGCGACCCTATCCACCTTCTTCACCGACGTGCCGCATCGCCTAAGCCAAGCCCATTTGGTCATTACTCGCTCGGGATCGTCCACCGTGGCTGAACTGACCGCCCTGGGCCGTCCCGCCGTGCTAGTGCCCTATAAATTCGCCACCGATGATCATCAAACCGCCAACGCCCGAGCCCTGGAGCAAGCGGGCGGGGCGTGGTGCATCGCCCAAGACACTTTCACCGCCCAGACTTTGTTCACCCGGTTGGCAGCCTTGTTCATGCCCGGCCCCACCTTGAGCATCGCCGCCGAGAAGTCCCGCGCCTTCGGGCGGATCGACGCCGCCGAGCGTTTGGCAGATTTGATTCCCCTTGTTGAGAAAGCCCCATCATGAGCACCATGCCCCGCACCATTGGCACCATTCATTTTGTCGGCATCGGCGGCATCGGCATGTCGGGCATCGCCGAAATCCTGCACAATCTGGGCTACACCGTGCAAGGATCTGACATCGCCGAAAGTGCCAATGTGGAACGTCTGCGCGCCAAGGGCATCGCCGTTTCCATCGGTCACAAGGCCGAAAATCTGGGCCAAGCCCGAGTAGTTGTGGTGTCGTCGGCGGTCAAGGCCGACAACCCCGAACTGGTTACCGCCCGCGCCACCTTGGTCCCTGTGGTCCGCCGCGCCGAAATGCTGGCCGAGTTGATGCGCCTTAAAACCGCCATCGCCATCGGCGGCACCCACGGCAAGACCACCACCACCTCGATGATCGCCACGCTTTTGGACGCCGCCAATCTGGACCCCACCATCATCAATGGCGGCATCATCAACGCCTATGGCACCAACGCCCGACTGGGCGCGTCGGAATGGATCGTGGTCGAAGCCGACGAATCCGACGGCACCTTCACCAAGCTGCCATCCTCGGTGGTCGTGGTCACCAACATCGACCCCGAACATATGGATCATTACTGCACCTTCGACAAACTGCGCGAGGCCTTCCGCACCTTCGTCGAGAACATTCCGTTCTACGGCTTCGCCTGCCTGTGCATCGATCACCCGGAAGTGCAAGCTTTGATCCCCAAGGTGTTGGACCGCAAGATCGTCACCTACGGCTTCAGCCCGCAAGCCTTGGTCCGCGCCATCAACCTGCGCTTCGGCGAAGGCGGCGCCACCTATGACGTGGTCATCGCCGACCGGGTCAGCGGCACTCACAAAATCATTCACGGCCTGAACTTGCCCATGTGGGGCGAACACAACGTCCAGAACTCGCTGGCGGCGGTGGCCATTGCCACCGAGTTGGGCCTGTCGGAAGAAGTCATCCGCAAGGCTCTGTCCAGCTTCGAAGGGGTCAAGCGCCGCTTCACCAAAACCGGCGAGGCCAAGGGCGTTACCGTCATCGACGATTACGGCCATCATCCGGTTGAAATCGCCGCCGTTCTAAAAGCAGCCCGCTCGGCCACCAAGGGCAACGTCATCGCCGTGGTTCAACCGCACCGCTATTCGCGTTTGTCCAGCCTGTTCGACCAGTTCTGCACCTGTTTCAACGACGCCGACACCGTCATCGTCGCCGACGTCTACGCCGCTGGCGAGGCTCCTATCGAGAACGCCAATCGCGACTCGCTGATCAAAGGGTTGCAAGAGCACGGCCACCGCCACGTGATGGCTCTGCCCGATGCCAAGTCCTTGGCGAAACTTGTTCAAACCGTTGCCAAGCCCGGCGACATGGTGGTCTGCCTGGGAGCAGGCAACATTACGGCTTGGGCCAACGCCCTGCCCGCAGAATTGGAGGCGCTGCCGTAATGAACGCCGCCCGCGTGATCACGCCGTCTTGGATGGATGCTCTGCCCGCCGTTAAAGGCCGGGTGCAGAAGCATGCCGCCTTGGGCGCGTTCACCTGGTTCCGCGTCGGCGGTCCCGCCGATGTGTTGTTCAAGCCTGCCGATGAAGACGATTTGGCCCAATTCCTAACCGCCCTGCCCTTGGACGTTCCTGTGACAGTGATTGGCGTGGGGTCCAATTTGTTGGTGCGCGACGGCGGCGTGCGCGGCGTGGTCATCCGCTTGGGCGGTGAATTCAATCACCTGTCCTTCGCCGAGGAAACTCTTGAGACCAGCGCCGCCGCTTTGGATTCAACCGTTGCCCAGTCGGCGCTGGAACAATCCCGCGCCGGGTTGGAGTTCTTGAGCGGCATTCCCGGCAGCATCGGCGGCGCATTGCGCATGAATGCCGGAGCCTATGGCCGCGAAACAAAAGATGTGGTGATTTCTGTCAAAGCCCTGGATCGGGCGGGAGGAGCGCACGCTTTGTCCGCCGCCGACATGGGCTTTGGCTATCGCCAGTGCGCGATTCCCGAAGAGTGGATTTTCCTAAGCGCCGTTTTGGCCGCTCCCAAGGGCGACGCCGAGGACATTGCCGACCGCATGGCCCAGATCCGCGAAAAGCGCGAGGCCTCGCAGCCCATCCGCACCCGCACCGGCGGCTCGACCTTCGCCAATCCGGAGGGTGCCAAGGCGTGGGAGCTGATCGATCAAGCGGGCTGCCGGGGCTTGCAGCGTGGCGGCGCCATGGTCAGCGACAAGCATTGCAACTTCTTGATCAATACCGGAACCGCCACCGCCGCCGACCTTGAGGATCTGGGCGAGGAGGTGCGCGAGCGGGTGCTGAACACAACCGGATATTCCCTGCACTGGGAAATCCGCCGCATAGGAGACCGCCCATGAGCGCGCGCGTGACCGTATTGATGGGCGGCGCTTCCAATGAACGCGACGTGTCCTTGCGCTCGGGTGCGGCGGCGGCGGACGCTTTGGCGCAAGCCGGATACACTGTCACCCTGTTGGATGTGGGCAAGGACCCCGCCGACATCGCCACTCGCGTGGTCGCCAGCAAACCCAACGTGGTGTTCAACGCCCTGCATGGCCGCTGGGGCGAAGACGGCTGCGTGCAAGGGATTTTAGATTTGCTGGAAATCCCCTATACCCATTCCGGTCTGCTGGCCTCGGCCGCCGCCATGGACAAATCTTTTGCCCGCCATCTGTTCGCCCAGGCAGGTCTGCCCGTCGCCAAGGGCTTGGTTCTGACCAAAGGAAGCGTTAAGGGCGATCCGCTGCCGCGTCCCTATGTGGTCAAGCCGTTGAATGAGGGCTCGTCGGTGGGCGTCTATATCGTCCGCGACGGCGACAACAGCTCCAATCCCCTGGAAAGCTGGCCGTTCGACAATGATACCGTGCTGGTGGAGAGTTTTATTCCTGGCCGTGAAATCACCGTGGCGGTTATGGGCGATCGCGCCTTGGGCGTGTTGGAAATCACCTCGGAGCGAGGCTTCTATGATTACGAAGCCAAATACGCTCCCGGCGGGTCCAAGCATCTTTTCCCCGCCCCCTTGCCCAAAGCCGATTATGACGAGGCTTGCCGCTTAGGCTTAGAGGCTCATCGCATTCTGGGTTGTCGAGGCGTGTCGCGCGCCGATTTGCGCTACGACGACACCCAAGCCGGAAAGAAACCGTCCTTCGTGGTGCTGGAGGTCAACACCCAACCGGGCATGACCGCCACCTCGTTGGTTCCTGAAATCGCCGCCCATCAGGGAATCTCATTTCCCGAATTGGTGCGCTGGATGGTGGAGAACGCAAAATGCGGTCTTTGAATTCCAGCGATATCGTGATCACCGCCGATGATCGTCCCGGAGCTTTTAGCGCCAGCGGAAAGAATGCTTTTAGCGCCAGCGGAAAGAATGCTTTTAGCGCTAGGGACGATCAGGGACTGCGTTTGGGGAAACAGAAAGCGCCCCCCCCCAAAAAATCCAAATCCAAGCCAAAGGCAAAGAAAAGACCCCTATTCAAAGGTCCAATCCTGACGCCGGTGCAAAAAATCGCAGCTCTTGGCGTCGCTGGCGTGGCCGTCCTCATGACCGGCATCGTGGTGTGGCATTCCGGCTGGCCGCAACGGACCGTGCGATCCATTTACGACACGGCGCTGGACTTCACCGCCCAAGCCGGTTTCCGCGTCAACGACGTCACCGTCAGCGGTCGCGATCGCACCGAAACCAATGCCATATTGGCCGCCTTGGGGGCTGGTCGGGATGTTCCCATTATGGGCATCGATTTGGGCGACGCCAAGGCGCGGTTGGAGGAAATCCCAACCGTTCAATCCGCCATTATCGAGCGTCGCCTGCCCGACACCCTGCGCGTGACTCTAAGCGAACGACGCCCCGTCGCCCTGTGGCAACACGACAATGCCTTCATGCTAGTGGACAAGGATGGACATCCTTTCCCCGGAGCCATCGACGGTTATCAGGACTTGCCGTTGATCGTGGGTGAGGGCGCACCGGTCGCCTCGGCGGAATTGTTCGCCCTGCTGGCTAAGCAACCCGTCCTCGCCACTCGCGTCAAGGCGGCCATCCGGGTTAGCAACCGTCGCTGGAACCTGCGCCTGGACGATGCTCAGCATGGGTTGGAGGCCCGCCTGCCCGAATCCGACCTGGATGCCGCGTTGAAGCAATTGGCCGATCTGGAGAAAAATCACAGCCTGACCAGCCGTCACGTGGAGATGGTCGATCTGCGCCAGTCCGACCGCATGGTGGTCAAGACGGGACCAGAGCAAACCGCCACCTCTCCCGCTCCCCATAAAGAGGGAGGCTGACATGCGCGGCGACACCATAGCGGCCCTTGATGTCGGCAGCGCCAAAGTGTGCTGCATCATCGCCCAACGCACCGATGACGGCGGATCGCGCATCACCGGCATCGGCCACCAACTGTCGCGCGGCATCCGCGCCGGAGCGGTGGTGGATATGGAGGAATTGGAACATTCCATCCGCGCTGCCGTGGACGCCGCCGAGGAAATGGCCAACATGCGCGTCAAATCGGTGGTGGTCAACGTGTCGGGCGGCAACCCCAGCTCGGCCAACGTCAAGGTCGAAGTGGCGTTGAACGGCCACGCCATCAACGAAGCCGATCTGCGTCGCATGTTGGAACATGGCCGCGCCCATCACGACAGCCCCGACCGCGAATTGCTTCACGCCATTCCAGTGGATTACACCATCGACGGCAACGAAGGCATCCGTGACCCGCGCGGCATGTACGGCGAACGTCTGGGCGTGGCCATCCACGTCATCTCCGCCGTGACCGGGCCAGTGCGCAACCTGAACACCGTCATCAACCGGTGCCATTTGGACGTGGACGCCCGCGTGGTTTCGCCCTTCGCTGCCGGTCTGGCGTGCTTGGTTGAAGACGAACGCGAACTGGGCGTCACCTGCATCGACATGGGCGGCGGCACAACCTCGTTGGCAGTGTTCATTGCCGGCCAATTGGTCCACACCGATTTGATCCCCATCGGCGGCTATCACGTCACCAGCGACATCGCCCGCGGCTTGTCCACCCCGGTTGCCCAAGCCGAACGACTGAAGACCTTGTACGGCACCGCCTTGCCATCGCCGTCCGACGACCGCGAGATGCTGAAGGTTCCGCTGGTGGGCGAAGACGACCAGAACTCTGGCAATCAGATTCCGCGTTCGCTGCTCAATCAGATCATTCAGCCCCGCATTGAGGAAACCTTGGAATTGGTGCGCACCCGACTTGAGGAATGCGGCTTCGACAAGACCGTCGGTCGTCGCGTGGTGCTGACCGGAGGCGGCAGCCAAATGCAAGGCGTGCGCGACCTGGCGGCGGGAATTTTGGACAAGCAGGTGCGGCTGGGTCGTCCTGTGGGATTTCAAGGGTTACCGGAAGCGGTCGGAGGTCCGGCGTTTTCGGTCTGTGCGGGACTGGTTCGGTTCGCCACCACCCATCGGGTGGCGGCACGGGGACGGAAAGGGTCTCGCGATGAGGATGACGAGGCGTCTCCCTTGGGGCGCATCGGTCGATGGTTGAAGAGTAATTTCTAGGTTTAACAAAGGGCTAACTTAAAGCCCAATCAGCGTGGAGTAATGGAAATGGCACTAAATTTTCTACCCGGAGTAACTTCTGAATTAAAACCGCGAATCACCGTCATCGGTGTGGGCGGAGCGGGCGGCAACGCCGTCAACAACATGATTCAATCCCGTCTTGAAGGGGTCGAGTTCATTTGCGCCAATACGGACGCTCAGGCCCTGGCGGGCGTGCGCACCGAAAACCGCATTCAATTGGGCCTGGAAACCACCCAAGGCCTGGGTGCCGGTTCCCGTCCCGATGTGGGCCGCGCTGCCGCCGAGGAAAGCCTTGACGAACTGACCGCCATGCTGACTGGGGCCAACATGGTCTTCATCACTGCTGGCATGGGCGGCGGCACCGGCACCGGCGCGTCCGCCGTGATCGCTCAGGCCGCCCGTGATATGGGCATCCTGACCGTGGGCGTGGTGACCAAACCATTCCACTTCGAAGGTCCGCACCGCATGCGCACCGCCGAAGCGGGCATCGAGGAATTGTCGCGCATCGTCGACACCTTGATTATTATCCCCAACCAGAACTTATTCCGCATCGCCACCGAGCGCACCACCTTCGCCGACGCCTTCAAGATGGCGGACGACGTTCTGCATTCAGGCGTGCGCGGCGTCACTGATCTGATGGTCATGCCCGGCCTCATTAACTTGGACTTCGCCGACATTCGCTGCGTCATGAGCGAGATGGGCAAGGCCATGATGGGCACCGGCGAGGCCTCGGGCGAGGACCGCGCCCTGCTGGCCGCCCAGAACGCCATCGCCAACCCCCTGCTGGACG
>CAIYCT010000536.1 GCA_903924765.1 uncultured Rhodospirillaceae bacterium | reverse complement strand
GAACCACGCCGCCCATGACCTGGGGCCATTGCAGCAAACCGGCCTCATCCAATTCCTTGGCTTCCAAGGGCTTATCCGAAGCGCCGAAATCGACGGTCTTGGCCTTGATCTGCTTGATGCCGCCGCCCGAACCGATGGACTGATAGTTCAGAGCCACGCCGCTGGCTGCCTTATAAGCTTCAGCCCACTTGGCATAGACCGGATAAGGAAAGGTCGCGCCAGCGCCAGTGATTTCCGCAGCGGAAACGCTTCCGACGGACACAACGAAAGATACAGCGGCTGCCATCAGGGCACGCTTCATGTTGATGGAAGACATCAATAAGCTCCTTATTTTTTGAAAACGTCAGACTTCGGTACTGCAAAAAATCTGTTCGACCGGTCATGCCAATCGCTTGACTATCTATAGTTCAAGAAACCAAGCGCCATAAAGCGAACAAACCGTGACTCCGCGCAATATCATAAATGTGTAATATATTTCAATTATGAGACAGGGCTTGGGTTTCCGGCATAATCCAGCCCCCGCCAAGCACTCTATCGCCTTGATAAATGACACAGGCTTGACCAGCCGCCACGCCGAATTCGGCTGTATCCATGGCAACAAAAGCATATCTGGCATCTGGCTCTAGCGTAACGGTTGCCGATTGCGGCGGCCTGGTGGATCGCACGCGCACTTGACAATCAACCGCGCCAGTCCCGTCTTCGCCCAGCCAATTGACGTCGCGGACCCGGATCGTCTGACGCGCCAAGGCTGATTTCGGCCCGACCACGACCTTGTTGTCGGCGGCGTCGACGCGCACCACATAGAGCGGATCACCACCGCCAATTCCCAAACCTTTGCGCTGACCGACGGTGTAATGAATGACGCCTTGGTGACGGCCCAACACGGTCCCGCTCTCGTCAACGATGTCGCCCGGCACGACGGAAGCTGGATTGAGCTTGGTCACCAAAGCGGCATAATCGCCGTCGGGGACGAAACAGATATCCTGGCTATCGGGCTTGGTCGCCACCGGCAACCCCAGTCTGGCGGCGATGGCCCGAGTTTCGTCCTTGCTGATCATGCCGCCCAGCGGGAATTCAAGGAACTCCAACTGTTCCTTGGTGGTGGCGTACAGGAAATAGCTTTGATCGCGGGCCGGATCGGCGCCTTTCAGCAGCCACGGTCCCGTCGTGGTTTCGCGCTTTTGCACATAATGACCGGTGGCCAAGGCCGCAGCTCCCAAATCCCGCGCCACGGTCACCAAATCGCGAAATTTGACGGTCTGATTGCACAAGACGCACGGCACCGGCGTTTCACCTCTGCCATAGGATTGAACGAACGGCTCGATGACGCTTTGACGAAAATTGACTTCCATATCAAGCACGTAATGGGGAATGCCTAATTTATCCGCCACCTGACGGGCATCATAAATATCCTTGCCCGCACAGCAGGTCTTGCCTTTGCCACCCAACGCCATGCCGTGATCGTACAATTGCAGCGTCACGCCGATCACGTCGTACCCTTGTTCCAGCAGCAATCCCGCCGTGGCAGAGGAATCTACCCCGCCCGACATGGCCACTACCACTCTGTCGCCTTTAGAGATCATAAATCGTGCTCAAGTTCATGACGCAGACAGACCAAACTTTTCGAACGGAATTCCCGGCGAAACGTGACATAAACCACCAAAATCGACGCCGCCATGAACAACCAGGACGAAATGAACCACGACAGCATGGCCAAGGCGAAATAATAGGAGCGTAGCCCCAAATTGAAGCTGTCCGCCGCCATGGCGCCCAGCCGGGCCGCATTGCGGGCGAAAACGTCTTTTTCGTGGTCGCTGTCGGCAACCCTGGGGGCGGCGCCAATCATGATGCAGGTGTAATTGAATTGCCGCAAAGACCAGGTGATCTGAAAAAAAGCATAGATGAACACCGTGACCAACAACACCGCCTTGGTCTCGAATTGCCCCAGATTGTCGGTCCGATCATGAAACGGCAGGGTCTGAAAAACCTCGAAAGCCCGTTCGCCCGAGCCGATCAAGGCGACCAAACCGGTCAGCACCAAGATGCTGGCCGAGGCAAAAAACGCCACGCTGCGCATCAGATTTCCCATCAGCGACGCGTCGGCCACCCGCACTTCGGTCTCGCACATGCGGCGCATCCATTTGAACCGCAATTGCTCGGTAGTATAGGCTAACGAATAGCGATTGAACCGCGGCAACCGCGCCACAAGGGTATAACCGGTCCACACGACGAACGACACCAATAAGGCGATGACATCCAATCCGGACAGAAACATTAGCCCCTCCCCCGAAGGGGACAAATCCCCATGTGAACCATCATCATAGCTGTTTATGACCGCTCTTCAATCCATGCCATTTGGATGGCTTCTAGGATCTTCTCGTTGGAGGCGGCGGGATCGTCCGAAAAGCCGGGCAGCGCGCAAATCCACCGATGTAGATCGGTATAACGCAGATTGACAGCGTCCTGGTCGGGATGAGTCTCCTCCAAAGCCTGAGCGATGTCATAGATGTCCGACCATTTCACCGGCTGGCGCTCCCTATTTCTTGTCCACGTTCATGTTGCGGGTGGCGTCGGGCAGCGACACCACCAAACCGTCCAAAGCGGGCGACATGATGATCTGACATCCCAGGCGCGAGGTGGCGGTCAAACCGAACGCCAGGTCCAGCATGTCTTCCTCGTCCTCGGAGGCGGGCGGCAATTTGCCGAACCAGTCGGGATGGACAATGACGTGACAGGTGGCGCAGGCCAAGGACCCTTCGCACGCCCCTTCCAAATCCACATGATTGTTATGAGCCACTTCCAAAAGCGACAGCCCGTCATCGGCGTCAATGTGGCGGCTTGTTCCATCGGCAAGAATAAAAGTCAGTTTCGGCATCGTTGGCGGCTCCGATTATTCAAAAGTGCGTTCCACATCGCCCACGGCCAATCCGGCCAAGGCTTTGCGAATGCCGTGATCCATGCGTTTCTCGGCAAATCCCTTGGTCGCCGCTTCCAGATTTTCGGCGGCGGCGATCACCGCGTCGCGGTCGGTCGTTTGAACGGCGGCCTCGACGCGGGCAAGGGCGTCTTCAATACCCTGCCTTTCTTGGTCAGACAAGAGATGACCGTCCACGCCCAGCGCCGCCTGGACCGCCAAGGCCGACCGTTTGGCCTCCACCACCGATTCCGCCAACACCCTTTGCGCCATGTCCTCGCGGCCATGTTCCAGCGCGGCCCGCAGCATTTTGGCCATTTCCTCTTCGTCCAAACCGTAGGACGGCTTGACCGCCACCTGCTGTTCGGCCCCGGTGGTGGTTTCCATTGCCGACACGGTCAGCAAGCCGTCGGCATCAACAGCGAAGGTGACGCGAATACGCGCCGCTCCCGCCACCAGGGGCGGAATGCCCTGCAATACGAACCGGGCCAGCGAGCGGCATTGATCCACCATCTCGCGCTCGCCCTGGACCACATGAATGGACATGGCGGTCTGACCGTCTTGATAGGTGGTGAATTCCTGGGCCATGGCCACCGGAATGGGCTGATTGCGGGGAATGACCTTTTCGACGATGCCGCCCACAGTTTCAATTCCCAGCGACAGCGGCGTCACGTCCAGCAACAGCGTGTCTGACCCTTGGGTCAAGGCTGCGGCCTGCAACGCCGCGCCCACCGCCACCACTTCGTCGGGATTGATGTCGGACAAGGGCTCTTTGTCGAACAGATCCTGCACGGCCTTGCGCACGGCGGGCATGCGGGTCGCGCCGCCCACCAACACCACACCGCGAATATCGCCCACATCCACACCGGCATCCTCGATAACGCCCTTGCAGATCGAGACGGTCCGCGCGATGAACGGCGCGGCCAATTTCTCAAGGGTCGCGCGATTCAGTTTATGCATCGATGTCTCCGGCCCCACTTCCACCCGCCATTGCCCTTCGGCTTGACGGCTGAGGCATTCCTTGGCTTGTCGCGCCATGGCCAGGGTTTGCTTGGCTTCACCGGCGGTCAAAGCGCGGGTTGAACAAGATTTGGCATGCAAATCCAAGAAATATTCGGCCACAGCATGATCGATGTCATCGCCACCCAGGGCCGCGTCGCCGCCGGTGGCCTTGACCTGGAACACGCCCTTTTCCATGCGCAGGATCGACACGTCGAAGGTGCCGCCGCCCAGATCGTAGACCGCGTACAGTCCCTCGACGCTGTTGTCCAAACCGTAAGCCAACGCCGCTGCGGTGGGTTCGTTGACCAGCCGCAACACCTCGATACCGGCCAGACGCGCCGCGTCGCGGGTGGCGGTGCGGGCAGAGTCATCGAAATAGGCCGGAACGGTAATCACCGCCCGCTCGACCTTTTTATCCAAGGCGGTTTCCGCCCGAGCCTTGATGGCGCGCAAAATGTCGGCCGAGATTTCCACCGGCGACAACACCCGGCCCGCCACTTTCAAATGCACCATACCGCTGGTTTCAGACGGCTCAACCGTATAGGGAAGCGCGCCCGCCAACGATTTGACGTCTTCGCCGCCGCGCCCCATCAGGCGCTTGATGGACGACACCACCTGATCTGGAACATCCAAAATCTTATACCGGGCCTGGTCGCCCACAACAACGCTGCCATCGGTTCCGTAATAGACCACCGACGGCAACAGCTTGTGCCCGTCAGAATCAGCCAGCACGGTAGCCGTCAACGCATCTTCGGAAATCGCCACCACCGAATTGGTGGTGCCCAGATCGATGCCCACGGCCACGGGCCGGTCGCTCTCATGGGGAAGCGGAGTTTCCCCCGGTTCATGAATTTGGAATAACATCAGGAACCCTTTGCCAGACGTGATTTTCTGCTTTTGGCGTCTTCGACCAGTTTTTGAAGATATTTCAGCCGCAACACCAGACGCGCCGCCTCGGCATAGTCGCCGTGTTGGAAGGCGTGCGCCATGTCGTGCTGACACTGATGGGCGTCATGCTCGGCCTTGCTCAACAGACCGGCTGCCTGTTCAGGCGTCTCGGCCTCGGCCAAAACCTCGCGCATTTCCAGCTGTTCCATCAGCAAAACAGGATCGGTGATGGTACTGGCGCCATGCAAATCGATGACGTGGCCCACATGGTTCAACAGATAGACGGCGCGCTTGACCGGATCGGTCAAGGTTTCATAGGCGTCGTTAAGGGCCGTGGCCTGGGCTTGCGACAAAGCCTTTTCCTTGGGCGACTTGGCGGCGAAACGGTCGGGATGCATCCGGCGCTGAAAGCCGAAATATTGGCGATCCAGATGATCCGGCGGGACATGATAGTCCATGGGCAAACCCAGCCGAGTAAAATGATCCGTGTCGTTGGGCCCCTGTACCGCGCCGCAAACCGAGCAAAATAACGCCCGCTTATCGACCGGCCCCTTGCAGGACCAGCACGGATTCAACGACGGAGTGGATCGGTTTTCAGACGTGGAAAGACTCGCCACAGCCGCACCGTCCTTTTTCATTGGGATTTCTGAACACGAAGCCGGTTTGCATCTGCTCCTCGGCCCAATCCATTTCGGTGCCGATGATGAACATCGTCGCCTTGGGATCAATGATGATGGTTACGCCCTTTTCCTCGACCACTTCGTCGAAAGGCGTGATTTCGTCGGCGAACTCCAACGTATAGCTCATGCCCGAGCATCCTTTGGAGCGCACCCCGATGCGCACGCCCGCAGACGGCTTGCCGCGCCCGTCCAGCAATTCCTTCACATGCACGGCCGCAGCGTCGGTGATGGTAAGAGGAGCCATTTTAGTCATGGGCGTGCTTCTTCCTGTAGTCAGCGATAGCCGCCTTGATCGCATCTTCGGCCAGCACCGAGCAATGAATTTTTACCGGCGGCAGCGCCAATTCCTGGGCGATATCGGTATTTTTGATCTGCGCGGCTTCATCCAAGGTCTTGCCTTTGACCCATTCGGTGACCAGCGAACTGGACGCGATGGCCGAACCGCAGCCAAAGGTTTTGAACTTGGCGTCTTCGATGATGCCCTCGGCGCTGACCTTGATTTGCAGCTTCATGACGTCGCCGCACGCGGGCGCGCCCACCAAGCCAGTGCCAACATCTGTCTCATCCGTCGCCAAAGACCCTACATTTCGTGGGTGTTCATAATGGTCGAGGACCTTTTCGCTATAAGCCATGATAGTAACTCTCCTAAATTTCAGTGTTCAGCCCACTGTATAGATTTAATGTCGACACCGGCTAAATGCATCTCCCACAGGGGACTCATTTCGCGCAAATGTGACACCGCCTCGATCACATGGTCGATGGCGTAGTCGATATCGGCCTCGGTGGTGAAGCGTCCGAAGCCGAATCTGAGGCTGGTATGGGCCATTTCCACGTCGACGCCCAAGGCTCGCAGCACATAGGACGGCTCCAACGACGCCGAGGTGCAGGCTGAACCCGACGAAACCGCCAGCCCCTTGACCCCCATCATCAACCCCTCGCCCTCGACGAAGGCGAACGAGATGTTGAGATTGCCGGGAATGCGGTGTTCCAAATCGCCGTTGACATAGATTTCCGGCAGTTTGGCCTTCAAGCCGTCAAGCAGGCGCTGGCTCAGGAATTTCAAGTGAGCCGCCTCCTCGACCATCTCGACCTTGGCGATGGCGCAAGCCTCGCCCAGACCGACGCACAAGGGCGTGGGCAGCGTGCCGGAGCGGAACCCGCGCTCCTGACCGCCGCCGGTGATCATGGGCACCAGACGCACCCTAGGACGGCGGCGGACATACAACGCGCCGATGCCTTTGGGGCCATAAATCTTGTGGCCGGAAATGCTCATCAAATCGATGTTCATGGCGTTGACGTCCAACGGAATCTTGCCCACCGCCTGGGCGCAATCCGTATGGAACAGCGCACCTTTCTTGCGGCAAATGGCCCCGATCTCGGCCAGAGGCTGAATGACGCCGATTTCGTTGTTCACGCCCATGACCGAGACGATGACCGTTTGATCGGTGATGGCGGCCTCCAGTTGGGCCAAATCGATCAACCCGTTGGTCTGAACCGGCAGATAGGTCACCGAGAACCCTTCCTGCTCCAGATGGCGGCAGGTATCGAGCACGCATTTATGCTCGGTCACCACGGTAACGATGTGGTTCTTGCGGTCTTTGTTGAACAAAGCCGCGCCCCGCAAGGCCAGATTGTTGGATTCAGTAGCGCCAGAGGTGAAGATAATTTCCTTGGAATCGGCGCCGATGATCGCGGCCACTTGCTCGCGGGCCAACTCGACCGCTTCCTCGGCGGCCCAGCCATAGGCGTGATTGCGCGAGTGAGGATTGCCGAACCGCAGGGTGAACCACGGCAACATTTTGTCCAACACCCTAGGATCGCACGGGGTCGTTGCTTGATAATCCAAATAAACCGGATCGCCGGGAGCGTGGCCGATCAAAGATTTATCGATGCTGATAGCGCTCATTCACT
This sequence comes from uncultured Rhodospirillaceae bacterium, assembly GCA_903924765.1. GTDB lineage: Bacteria > Pseudomonadota > Alphaproteobacteria > Rhodospirillales > Magnetospirillaceae > CAIYCT01. Next base: position 6,931 of record CAIYCT010000536.1, on the reverse strand, counting down.
GCTTCCTTTTGTCTCTCGTTTCGAGTTATGCGGCCACTGCCGCATCCACAACCGGCAATCCTTTGCGCCGTCCCAGCGCGATCCAGGATGCCATAAATTGATTGATATGCTCGGGCGTGCTGGCCCAGCCCAGACTGATCCGAATGGCCGATCCAACAAGGTCCTGTTCCAGTCCCATGGCTTTCAAAACCAAGGAATCGCCCATTTTGCCCGAAGAACAGGCCGACCCGGCCCCAACCATGATACCGTCCAAATCCAACGCCATCACCTGAGTGCGGGTGTCCAGGCCCGGCACGGCCACGCAAACGGTGTTGGGCAACCGCGCCACATCCCGCCCGATGACGGCGGCACTGGGAAGAGCGGCCAGAATGCGCGCTTCCAAATCATCCCGCAGGGCCAGAATCTGAGCTCTGTGCGGCACATCCCGAACCGCCAACTCCGCCGCCACGCCAAACCCGACAATGCCCAACAGATTTTCGGTGCCGCCGCGCAGGCGACGTTCCTGCCCTCCGCCCGCGATCAACGCGGTCAAGGGAAAGTCTGGGTTTTTCAAAACCACCGCCCCCACGCCGGACGGGCCGCCCAGCTTGTGCGCCGACAGGGTCAAGAAATCCACGTCCCATTCTTTCAGCGACAGATCGATCCGTCCCAAGGCCTGGGCTGCGTCACAATGAAGCAAGGCCCCATGGGCGTGGGCGATCTTGGCCACGTGTTCCAAGGGCTGGATGATGCCGGTTTCATTGTTGGCCGCCATCACCGAAACCAAGGCGTTCCCGCCCACGCTCAGCAGACGCTCCAACCCGTCCAAATCCACCAAACCGTCCGAACCGACTGGTATCCTCTCGCATCTCTCATCGACGGACAGCACCGAGGGGTGTTCGATGGCGGACGCCAACAGTCTGTCCCGACCGCAGCCTCGTAAAACCAAGGCGTTGGCCTCGGTTCCTCCCGACGTGAAGATCACGCCGCGCGGATCGGCATCGACCGCTGTCGCCACACTGGCCCTGGCCCGCTCGATTTTCGCCCGCGCTCGACGGCCAAAGCCATGAACCGAAGAGGGGTTTCCCGCTTCGCTCAAGGCTTCGGCGATGGCGTCGATCACGTCCCGGCGCACTGGCGCTCCGGCATTGTAATCGAGGTAGGCGGCGGTTGACATGAAGGCCTCTCGTTTTTAGGCGACTGCGGCGTTTTCGCGCCCCATGCCATGGAAAGACCCAGAACTTCCCAGGACACGGTGCTCCAGCACATCGGCGATGGAGAGCGACGACAAATATAGATAAATATGGTTGCCCAGTTCTTGCCATAGATCATGGGTCAAGCACCGTCCTTGATCTTGATGGCAGCCCGCGGGCGTGCCCGGCGTACAACGGGTGGTTTGAATGGGCTCATCCACTGCCATGATGATATCGGAGATGCGGACCTGTGTGGTCGAACGAGCCAGCAAATAGCCGCCGCCCGGACCACGGACGCTTTTTACCAAGCCACCCTTGCGCAACCGTCCAAACAATTGTTCAAGGTACGATAACGAAATTTCTTGCCGCTCCGCGATCTCGGCCAAGGCCACAGGATTTCCATGGGAATGTGCGGATAAATCCACCATTGCCATAACGGCATACCTGCCTTTTGTGCTGAGTTTCAATTCTAATGCCCTCCCGCTCTGGTGAAACAGACGATACCTTTGGAATAACAATGATAAGACGCTTGCTTTTCATGAGCGACCTTATGTTACTCTCTTGCAACGCATGACGGGCCACAGGGGATCATCGCAAACTGTGAAACCCGTAATGCTGATACGGAATATAGGAAGCCCTACTATAGCGGTCAAGTATCCCGCCGCATTATGAAGATATTGGAGCGTTAATGCCCGACGTGATTTTTAACGGAGCCGATGGACGCCTAGAAGGGCGCTATCACCACTCCACCCAGCCCAATGCGCCCATCGTCTTGGTTCTGCATCCCCATCCGCTGCAAGGCGGAACAATGAATAACAAGGTGGTTTACACCCTGCATCACACTTTCGTGCGCCAGGGCTTTTCCGCCATGCGCCTGAATTTCCGCGGCGTTGGTCGCAGTCAGGGACGTTTCGACAACGGAATCGGCGAATTGGCCGACGCGGCTTCGGCGTTGGATTGGGTCCAGACCTACAATCCCAATGCGTCCTCGTGCTGGATCGCCGGATTTTCGTTCGGCGCGTGGATCGGCATGCAATTGTTGATGCGCCGCCCCGAGCTCGACGGATTTATTTCCGTGGCCCCGCCCGCCAATTCCTACGATTTCACTTTCCTGGCCCCGTGCCCGTCCTCAGGACTCATCGTTCACGGCAGCCGCGACACCATCGTGCCGGAATCATCCGTCGCCAAACTGGCGACCAAATTGTCCAGCCAACGCAACATCAAGGTCAGCTACAAAAAAATCGAAACCGCCGATCATTTTTTCAATGACCAGTTGGAAGACCTGAGCGATATCGTTGGGAATTATTTGGAAGAAGCCAAGATCGAACGCCCCGCCCCACCGCCGCCCCCAGTTGAAGAAGCGGCGGTTGCCGAAGCGTGATCAGCTTTTCTTCCATTTTTTAAGCCGGTTGACCGCCTCGACAATGCGATCCGTCGAGGCGGCGAAGGAAAAGCGGATAAAGCGATGCCCGTCGACCGGGTCGAAGTCGATTCCCGGCGTCACGGCGATTCCGGCATTCACTAGCAAATCCTGACACAAATCCGGGGAATGCTCGGTCAAATGCGACACGTCGGCGTATAAATAGAACGCCCCGTCCGACGGCGCCAATCGATCAAATCCGGCTTTGGGCAATTCGGTCAGCAAAATCTCGCGGTTGGCGGCGTAGCGCGCCACACGGGCGTCCAATTCCTGGGCGCAATCAAAGGCGGATAGAGCCGCCAATTGCGACAGCGTCGGCGCGCAGATGGACAGGTTCTGGTGCAGACATTCCACCGAACGGGCCAAATCCTTGGGAACGATCATCCACCCGATCCGCCATCCGGTCATCCCGTAATATTTGGAAAAACTGTTGATCACCACCGCATGTTCCGCCCTGTTGGCGGCGGTGGCGGCGGGCTCGCCAAAGCAGATGCCGTGATAGATCTCGTCGGAAATCAACCGCACATCGTGGTTCTCGCACCAAGCGGCGACATCGTGCAATTGGGACTTGGTCATCATCGATCCGGTCGGATTGCCCGGATTGGCGACGATTAATCCATCGATGGGCGTCTTCAAGGCGTCCAAGGTCTCGGCCAAAACCTGCCAATGGGTTTCCGGTCCGACGGGAATAGGCACCACCTCGATATCCAGGACGCTCAGGATATGGCGATAGGCGGGGTAACCGGGACAGGCCATGGCCACCCGATCACCGGAGTCGAAGGCGGCGGCAAAGGCCAGAATAAAGCCGCTGGACGATCCGGTGGTCACCACCACTTGGGCGGGATCGACGGTCACGCCATAGTGGTCGCCATAAAACTTGGCGATCCGCTGACGCAGCTCCCCCAGGCCCAGGGCTTCCGTATAGCCAATGGCATGGGTCTCCAAGGCCCGTTTGGCCGCTTCGATAACCTTCTTCGGGGCCGGATCGCTGGGCTGCCCCACCTCCATATGCACAAGGGAGTGTCCCTTGGCCTCGCGTTCGTTGGCTGCCCGCATCACATCCATCGCCATGAACGGTGCGATGGCGCCGCGCTTGGATACCTTCACTTAAGTGCTCTCCGCTAAAACCAGACTCGTCACCCCAAACTCGTGGCTATTGCCATCAAATCGGCGTATTTCCTGTATGTACTATATCAGCCACTCTATCCTTTTTGCTGGAGTTTTTTCCGTTGCGCCTTCGTGTTTGTTTTCTAGCCGTTGTGGTCGCCGTCGCTCCTGTCTGTGAGTCCTGGGCTCAAAATGCGCCAAGCTTCATTCGCGACGCCGAAACGGAAAACGCTCTGCGCATGATGGCGACGCCCATATTCGTAGCGGCGGGCCTTGACCCCAACGCAGTGACCCTGAACATCATTCTCGACCCGACGCTGAACGCCTTCGTCGCCGGTGGTCAGAACATGTTTTTTCACACCGGTCTGTTGCAGCGGGTGGAAAGCCCCAATCAGCTGATCGGCATCATGGCCCACGAAACCGGCCACATCGCGGGCGGCCACTTGTCGCGCATGGACAACACCATCAGCGACACCATGCCTCTGGCCATCATGGGAGTCCTACTGGGCGCCGCAGTGGGAGCCGCCAGCGGACGCGGCGACGCCGCCGCAGCCATTGCCCTGGGCAGTCAAGACATGGCCATGCGCAACATCTTGTCCTTCAGCCGCATGCAAGAATCCTCGGCCGATCAGGCGGGCGTGCGGTTCCTGGACATGACCCATCAATCGCCCAAGGGCATGCTGGAATTCATGGAGCTGTTGGGAGATCAGGAATTGCTGGTCACCACCAAACAAGACCCTTATGTGCGCACCCACCCGCTGACGCGCGACCGCGTCGCCTTCATCCGCGACGCCACGCAGAAATCGCTTTGGACCGATCAAGCCTCCCATCCCGAATTCGACGAACCGTTCCGGCGCATGCGGGCGAAGCTTTTCGCCTATCTGCAACCGCCGATCCGCACCTTGCAAAAATTCAAGCCCTCCGATCCCAGCATTGAAGCCCGCTACGCCCGAGCCATCGCCTCATACCGCAAACCGGACATGGCCACCGCGTTGCCCCTGATGGACGGATTGATCGCCGAACGGCCCAATGATCCTTATTTCTACGAGATGAAGGCGCAAATGCTGTTCGAGAACGCCCGCGGCGGCGAATCCTTGCCCTTGTACAAAAAATCGGTGGAGCTGTTGCCCGACAATTCCTTGCTGCGCATTGAACTGGCTCAGGCCGAAATCGAGCAGGATGATCCGGTTTTGCTGGCCGATGCGGAAATAAACCTGACCGCCGCCCTGAAAAAAGAACCTGAAGACGCCAACGGATGGCGGCAATTGGGCATCGTTTACGGCAAGAAAGGCGACGAGGGCATGGCCTCCTACGCCATGGCGGAAGACGCCTTGCTGGAGGGCCGCCCCAAGGACGCCATCTTCTTGGCCAACAAGGCCGAACGCATGTTGAAAAAAGGCGGCGCCGTTTGGTTGCGCCTACAAGACATCAAGGAACGCGCCGAAACCGCCCGCCACGATAAGACATCACGCTAGCCCCCCACTCTGCTTATGGCCGGGTCAAGCCCGGCCATAACGGAGGAAATATGCGCGTTTACACAAACTCTAATTCGTAGCAGGCGCAGGGGCAGCAGCCGGAGCTTGAGGAGCATCGTCCGTCTTGTGCTCGGCAGTGGGCTTGTCGGTTTTTGGGGGCTTGTCGGATTTGGGGGGGGTGTCGGTTTTTGGGGGCTTATCGGATTTGGGCTTGTCCGACTTCGGCTTCTTGTCTTTTTTCTTGGGCTCGGTCGGGACGGCCGCCGGTTCGGTCGCTGCGGGCGCGGGTTCGGTTTTCGCTGGCTCGGACTCCACCTTGACCTTCTTCAACAATTTGTCCTGGTCCAGACCGATGTCGCGCTTGACCTCTTTTACTGCGCCAAGCGACGGAACGACGGTCCCATCCACCAGCACTTGCAAGGCCCCGGCATTGCCTGCGGTCAAAGTCAGACCGGGACGATCTGGAACCTGAAAGACGTCGCCTTGATGCAGCAAACGGGAAACCACCAATTGCCCGTCGCTTTCACGCACTTGGATCCAGCATTCGTCGGATAAGGCCTTGATCACCACACGACCCGAGGCGGCAACAGCGTCACCCGGAGCAGGGACGGTCGGAGTTGTCGTCGCGGGCTTGACCGCCACACCATGCGCCCCGTCATCCTCGGAGGGGGGAACCATGTCCGTGGTCGGCTTGATCTCTTCCACGGCGGCAGGCGGTGGAGCCGCGCCATCGGTTTGACCCTGAACAGTCTGCGGCGCGGCGTCTGTAACCGGCGGTTGGGTCGGAGCGTCGGCGGCGGTCGGCGCCGGAGCAGGCGCGGGCGCCGCGCCCATTTCGGCGGGACGCTTCAGCATGTTGACCAAACGGTCGGGAACGGCGGGAATCAATTCGGACATGCTATCCCGATTATAAACCACGCCCCACCATACTCCGTACGCCACAACGGCAACCGCCAGACCAGTCAATAACACCGATCCGGACGGCATCCGCCCTTCCGACACCGGCGACGGGAATTGCAATTCGGCGTGGACGTTGAGCGCATCGGCGGCTTCTTGGCGGAAACGGCGCACCATCTCCTCGCCATCCAAGCCTAGATATTCGGAATAAGTGCGCAAAAAGCCGATGGCATAGGTGCCGCCCGGCAGATCCTTGAAGCGTCCCTCCTCCAGCGCCGCCAGAAATGGTTGCCGAATGCGCAAGGACGCCGCGACCTGAGACAAATCCTTGCCCATGCGGTCGCGCCCGGCGCGCAAGGTCGCCCCCACCGAAAACGTCGGAATGGGCGGAGGTTCGGGAGCAATCATCTCTTCCGGCATCGAAAGGGGGGGCGCAGGTTGATCCTGCCCCTCACCGGCCGGATTTCCATTGATCGGGGGTTCTTCTGGACCTTGATTTTCGTTGTTTGTCACTGGGAAACGCCCCAAATAAAATGAATGGTCATAGGGTTGTAGCAAAATGATAACGCGTGTTCAACGCGCCTCAGACAATTATGCCATGATCAACCGCAAATGACTTGAGCCGTTCCCGAATGGACGACGTCGGCAAGGTCAAAAGATAATCCATATAGGGGACCACTTCGGCCAAATTGGCGCTGCGGATCATGGTCTTGACCGGTCCCAACGAGGGGTAGGTCATGGACAGGGAACGAATTCCAACCGCCAGCAATCCCAAGGCCTCCAACGGCCTTCCCGCCATTTCGCCGCACACGCTGAGCGATACCTTGGCAAGATCGCAATGCTCGACCACCCGCTTGATG
>CAIYCT010000535.1 GCA_903924765.1 uncultured Rhodospirillaceae bacterium | reverse complement strand
GATAGCGTCTTCAAGGTCGAGTTGTTGGGCCGGTGGAGCGTCCAGCGACAAGGAAAGCTGGACTGGTTCGCGGCATCGTAGCCAGCGGGCAGTCAGTGCCAGGTCGCTCAGGAGCCGCTTCTCCAGGGCCTTGGCGGCGGTAGGGTTAGCGCAGATCGATTGTCGGGTGTGCCTGCCATCCGTGGCTGTGACGGTGCTCACGGAGCAGATGATCGCGATCTTCGGCATCTAGCGCCTGGATGGTCAGTGTTCGACCACTATCCGATACTGGTACACCTTTATATGTCCATCAGAATCCGAACAACGGATGATTAAGTTAGTTTCTCCGATTTGACCGCTAGATATCAGGTTTACCACGTCGGCGCTATTGGTAGCAGTGACCATTGATGGATTGCCAACAGCGACACTCTTTACCCTGTTATCGGCGGGCACCTCGATTTCCGTCGCCATCCCAACCGCTAGACGTATCACTGGGCTGTCGCTGGTGGCCTGGATTACTTTAGGCTCGGGCGATGAGCAGGCCGTAACATCAAGAAGCATGGCACACGAAAGGCACCAAAGAGTTGAGGCTATAACCACCTTTGTATCTATATACATAACAATATGCCCTCATCTAATTCAATGCGCGGATCAATGTATTAGTCTGCCCGAGACTGTAGGTCATGGGATCAACCCCTGTTCCTGAATCTCCTCGGCGACCAGCCAGGCCCAACCTTCCGGGGCTGCCGGGTCGGCTGGCGGTGCTCCTGGGATACCGCGTTCGGTGGCTCGCTGTGCCCACGCCATCAGCGTCTCGGCGTCGAGAGTCCGCAGGAAGGTGATGGCCTGGTCAGTCAGTTCCCGAGCACGCTGCTGTGCCGCTTGTGCCTCAGCCTCGGACATGCCGCCGTCAATGATCGTGAACCGGGGACGGGGCGTAACTGGCTGCTGGTCCTTGGCAGCGATCTCGCGCTTGTGCAGCGGGCCAGACCAGGCGACGTAGGGGTTCACCCGATAGCGGCCGGGCTTGATCCGCTTCAAGGCGCCCATTTCAACTAGTCGAGATAATGCCTTGGTGGTTTCGTCCGGGCGCGTGCAAGCTGCTTCCGCAAGCTGAGATCGAGCGGCCATGATCTCGCCCTCTCGGTCATATGCCACAAAACTGATGGCGGCTTGCCATACCGCCATCGTGGTGAGTGGTGCCGAGCATCCTCGTATTGCTTTAAGTACAGCGCGTTGTTGCTCGGGATTCAGCATGACGAAACCCCATTTCTCCGGCGGTGCCATCTTGCCGACAGCACCCGCAATCTCGTTTCGAGTAGGCTGCGACAGGTCGTAGTGGTCTCCGTAGTCTATCACCACCTGTAGGGCTTGGAGAATCAGGTCATGTCGTTTCGGCTTTAGGCGCGTAACCTTTTCAGGTTCAGCATCATTTTTGTGTTGTTTGCGCGCCATTTCACATCCCCTGTGGACGACGTGTACCAAGAATGGGTCTGTACCCACCGCTCAGTGGGTCTACACCCACCTCTCTATAGACTCAACATTTTTAACCCCTTCTTAGTTCCCCCTTCGGTGGGCAAGTCTGGGGATAACCGCGCCGTAGCGTAACCGACTTGTTCCCCAGCATCGGCAGGGCCGCTCGCTTTCCAGGTGGAGCATCGGACCGGGCATGGCCAAAACTCCATGGTCCGCATATCTCACCCCTGGGGCATCGTCTGCGATCTCTCCCCACGCCTGATCCATCAGGGCGGTGCCGCACCCTCTCCACAATCAGGTTGTCCACAACTCCCCCATACCGAGTGCAATCTTAGGCCTGGTTGACAGTAAATTTGGTGTTGTCTCTATTGTTATACAGCTATAGGTATTGGAGATAGCGTCTTCAAGGTCGAGTTGTTGGGCCGGTGGAGCGTCCAGCGACAAGGAAAGCTGGACTGGTTCGCGGCATCGTAGCCAGCGGGCAGTCAGTGCCAGGTCGCTCAGGAGCCGCTTCTCCAGGGCCTTGGCGGCGGT
>CAIYCT010000534.1 GCA_903924765.1 uncultured Rhodospirillaceae bacterium | reverse complement strand
GTCGTTGATCCGGTTACCCGCATCGAAGGACATCTGCGCGTTGAAGTGAACGTGGATTCCAACAATATCATCCGCAACGCCGTCTCGACGGGGACCATGTGGCGTGGCATCGAAGTGATCTTGAAGGGCCGCGACCCCCGCGACGCCTGGGCCTTCACCGAGAGAATCTGCGGCGTCTGCACCGGCACCCACGCGTTGACGTCGGTCCGCGCGGTGGAAAACGCTCTGGACATCAAGATCCCCGAGAACGCCAACACCATCCGCAACATCATGCAGCTGACCTTGCAAGTGCATGACCATTTGGTCCACTTCTATCACCTGCACGCCTTGGATTGGGTTGACGTGGTGTCGGCGTTGAAGGCCGATCCCAAGGCGACCTCGGCATTGGCGCAGTCCATTTCCAAATGGCCGCTGTCGTCGCCTGGTTACTTCAAGGATTTGCAAACCCGCTTGGCCAAGTTCGTCGAATCGGGCCAGTTGGGTCCGTTCAAGAACGCCTATTGGGGCCATCCCGCTTACAAACTGCCGCCCGAAGCCAATCTGATGGCGGTGGCGCACTATCTGGAAGCGCTGGATTTCCAAAAGGATATCGTCAAGATCCACACCATCTACGGCGGCAAGAATCCGCACCCCAATTGGCTGGTGGGCGGCGTGCCGTGCGCCATCAATGTGGATGGAGTAGGCGCGGTGGGCGCCATCAACATGGAACGCCTGAATCTGGTGTCGTCGATCATCGATCGCTGCATCGAATTCACCGAGCAAGTCTATCTGCCGGATTTGACCGCCATCGCTTCGTTCTACAAGGACTGGACCTATGGCGGCGGATTGTCGGGCAAGTCGGTGATGTCCTATGGCGACATTCCCGAATACGCTAACGACTATACAGACAAGAGCTTGAAGCTGCCGCGAGGGGTCATCCTCAACGGCAATTTGAACGAGATCCATCCCATCGATCTGAAGGATCCCGAGCAGATTCAAGAGTTCGTCACCCATTCGTGGTACAAGTACGGCGACGAAAGCAAGGGGCTGCATCCCTTCGACGGCGTCACCGATCCGCACTTCGTCCTGGGGCCAAATCACAAGGGCACCAAGACCGACATCCAAAGCTTGGACGAGTCAGGCAAGTACTCCTGGATCAAGTCGCCCCGTTGGAAGGGCAACGCGGTGGAAGTGGGTCCGCTGGCCCGCTACATCATCGGCTATGCCCAAGGCAAGGCCGAGTTCAAGGACCCCGCCGACAAGCTGCTCAAGGATCTGGGGTTGCCGGTCACCGCCTTGTTCTCGACCCTGGGCCGCACTGCGGCGCGCGGGCTTGAATGTCAGTGGGCCGCCCATCAACTGCGTTATTTCCAAGACAAGCTGATGGCCTCGATCAAGGCGGGCGATTCCAATACCGCCAACGTGGATAAGTGGAGCCCCGACAAGTGGCCCAAGGAAGCGCAAGGCGTCGGTTTCACCGAAGCGCCGCGCGGCGCGTTGGCTCACTGGATCAAGGTCAAGGATGGCAAGATCGACAATTACCAATGCGTCGTGCCGACCACCTGGAACGGCAGCCCGCGCGACCCAGCCGGCAATATCGGCGCGTTCGAGGCGTCCTTGATGGATACGCCCCTGGCCGACCCGGAAAAGCCGTTGGAAGTGCTGCGCACGCTGCATTCCTTCGACCCGTGCTTGGCTTGCTCGACCCATGTCATGTCCGAGGATGGACAGGAGATGAGCACAGTCACGGTCCGCTAATCAATCTCGACTAAGGGAGGCAAAAATGAGCGAGATCACCAATACATTGGTCGTCGCCGACGTCCAGGGCGAGAAATTGACGGATCGGAAGACGGTTTACGTGTACGAAGCGCCGGTCCGGCTGTGGCACTGGGTCAACGCCCTTGCCATCGTCACCTTGGCCGTGACCGGCTATTTCATCGGCTCGCCTCTGCCCACCATGCCGGGCGAGGCCAGCGACCACTTTCTGATGGGCTATATCCGCTTCATCCATTTCTCGGCGGGGTACACCCTGGCCGTGGGGTTCCTGCTGCGAATTTACTGGGCGTTTGTCGGCAACCATCATGCCCGGCAATTGTTCTATATTCCGGTCTGGAGGAAGAGCTGGTATCAGGAAGTGCTGCACGAGATGAAATGGTACGCCTTCATGACCAAGCATCCCAAGCGGTATGTGGGGCACAATCCCTTGGCCCATGCCGCCATGTTCCTGTTGTTCACCGTGACCACCCTCTTCATGATTGTAACCGGATTCGCTCTTTATTCCGAGGGTGCGGGACAGGGAAGCTGGCAGTCCGGGCTGTTCGGCTGGGTGTTTGGCTTCTTCCCCAATAGTCAGGACGTCCACACCTTGCATCATTTGGGTTTGTGGGTTCTGGTGATCTTCGTGATCTTGCACGTCTATGCGGCGATTCGCGAAGACATCATGTCCCGTCAGTCCATGATCTCGACCATGATTTCGGGCGAGCGCCATTTCCGAGGCGATGATGAGCGTTACCAGCGGGGACACCGCCCCGCGTAAGGTGCTGGTCCTGGGCATCGGCAACATTCTGTGGGGCGATGAAGGATTTGGCGTGCGGGCGGTGGAGATGTTCCACCGCGCGTACTCGGTCCCGGACAACGTCACGATTTTGGACGGCGGCACCCAAGGTTTGTATTTGGTTCATTTTGTTACCGACGCCGACGATCTGGTGGTGTTCGACGCCATCGATTACGGGCTTGAGCCTGGCGCCATGAAAGTCGTCCGCGACGGCGAAGTGCCAAAATTCACCGGGGCCAAGAAAATGAGCCTCCATCAGACCGGCTTTCAGGAAGTGTTGAGCGCGGCTGATTTGATGGGGCATTACCCCGAGCGTCTGGTTTTGATCGGCTGTCAGCCGTTGGATCTGGAAAATTGGGGCGGGGCTTTGACCGAGCCGGTGTTCCAGGTGCTGGAACAAGCGGTGGAAACCGCCCGCCGCGTGTTGGAAGCATGGGGGATTGTTTGCACGCCCCGTACCGAACCCTTGCTGGGGGATGCGGCGTTGCTGTCTAACGACATCGATATGGACCGCTATGAAAGGCGAGCCTCGTAATGTGTATCGGTCTGCCCATGACCATCCTTGAGTGCGATGAGACCGGCGCCCAGTGCGACCGGCGCGGGCAGACCCATCGCATCTCCTTGATGCTGATCGGTCCGCAACAACCGGGCGTCAAGGTGCTGGTCCATTTGGACACCGCCATCCGCGTGCTGGAAGATGACGAGGCCCAACTGATCGATGACGCCTTGGATGGCTTGGCCGCGGCCATGGATGGTCAGGCCTTTGATCATTTGTTCGCCGATCTGATCGACCGCGAACCACAGCTCCCCGAGCATCTGCGGGAACGGCGCTAACTTAAGTTGGACAGTGCCCATACCCGCTTGGGGCGATGCCCCTCCGTTTTCGTCATGGCCGGACTTGATCCGGTCATCCACGTGGTTCCGCCCGCACGTCTGCTCCGCAGAGATCGATTGGGTGGCATGCGCTCCATCCTCTGATGGAAATTAACTAATCACTCTGCTAATCTAATATCCATAATTCAAAGCCGACCAGCGGCGCTGGAGTGGTCAATATGTTTGTTTTCAGCACATTGTCTTTCCATCCAGGGAACTGGGCAGTATGGCACGCCCTTTGCGGATAAGAGCGTAACGAAAAAGTAATCATAATAAACAGGGGGAATGATGACGATTCCAATGATGACTCTACCTGTGATTCGGGCATTGACCGAACGGCACGGCTTGCCGGTGGTTGATGAATCCTCCATCGAGGCGCTGTTGTTGCCCGCCGATGGCGAATCCGACCATGTGCTGCTGTTCTTTCCCGGCGATGCCAGCCAGCGTCCAGAAAGCGGCGATGTGGCGGTGATCCTGCCGCAATTGCTGGCCGCGTTCGAAGGACGTGTGCGCGGCGGCGTCGTCGCGGCATCGGCTGAAGACTCGTTGAAGCCGCGCTTCCAAGTGCTGATGACCCCCAGTTTGGTTCTGACCAAGGGCAACCAGCCGGTTGACGTTTTCGCCAAGGTTTTGGATTGGCAGGATTACCGTGACCGCATCGAACAGGCTTTGGACGGCAGCGTTACGGCCACTCAAACACGGCAATAGGGGAAGACCATGAAAGCAGGATTTTGGGTAGCGCCCGAAGGTGACGATTCCGCCTTGACCATCATGCCGATCGGCGTGGAAGACCCGTTGGCGGGGTGTACCGGGACTGGCGTGGTGTCGTTTTTGGCCACGGCGGGGTCCGAGGAAATCATAGCCCGCTGTCCCCATGCGGCTAAATTGTTGCCCGAGCTCGGCGCCGCGCTTGGCCGCCAAAAGGCCGATCAGGTTGGACAGTTGTTCGATCTGACCGAGTTGGGCGCGGAAGAGCAGGATCTGATCGGACAGGTGCTGGGCGCGGGTGAAGTCTCGGGTGTGGTGGCCTTGACCGACGGCATCGTCGCGCAGATTCAGGAATCGGTGATGCCCGGCCTATGGCGGGTGCGCTTCACCGATCAAAGCGGCGTGTTGGTGGGCGATTATCTGGAAGTGGCGGCCATTCCCGGCGTGGTGACCAAAGCGGCGGCACTGACGACGGAAACCATTGACTGGGGCCAGCCTCCGGATGGCATCATGAACGTTCTGCCAGTTCTGACCGAGATCAAGGAGCGCATGGCCGCGCACAAGCCTGGCGACGAGTCCCATACCATCTCGTTCACCTTGTTGCCCATGAGCGAAGACGATATGGCGTTCCTGCAACAGACCTTGGGCGATGGTCCTGTGCATTTGTTGTCCAAGGGCTATGGCACCTGCCGGGTGCTGTCCACCGGCGCCCGCAATGTGTGGTCGGTGCAGTTCTTCAATTCCATGGACACCATCATTCTGGACACGCTGGAAATCGGTGATGTGCCCATGGCGGCGCGGGCGGCGGATGACGACTTTCAGGATTCGGCGACGCGGATCAAAGAGATCTACGAAGCGTATTTCGTATGAGCGACGCGTCTTCTTCTACGGCCCCGGCGGCCAAGATGGAATGCGGTGTTTGCTGGTACATTTACAATCCGGCGGAGGGTGACGATGTCTGGCCAGTGCAGCCGGGAACGGCGTTTGCGGACCTCCCCCCTGATTGGCGCTGTCCGGTGTGCGACGCGCCACAGGAAAAGTTCTTGAGGATCGACGATGAGTGACAGGGCGTTGGCCATTGGACAGGTGCTTGCGGATCACTTCCGGCATATTCACCGGACCGTGATGGCCGACACGCCCATGTCCAACAATGCCCTTCAGGTAGAGTCCATCGGTTTCCAACTTTATGCCGATCAGGTGCTGGGAATCGTGGTGACGCCGTGGTTCATGAATCTGGTGTTGACCGCCATTCCCGGCCAGTCCTTGCCCGAAGGCCGCATCGGCGACCGGCGGACCTTGCCGACCCCTGCCGGGCCGGTGGATTTCATGATCGGCGAATTGCCCGATTTTGGACGCCTGGACACCTGTTCGCTGTTTTCGCCTATGTTTCAATTCGTCGATCACCAAGCGGCCCACGACACGGCGGCAGCGGCGCTGGACGCGTTGATGCAGGGTCCTCCGCAACAGCCAGTCGAGCCGGTCGCCGTCAGCCGTCGCTCGCTGCTGCGCGGCAAGGTAAGGGGGGGGGCATGACCATAGAAGCGGGATCGGGTGCCCTCACCATCAAGGCCGCTGTGTCCGACGGACATGTCCGGGCGGCTAAAATTTTGTCGACCCGCCCGGTTTCGGTCTCGCGTTTGTTCGTGGGGCGACCGGCCAGGGAAGCGCCCGTTCTGGCCGGGCGGTTGTTTTCTCTGTGCGGTTATTCTCACACCATTGCATCGCGCTTGGCGGTGGCGACGTCCATGAATGCGGATCTTTCCCATCAGGGATTTGCGCTGGGTTTGTTGGCCGAACGCATCGGCGACAGCGTGCGCGCGCTGGTGATGGGGTGGCCGGAAGCGTGTATCGCCGGTTTGTTGTCGCCCGAGGAAATCGTTCCCGTGCGCGACGTGCTGGCGGCGTGCCGGGACTTGACCGCTGGAAACGGCGATCCCTCCGCCCTGGTTAATCGGGTGTTGAACGGTGCTAAGGCGCTGGAGATCGGGCGTTCCAGTCGTTTGCGGGATAGGGCATTGACGATGGTTCCGTCCGAGCAGGCGTTTCTGCCCATATCCCCCGACGTTCTGACCGAGGACGATGACGAGCAGGTCACCCTGTCCCTGGAATTTCAAAGAGAGGCCTTTGCCCAATTGCCGTATTTGCCCGATCGGTGCGTTGAAACCGGTGCTTTTGCTCGCTGTCATGATCGTCTCGCCACGCATGGGTCGGGGCTGGCGGCCCGTATGGAAGCCAGAATCCGCGATTTGGAACAGGCCATCGCCGATTTGGAGAATGGAGCCGATGGTTTGTTCTCCACCGGTTCGTTGCAAGCGGGGCAAGGTTACGGCGCCGTGGAAAGTCCTCGGGGTCGGCTGTATCATTGGGTTAAACTGGACGAGGCGGGATTGATCGCCGATTACGGCATTGTCGCGCCCACCGAATGGAATTTTCATCCAGCCGGGCCTTTCGTCGCAGGATTATTGGGGGCCAAGGTCGGCTCGGCGGCGACGGCCCAACGCTTGATCGCGTGGCTTGCTGCGATGTTCGATCCGTGCGTACCGTTCCGGGTGGCGTTGGCGGAGACCGACAATGCATGAGATGTCGTTGATTGAAAGCGTGATTGGATTGGTCGAGGACGAGGCCCGCAAGGACGGCTTCGCCAAGGTCAAGGTGGTGCGCTTGGCTGTGGGCGAGCTGAGTCACGCCATGCCCGACGCCTTGTTGTTTTGTTTCGACGCGGTCAGCCGTGGCACCATTGCCGAAGGGGCTGTGTTGGAGATCGTCACCGTTTCCGGTGCAGGCTGGTGTATGGATTGTGCCAAGACGGTCGCCCTGTCGGAACGGTTCGGAGCTTGCCCCGATTGTGGCAATCATCATGTGCAAATGACGGCGGGCGACGATTTGCGGCTGTCGGAATTGGAGGTGGAATGATGTGTACGGTTTGCGGATGCGGAACGGCGAAAGTCGAGGGCAAGGATCACGGGCATGATCATACGCATGATCACGACCACGATCATCATCATGACCATGACCATGACCATGACCATGACCATGACCACCATCATGGCCATGACCATCATCACGATCACGATTCCCTCAATTACGGCGGCGGGTTGGCCGGGGTTCATGTTCCCGGTCTGTCGCAAGAGCGCATCGTTTCCATCGAAAAGGACATCCTGTCCAAAAACAAATCCCATGCCGAGGAAAACCGGGCGCGGCTGGCCAAGGCAGGAGTGTTTGCCCTCAACTTGATGTCCAGTCCTGGTTCGGGCAAGACCACCTTGTTGGTCAAGACCATCGAGCTGTTGAAGGCGCGCTTTCCCATCGTGGTGATCGAGGGCGATCAGCAGACCAGCAACGACGCCGACCGCATTCGCGCTACCGGCGTCAAGGCCATCCAGGTCAATACCGGCAAGGGCTGCCACTTGGATGCTCACATGGTCGGGCACGCCTTGCAATCCCTGCCACTGACCAAGGGCGGTTTGCTGTTCATCGAAAATGTGGGCAATCTGGTTTGTCCCGCCGCCTTCGATTTGGGCGAGGCGCACAAAGTCACTGTGCTGTCGGTGACCGAGGGCGAGGACAAGCCGCTCAAATATCCCGACATGTTCGCCGCGTCCGATTTGATGCTGCTCAACAAGTCCGATCTGCTGCCCCATTTGGACTTCGACAAAGGCGCCTGTTTGGTCAATGCGTTGCGGGTGAATCCCAAGCTGCAAACCATGGTGGTGTCGGCCAAGACCGGCGAGGGCATGGATGCCTTCACCGACTGGATCGCCGCCCGCGCCGCCGCCTGCGCTCTGGCTGCCCGGTAGCGCCCATGGGGCAGATCCAACCAGCACCGGTTCAGCGCCTGCACATGCGGGTTCGGGGAACTGTGCAGGGGGTCGGGTTCCGTCCCTTTGTGCATGCCTTGGCCGATCGGTTGGGGCTGTCGGGGTTTGTCTTGAATGACGGCGACGGCGTGTTGATCGAAGTGGAGGGAGCCAGCATCGATCCGTTCGTCCGGGCCTTGACTCAGGACGCGCCGCCTTTGTGCCGCATCGATAGCGTCGAGGCCGAGGGGATCATGCCCACCGGCCAAGCGGGGTTCGACATTTTATCCAGCGGTGGCGGTGCGATCCAAACTCGCATTCCCGCCGACGCCGCCACGTGTCCTGAGTGTCTGCGGGATTTGTTCGATCCCTCCAGCCGGTTTTATCAGTATCCCTTCGTCACCTGCACTCATTGCGGTCCGCGCTATACCATCACGCGGGAGCTGCCCTATGATCGGCCGCAAACCTCCTTGCGGGATTTTCCGCTGTGTCCTGACTGCCTGCGCGACTACACCGACCTCACTTCGCGCCGCTATCACGCCGAGTCTCTGGCGTGTCCGGTCTGCGGTCCCACGCTTGATCATTCCATTGGCGAAATAATTGCCTGTTTGGACCGTGGGGAAATTGTCGCGCTGAAGGGAATCGGCGGCTACCAACTGCTGTGCGACGCCACCGACGAGACGGCAGTAGCACGGCTGCGAAGCCGCAAGAACCGCGAGTCCAAGCCGTTCGCAGTGATGGTGGCGGATGTGGAGCAAGTGGCGACCATTGCGGAGTCGAAACAATCGGAAATCGATGTGTTGACCCATCGCGCTCGACCCATCGTGCTGCTGAAATCCTTGGGCGCTGTGGCCCCGTCGGTGGCTCCCAACCTGACGAGAATCGGCGTTGTATTGCCCTATTCTCCACTTCATCACCTTATTTTTCAAGGTGTTGTCGGATTAGAGCGCGGGCGGGTTCTGGTCGTCACCAGCGCCAATCCGGGCGGCGAGCCCCTGGTTATCGACGATGACGAAGCTCAACTCCGTTTGCAGTCGATTGCTGACCTGATCGTCGGTCATGATCGTCCCATTGTGGTTCGTGCCGATGATTCGGTGAAGGCGGTCCATGCATCGGGTCCGGTGTTCTTGCGCCGCGCCCGTGGGTTCGCGCCCGATCCCATTGATCTGGGGGCCGACGGTCCATGCGTGTTGGCGCTGGGCGCGCATCTGAAGGTGACGGTGACGGTGACCCGAGGGCGCGAGGCGTTTATGTCGCAGCATGTGGGCTGCCTGGACAACGCCGCCACCATCGCGTTCTTCGAGGAAGCGGTGGCGCATCTGCTGGACCTGACCGGGGTTAGCCCGGATTTGGTGGCCTGCGATCTGCATCCCGATCTGTATACCTCGCGCATTGCCGAGCGCTTCGGTGTTCCCATTGTGTCGGTTCAGCATCACGCGGCCCATGTGGCGGCGGTGGCGGCGGAGCATGGCCTGACCGGACCGGTGCTGGGCGTGGCGCTGGATGGTCACGGCTATGGCGCAGACGGCGGCGCGTGGGGCGGTGAGCTGATTCACCTGCACGGCGGTTCCTGGCGGCGGGTTGGGCATTTGGCTCCGTTGGCTCTGCCCGGCGGCGACAAAGCTGCGCGCGAACCGTGGCGCATGGGCCTGTCGGTGCTGGCCGATTTGGGCCGGTTGAACGAAGGGGCCACGCGGTTCAACGCCGCCGATCTGGCCCGTCTGATGCCGCGCATGACCATGCCCAAGACCACCAGCCTAGGTCGGGTGTTCGACGCGGCGGCGGCGTTGTTGGGCGTGTGTCTGGTTCAGCAGTACGAAGGCCAAGCGGCCATGGACTTGGAAGCTTTGGTGCGGGCCCCGCGCGTGATGGCGGACGGTTACGTCCTTAAGGACGGTATCTTGAGTCTGATGCCGCTGCTGGCGGCGCTGGCCGAACCGGGCTTGGACCCGGTTTATGGGGCCGAGCTGTTTCATGGCACGCTGATCCATGCCGTGACCGACTGGATCGTCGATCAAGCGGGGCGTTTGGGCGTGATGGATGTTGCGTTGGGCGGCGGATGTCTGATGAATGCGGTTTTGGCCGACGGCTTGCACGCATCGTTGGCCGGGCGCGGATTGCGCGGTTGGTTTCCGTCTTTGGTTCCCGCTGGTGACGGCGGTTTGTCATTGGGTCAGGCTTATTTGGGGAGACTGCAAACATGTGCCTAGCCATACCGGCTCGCGTCGTCGAGTTGTTGCCAGACCAGATGTCCAAGATCAGTCTGGACGGGGTAATTAAAATCATCTCGCTGGCCTTGGTCGAGGACGTGCAGGTCGGTGATTACGTCATCGTCCATGTGGGCTACGCCTTGAGCAAGATCGACGAGGACGAGGCCTTGAAAACCCTGGAGCTGTTGCAAGAAGCAGGGATGGCGGCGCAATGAAACATGTGGACGAATATCGCGACGGCGATTTGGCCAAATCCATCGCCGCCGCCATTGCCGCCGAGGCGACTAGGCCTTCCTATCGCTTTATGGAATTCTGCGGTGGTCACACCCACGCTATTGCTCGTTACGGCCTCGAAGACTTGCTGCCGCCATCAGTCGCCATGATTCACGGTCCCGGCTGTCCGGTCTGCGTGCTGCCTATCGGACGCATCGACGAGGCCATCGCCTTGGTCAAGTCTCACCCGCAGGTGACGTTGTGCACCTATGCGGATTTGATGCGGGTTCCGGCCTCGAAAGGACAAAGCCTGATGCGGGCCAAGGCCGATGGGGCCGACATCCGCATGGTCTATTCCACCTTGGATGCCATCGAAATCGCCAAGGCCGAACCCAACCGCCAAGTGGTGTTCATGGCCATCGGTTTCGAGACCACCACGCCGCCTACCGCCATGGCGGTGCGCACGGCGCAAAAGCTGGATTTGAAGAATTTCAGTATCCTGTGCAACCACGTGCTGACCCCGTCGGCCATCGGCGCGATTTTGGACGCGGGTGAAGAGGGGGTAAAGCTGGACGGTTTCGTCGGTCCCGCCCATGTCAGTGTGATCATTGGCACTCAGCCCTATGAACCCTATGCGCGCGATTACAACAAGCCGGTGGTGGTGACTGGGTTCGAGCCGTTGGATGTGTTGCAAGCGGTGTTGATGCTGGTGCGTCAGGTCAATGAAGGCCGCGCCCAGGTGGAAAATCAATATCTGCGGGCGGTGACGACGGCGGGCAATGTTAAGGCGCAAGCGGAAGTGTCGGCCTTGTTCGAGCTGCGCGACAGCTTCGAATGGCGGGGCTTGGGCGCGATCCCGCACAGCGCTCTGACGCTGAAGCCGGAATTTGCCCAATACGATGCCGAGCGGCGGTTCCAGGTCGCCCGCATCACCGCCTCGGACAATCCGGCCTGCGAATGCGGCATCATCTTGCGCGGACTGAAACGCCCTGTCGATTGTAAATTGTTTGGCATTGCCTGCACCCCCGACACGCCCATGGGCTCGTGCATGGTGTCGTCGGAAGGGGCCTGCGCCGCCCATTGGACCTATGGCCGGTTCCGTGAATTGGAGAAAGCGTCATGACCCTGCAAAAGCCCATTCGCCGCAAACTGGACATCGCCAACGGTCGGGTGGATCTGTCGCACGGGGCGGGAGGACGCGCCATGGGACAGCTGATTGCCGACATCTTTCATGCCGCCCTGGACAATCCGTTGTTGCGTCAAGCCAACGATCAAGCCGCCTTCGACGTGCCGGGCGGGCGCATGGTGATGACCACCGACGGCTATGTGGTCACGCCGTTGTTTTTTCCCGGCGGCGATATCGGCTCGCTGTCGGTGCATGGCACCATCAATGACCTGGCCATGGCGGGGGCCACGCCGTTGTATCTGTCGGCCAGCTTCATCATCGAGGAAGGCTTTCCCTTGGCCGATCTGGATCGCATCGCGCGGTCCATGGGGCAAGCGTCGCGCGACGCCGGAGTGCCGGTGGTGACCGGCGACACCAAGGTGGTGGAGCGGGGCAAGGCCGATGGCGTGTTTATCTCCACCGCCGGGGTGGGCATGGTTCCGCCCGGATTGAATTTGTCGGGCGATCAGGCCCGCCCCGGCGACGTGATCTTGGTGTCGGGCACCATGGGGGATCATGGCGTGGCGGTGATGTCCAAGCGCGACAATCTGGAATTCGAAACCGAGATCCAATCGGACTCGGCGGCGCTGCATGGATTGACCGCCACCATGGTGGCGGCGGCGCAAGGCGGGTTAAAGCTGATGCGCGACCCCACGCGCGGCGGTCTGGCCGCCACCTTGAACGAGGTGGCCAACCAATCCCGGGTGGGGGTGCGCATTCGCGAGGCTGACCTTCCCATCCGGGACCAAGTGGCGGCGGCGTGCGAATTGCTGGGGCTGGACCCGCTCAACGTCGCCAATGAAGGCAAGCTGGTGGCGGTGGTTCAGGCCGATAGGGCGGAGGCGGTTCTGGAGGCGATGAAGGCTCATCCGTTGGGAATGGATGCGGCTGCCATCGGCGAGATCATCGCCGACGATAATCACTTCGTTCAGATGATCACGGTGTTTGGGGGCGGACGCATGGTCGATTGGCTGGCGGGAGAGCAATTGCCCAGGATTTGTTAGGGGGGAAGATGAACGCGCTGGAACGGCCCTTGGAGGGAAAGAAAGAGACGGCGACGCAAAGCACGGTGCTGGTGATCGATGACGAGGTGCGGTCGCTGGAATCCTTGCGTCGGGTGCTGTCGGGGGAATTCGAAGTGATCTGCGCCGCCAACGCGGCGGAAGCGGAAGCGGTGTTGGCCGGCGACATGGTCCAAGTAATTCTTTGCGACCAACGCATGCCCGGCGAAAGCGGAGTGGATTTCTTGAAGCGGGTGCGCGATTTGTGGCCCGATCCCATCCGCATCATCATCTCGGGCTATACGGATTCCGAGGACATCATCGCCAGCGTCAACGAGGCGGGCATCTTTCGTTACATCACCAAGCCGTGGCAGCCCGACGCGCTGATGGCGGCGGTGCGCGAGGCGGCGGAGCTGTTCCGCTATCAAAAGGTCAGTGGTCGCACAGTGGCCGAAACCAAGCCCACTCCCGACCGCATGGCCCGTGCGGTCAGCGAACGGCGGCGGGTGGAAAAGCGCCTGTTCGATTTCAACCGCATCACCCACACGGCGGAAAGCCCCATGCGCCAGACCTTGTCCTTGGCCGAGCGCGCGGCGGATTACGGCATCTCCGTGTTGATCACCGGCG
This sequence comes from uncultured Rhodospirillaceae bacterium, assembly GCA_903924765.1. Classification (GTDB taxonomy): domain Bacteria; phylum Pseudomonadota; class Alphaproteobacteria; order Rhodospirillales; family Magnetospirillaceae; genus CAIYCT01. Next base: position 4,231 of record CAIYCT010000534.1, on the reverse strand, counting down.
CGTCGGGCACCGGCAAGGAATTGATGGCGCGGGCCATTCATAACGGCTCTGAGCGGGCCGGTCAGCCGTTCGTGGTGGAAAATTGCGGCGCCTTGCCCGACGAACTGCTGGAAAGCGAGCTTTTCGGCTACAAGAAGGGCGCCTTCACCGGAGCCTATAACGACCGCATCGGCTTGTTTGAAGTGGCCGATGGCGGCACCATCTTTTTGGACGAAATTGGCGAGACCTCGCCGTCGTTCCAGGTCAAGCTGTTGCGGGTGCTCCAGGAAGGCGAAATCCGCCCGTTGGGGGCGCAGCGCCCCCGCAAGGTGGATGTGCGGGTGATCTCGGCCACTAACCGCGACCTTGAAGCCGAAGTGCGGGCCGGACGGTTCCGCCGCGATCTGTATTACCGTCTGGCGGTGTTTCCCATCCATCTGCCCGATTTGAAGGCCAGACCCATGGACATCCCCGCCATTGCCGCTCGCATTCTGGTGGAGGTCAATCAATCCTTTGGCCGCCGGGTGTCGGGGTTCGCCGAGGAAACCTTGCGGTTGATGATGCGTTATGACTGGCCCGGCAATGTGCGCGAATTGCAAAACGAAATTCAACGCATGGTCACCTTGACCGATGGCGACGGCGAATTGCCGCCTCAGGTATTGGGGGCCAACATTGTCGCTGGTAGCCCTGCTCTCCTAGATTCCGCTTGTACGGTCGGCACGTTGAAGGATCGGGTCGAGGCGCTGGAAAGCGCGGTGATCACCGACGCTTTGAGCAAACTGAGCGGCAATATCAGTCGCGTCGCCGCCGAACTGGGCCTGTCGCGGGTGGGCTTGCGCAACAAGATCGAGCGCTACGGTTTGGCGCGCGGCATGGATTTGGGCGATGAGTAAATCGGGACGATCTGGTCCCGGCAATTTGATCGCGAAAGTCACCGGCGGCGAGTCCATTGCCCTGACCGGCGACAGCGAATCCATGTGGATGGATGTGATCCACAAAATGGACGAGGTTTATTCCGACCTGCTGCGTTACGAATCCGATCTGGAATGGAAGAATAAGGATCTGGAGGAAGCGCAAACCTTTATCTCCAGCGTCATCGCCTCGGTGTCGGACATTCTGGTGGTGGTGGATGGGCGTGGGCTGATTCAGCAAATCAATCCGGCCTTTTTGCGTCTGCTCAGACAGCCCGAGTCGGAAATCCTGGGCTCGCCCATCGCCGATTTTATCGACGAGGCGGATCGTCCGTTCGCCATGGCTCTGTTGATCCAAGACAAATGCACCGACGAGCGCAACGCCGAAATGCGCTTCATGACCGCATTGGGCGTGTCCGATTTGATGGCGGTTAACTGTTCGGCCCGGCTGGATCATCTGGGCCGCCGCATGGGCACGGTGTTGACGGGTCGCCCCATCGGCGAGTTGCGCCGCGCTTACGAAGCCCTGCACAAGGCTCATCTGGAATTGCAGCATGCCCAGCGCAAATTGGTCGAGCAGGAAAAGATGGCCAGCCTGGGCCGTCTGGTGGCTGGGGTGGCGCACGAACTCAACAATCCCATCAGCTTCGTTTACGGCAACATCCATACCTTAGAGCGCTACCGCCAAAGCTTGGTGCAGTATTTCGACGCCGTTCGCGGCGGTGACCCTGATGCCTCTTCCTTGCGTCAATCGCTAAAGATCGACGCGCTGTTGGACGATTGCGCCCCCTTGATCGAGGGCACCTTGGAGGGCGCGGCCCGTGTGTCCGAGATCGTGCGCAATCTGCGCCGTCTGTCGTTCAGCAAAACCGGCGACCGGCAAAGTGTTGATCTGGAAAAGATCATCCGCACCGCCAGCCATTGGGCGTCGCGAGCCAAGAAGACCAAGGCAGAAATCGACCTGGACTTGACGGCGGGGGTGATGATCGACGCCCATGAAGGGCAAATCCATCAAGTGGCGGTCAATATGATCGACAATGCCCTGGACGCCGTGCGTGGAGTTGACAGTCCCAAGATTACCATCACGTTGCGCAAGACCGATCGCGACGCCCTCATCACCGTCGCCGACAATGGTCCCGGCATTGCGCCCGAAGCGTTCGACAAGATCTTCGAGCCGTTCTTCACCACCAAGGTGGTGGGCGAGGGCACCGGATTGGGTCTGTGGATCAGCTACACCATCGTGCAAGAACATGCGGGCACCATCATAGCTGCCAACGGCCCCAACGGCGGCGCGTTTTTCACTGTGACGTTGCCGCTGGGGGGATGACCCTATGCCGACTGAAGAAAACATCCTTGATCACCATGAAGAACAAGCGACGTCAATATCCCGGTGGCGTAGGCCCCGGTATCGATGCCGATCCTATTGGGCAAGTTCTGGGGTTCGGCATGGACCGTGTGGCCGTGGACAATAATTTTTTCGTGAAATTGGGTCGAGCTTAGGAACGGCTCGCGGATCCACAGCAAGTCCTCGGCGCTCTGCCGGTCCAAGGTGATGCCGGGGCGCACGCCCGCATGGACGAAAAAATAATCGCCGAGGGTGAATCGGGTTTTTAGGCTCCGAAGAAACGCCACGTCACGGGTGGGTATCGCCAGAAGGGCTTCATCACGCAATTGAGCCAATTTCTCAGGGGCTTCGGTCCTGGCCCCCGCGCGGATGCCATAACTGGCCAGAGTTTCAACGCCGCCATATTGAAACCAAGCTTGGCTGGTTTCGGGGTGATCGAAGAAATCGAGCATGACCTGCTCGTGATTGCCCTTCAGACAAATTACCTCGAATTCGGGGAGCACGAACGGGTCTTTGCCTAAGGAGCCAATGATGTCGCGGGAATGGCCGCCACGATCAATGACGTCACCAAGAAAAATGATAATTTTACGATCGGCGTCACGGCGTAAGGCGTCCGCTTCTATTTTTCCCAACAGCCGTTCAAGCTGGAAAAGTTCACCATGCACATCGCCGATGGCGTAAATTAGTACTCCCTCCGGTATTTTGGGTTTGTGGATAGGGGGATGTATCTTGGTATTCAAGCGGCTTAACAAACCCATTTCGCGTTCCTGAAAATTTAACCTAGAAAACTCACTGGTTCTTTTAATAAATATGTGTGCAGCGCATCAATTTTCAACAAGGGCGGTACATATCCATCCCTAAACCCGCGTCACCCAGACGGTGAAGGACGAGCCTTTGTCGGGGGTGGATTTGACCTCGATGGTGTGGTTCAGCAAGCGGGCGGTGCGGCGGACGATGGAGAGCCCCAGGCCCAGATTGCCGCTTTGGGTTTTGGGGGCCAGGCGGGTGAAGTCCCTGAAGATGTGATCCAGTTGGGCGGCGGGGATGCCGATGCCGGTATCGACCACTTGGATGCCGATTTGTCCGGGGCGGTGGCGGCAGCCCAGCAGCACGCCGCCTGTTTCCGTATAGCTGATGGCGTTGACCAGCAGGTTGCGCACCAGCCGTTCCAGCAACAGCGGATCGGTCATGATTATGGCATTGCTGGTTTGCAGCAGGTAGCGCAGGGATTTTTCCAGCGCCAAGGGCTCCATTTGCAAAAACAGGGATTCCAACAACGGAGCCAACTCGACCGGGTGAAGCAGGACCTCGACCCGGCCCAGTTCCAAATTGGATACTTCCACCAGCGCCGACAGCAATGCGCCGGTGGCGTTGATGGCCTGCATCATGCGGGCGATGATCGGAGCGTGCGGGGTTTCCTCCAACCGCTGGGTCAATACCTCGCCGAACATGGCTGCGGCTTGCAGGGGTTGGCGCAGATCATGGCCAATGGCGACCAGAAACTGATTGCGAGTGAGATCATCTTTGCGCCGCCGTTTCATCCGGGCCTTCATGGCACGCTTTAGCGCATGCAGACGGATGGTGACGGTCACGGCGTACAGGACCGCCAAGACGGCAACCACGCTGGCGGCGATGGCCGTCAGTTGCGGCCACAAATCAGCGGAACTCGGCGGCACGGAAAGCCCCTCCAGATTTTATTGGGTTTATAGTAGCGCACTAAGAGACGATTAGAAACTTAACTCGCTTGCGCCGCTTCGTAGGCTTCGGTGGCTTCGATCCACAAAGCTTCCGCTTTGGACAACTGTCTTGTCATATCGGCCAGTTCCTTGCGGATCGCATTCAGTTTATCGGGCGGCCCTTGGTACAAAGAGGGATCGGCCAATTTGGCTTCGATGTCCAGCTTCTTGGCGCTCAGGCGCTCCATCTCTTTCTCGGTCTTATCCACCTGCTTTTTCATGGGCGCCAACTGCGAGCGGGCTTGCGCGGCGGCGCGGCG
>CAIYCT010000533.1 GCA_903924765.1 uncultured Rhodospirillaceae bacterium | reverse complement strand
CCTGCGGAAGTCGGCGCGGATAGGGCCTGACCAGCACCAATGCCGCTCCGGTCAGTCCAAAATCACGCCAATGCCGAGGTTTTTGGAGGTGTCCAGCTTTATGAAACCGCCCATCAACAGGGCGACAACTCGATTGTCATCCAATATGTGGAAAGCGACAGCGGCGCAAGACTTCACCATACCACCGGCAAATTAGACGGCAAAGACAGCGTGGAGCGGGGGAAAAACTGCATCGAAATGTTTCGACAAGGCGCTACTCCCGGCATTGTCTAGCCTTAACTGGACGTTTTAACCCCATGACGCGGAAAGACGTTACATACCCAACATCGCGCCAAAGGGAATGACAACTGTTCCTGCGATATAAACGCCATCTTGCGCCTGTTTCGACGTAAAGGGATTGTAGTAACTGTTCGGCTCGACAGCGTATTGGACGGTCGGTTCGAACACCATGCCCATGGGCAATTGAAAATGCGCGTTCATCTCGAATACAAAAGTATCTTGTGAGTACGACGTTGCCGTCCCCCCTGAAACATGATTTGCCTCGGTAAGATAGCGTTCATAGCGTGAATTAAGCCGTTCCCACATGACCTTCAGCCCATAAGAGTCCTTGGGTCGATCGGAAAACGGCGCCAGCACGGTCGCGCCGACAAAGACATCCGAATGGATCGGCATCGTTGTATCAAGCCCAAGACCAGCGCTGCCATAAATCTTGAGCGATGTGGGACTGGTGTTGGAAATGTCTGCTCCTCCGTCCTTGCGCCAAACGGTCTTATCGCTCATCACGACAATGCCGGAAGTGCCTTTTACGCTCCGCGTGGCGGCGCCATCCGCAGAAGCCGCGTCGTAATCAAGGTGGGAGACGTTATTGACGAAACCAGTGACAGAGATCTTATAGGGATAGGCGACGTGACTGAAGTCTGTCTTCAGTCCGATTTCTTGCATGATCAGAGCGCCATCGTAACTTCTGTCGATAAAATCATATCCAAGATGTGAATTCGCATTTGACTCAATGGCAAAAGCGCCACCCTGAATGTATAAATCAGGCGTCATATGATAGGTAATATTGCCACCAGGCACGCCAAAAATATAAGATGGATATCGTGCATTAATGAATAGTATTTCCTGAAAACAATTGTTTATTTCACCACAATTAAATTGTGCATAGTGATAAGCTGGGTGCGTAATGCCGACCTCAATATCAACGGAATCACCCAACATCTTTTGCTCTATGGTTGCAAGAGACAATCGCGTTGCCCGTGGAGTATAGGCTGGCTCATACCCAATTTGACTATCACCCATTTGTGCTGCGATATTTAAATTCCTGGTCGCTGGAAAATAAGTATTCTCAAAATGCAGCGAAGTACCCGACAACCCAAGCAATTTCCCAAGGTCGATATCGCTACCCAAGATAACGTAAAGTGATGTGGTCGCTCGATTGGTGACCAGTCCAACGCTTGGATTGGCTTCGGAAAAATCGATCGCCGTCGCATGAAGTGCAATGCCGTGATCTGCCAAAGGGACCGTCAAGGGTG
>CAIYCT010000532.1 GCA_903924765.1 uncultured Rhodospirillaceae bacterium | reverse complement strand
TATTGAACACCTTGCCGTCCGCCAATATAAGTGTGAAGTACTGAGCCGAATGGACCTGAACATCAATTTTGGTTGTCCGATCCAGCAATTGAGTATTGCTGTTGCGGGTTGCGGGCTTCATAAAGCGGTTCTTGATCTTGGTGGACATCTGATTCTCCATGTCTCGGTTATTGTGTCGTGAACAGCAAGTTGAGGGCTACAGATTTACTGCCTTAGGTTCTGACCATTTGATGGTGATCAGAACCTAAGGCGGTAAGGATTACCGCATTGATTTTGCGGGAAGTTCGGGATGGGTTGCTTTATGCTTTAGGCCATCAGCGAGCCGCGCGGCATACCGCTGCCAGCCATCCGCTCGCTTGATACAGGCCGGACAGGTGCCGCACCCATAACCCCAGTCGTGCAGCATGGTCCTGTCGCCTGCGTAGCAGGTGTGGGTATCGGTGCGGATGAGGTCAACCAGGGCATGACCTCCCAGGTCTTCCGCCATCCCCCAGGCTCCCGCCTTGTCGTGCCACATCAGGGGGGTATGGATGACCATGTTGGTCTCCATCCCGAGGTTCAGGGTCACCTGGAGAGATTTGAGGGTGTCGTCCCGGCAGTCGGGGTAAGGGCCTTCCGCCATGCCGCCGACGAGGTGCTGAATGCCGCGATGGTAGGCAACGGCGGCGGCGAAGGTGAGGAACATGATGTTGCGACCGGGGACGAAGGCGGCGGGCAGACTTCCTTCCGCAGTCTTGAACTCACCGCCCGTCGTCAGCGCCGATCCACCGAGTTCGCCGATGGCGCTGAGATTGAGGAGATGATCTTGACCCAACTGCCGTGCCCAGCCATCGTTCAGGCCAGCGATACCGGCGCGAACGGCGTCCCGGCAGTCCAGTTCGACGGAGTGGCGTTGCCCGTAATAGAACCCAACCGTCTCGACGATCTCGAAGCGGGTCAGTGCCCAGGCGAGGCAAGTCGAAGAATCCTGCCCGCCGGAAAATAGGACGAGTGCTTGTGCCATCTGGTTTCTCCCTTTGGCAGTGCTCAAGCGCCGCGATAGATCGCGCCGCAGGTTGCGTTTTCCTGAACCTCGACGGCGACGAGGCCAGGGACGAGCGAAGCCATCCGCGCCCATATCCAGGCTGCCAGAACCTCGCTGGTCGGGTTTTCAAGCCCTGGGATCGAGTTCAGGTATTGGTGATCAACGAGCGCCTTGACCGTGTTCCAGGCGGTGGTGATGTCGGCGAAGTCTCTGACCCATCCATCGCTGTTAATCGTGCCCGCGTAGGACAGGACGACAACGAAGTTATGGCCGTGCAGGTTGTGGCACTTATGGGTGGAAGGCGTCATTGGCAGCCGGTGAGCGGCCGCAAACTCAAACCGTTTCCAGATAGTGATCATCGTGATGCCCTCCTTGATTACGCAACGTCCAGTGCGTATTGGGTGTCATTGTCATTGGTGAAGAGGTCGATAGCGGATATTGATCGGCCGACGACCGTAGTCTTGTCGAAGTCGGCGGTGTATTTCGCCAAAGCGTCCATCGGGGTTTGAGAGGTGAGAACCTCTTCGATCCCAATCCGGGTTCTGATCAGCCAGTCCGGGCACAGCCCAGCGGCATTGTTTTCGTCCAGCAGGTAAATGCGGTGGACCGCGACGATCGCGTTGAACAGCACTTCGAGGTTGTGGTTCGCGATCAAGTGGTAGGACGGGTCATCCCAACTTGACGGAGCGAACGTTGGGCTATCGGGCAGGCATATGTCGGACAGGACCAGACGGTTGCTGATGGCGGTGGGGATGAGGGTCGGGAACCGCAGTTCATCCTTCCCGATCGATGCATCCCAGTTCGGGAAGCGGCAGTGCTTCATCACCATTGCCGACTTGTCGATGGCGTAGCCCAGGTATGCCAACCGGCTTTTGTAGGCCATCGTGAACGGCGAGGAGGTGTCATAGGACACCTGGACGAACCGCCCCATCAGCCGCGATAGAACGGTCTGGATTGTGGTCAATGCGCAGGCAAGGGGAAGGCGGTTGGTCCCGAATACGTGCATCCAGGAGCGCCCGTCCATCAGGTTTTCGTTCAAGATGACTATCAGCCGTCGGAGCAGTTCTGACAGGCGGCGCTTATAGAGGGAGCCAAAAGCCCACCCCTCCATTGGGAAATATTTGACGTGTCGATACCAATCGTCGCACTGGTCCGGGGTCAAACCGTGGAGAGAATTCAGAAATAATGGTTTAGGACCACGGCGCCGGTGCTTGTCATAATACTTGAGACTGGCGACTGTCGTGTCCCTGCTAACCTCGTATGTTGGAAATTGTTTGCTGATCTGGAATGGCGGGATATCCAGGGAAGCCGCGACATCTGCGTAATACTCGCAGGCCTGGAGAACCAGCCTCCTGGTCTCGTCGCCTCTCCACACAACCTTGTCATCGATCAGCTGAAACCCCGAGCTGTCCCAGAGAATCGTCGTGCCTGGGGCGCGGCTTGATAAATCGGAGATCATCGGCTTTGGAATACGGGTCGAGTTTTTGCCTAACACTAGCCCTGCGCTTACCAGGGCCTTGTCGTAATGGAGCAGCGTGCTCTCGGGCTTCAGGAAGTTGAGGTCGGATTTGGACAGGCCAGCAGGGAGCGCACGCTCCTTATTCTTGGGAAGGGCGACGGGGAACTCGGAGTATCCAGGGGGAGCGGCGGGTATGTAGGATGCAAACCCCGCCGTCCGCTTTGTGTAGTCGGTAAGCATGGTGCGCACCGGATCAGGAGGACTTCTTGGGGCGACCACGCTTCTGAGGGGGCTTGGCCGGCGCCTCGGTCGTGTCGCAGGCTGTGCTGGCGTCCTGGGCGTCGGCAGAAGGGGCGGCGGGGGCGCATGCTTCCGGCTCCAGCCACTGGGCGAAGTCCGGCGAGCGCAATAGTTCGTCTCCGGCAACGCCAGGGATCACCGCCTCGATCTGGCAGTGGTCGGTAAAGGCTCGAATGCCCATCACGCCTTCACCACCGATGTAGATGCTGACCGGGTGGTCGGTGACGATCCGTGCCAGATTGTCGATGTGCCGGACAAAGTCTTCGGCCAGGAGTGGAACTGCACCGCCATGGTCAGCGATGACCTCAGCCGGGAAGGTCTCACACCGCTTTGTGTCGCCGTGTTCGAGGCATATCCCCTCCTCAGCGTCGCATACGAGCAGGGGTGTATTCCGCAACTTGGCTGGACTTGCCTTCAGGAAGGGCACAACGCATCCATCTCGAAGGTTGCGCAGGCGCTCCGGGGTCAGGCTGAATTCGGATTGGAACTCCGCAAGGGCGCTGGGGATGGCGACACGGAGGCCGCTCTCCTTGAACGACGTAAACGGAATTTGGATGTCGGGGGTGCGGGGCACCGCAATGCTGGCGGTGAAGCCGTTGCCCCAGCCGGTGATGCGAAGTTGGGCGTCGTTTGCGGCAACGGCGCCTCTGATCACCTTGGCCGACACCGCGCACCAGTCAAGGACGCT
>CAIYCT010000531.1 GCA_903924765.1 uncultured Rhodospirillaceae bacterium | reverse complement strand
CTTCGGTCAAGGCTGGCACCTATTCCGTCCATAGCGGGTTCTTCTTCCGTAAATGGGTCGTCGGCCTTTGCACCGAGCTGACTCTGGACACCTTGTCATCCCTTTACGCCACCGTCTATATGCGCTTCTGGTATCGCTTGATGGGCGCCAAGATCGGCCGCGACGCCGAGATTTCCACCAACTTGTCGGGCCGCTATGATCTGGTCGAGATCGGCGATCACTGCTTTATCGCCGATGAAGTCATGTTAGGCGAAGAAGCCTGTCAGTTGGGTTGGGTGACGCTGGAGCCGATCACCTTGGGTTCGCGCGTGTTCGTGGGTAACGACGCCGTGGTTCCGGCCGGAGCCATTATCCCGTCCGACACCTTGATTGGCATCAATTCTGCCACTCCCGATAACGAGCAAATGGACAAGCCCGGCATTTGGTTCGGCAGTCCGCCCATCGCCTTCCCTGTCCGCCAAGAATTCAAGGATATCGGGTCCAATTGGACCTTCAACCCGCCGCGCTGGCGTCGCATCGCCCGCGGCGTGTTCGAAGCCTTCTCGGTTTCGTTTCCCACCATGTTGTTCATCACCTTCGGCAATTACGCCGTCGAAGCCCTGGCTCCTGCCATTATGGCCCGCGATCTGGGCCAAGTCATTCCGCAGTTCATGGCCGCCAGCTCGTTGGTCTCTATCGGACTGATGCTGTCCGCCGCGCTGATGAAGTGGCTGATGATGGGCGTTTATAAACCCACCGTGAAGCCCATGTGGTCGTGGTGGGCGCTGCGAACCGAATCCATCGCCGTGTTGTATTGGGGCTTGGCGGGCAAGGTGATCCTGGATCATTTGCGCGGCTCCGCCTTCCTGCCCTGGGGTATGCGCTTGTTCGGCGCCAAGATCGGCAAAGGGGTGTTCATAGACACCACCGACATCACCGAGTTCGATTGCGTCACCGTGGGCGATTGGTGCGTCATTAACGCCGGATCGGCGCTGCAAACCCACCTGTACGAAGATCGCGTGATGAAAGTGGGCCGCGTCCATTTGGGACAAGGCATCACCATCGGCAGCAATTCGGCCGTGCTTTACGACACCAATGTGGGCGATTTCGCCCGAGTAGGATCGTTGACAGTGGTCATGAAGGGCGAGTCTCTCCCTACCCATAGCTCATGGCAGGGACTACCCGCCCAAACCGTCCCAGCGGAGGCTTTGACATTGGCAACAGACCCAGCATCCGTGCCAACTGCCTTCATCACCGTCGAATCGGTATCGTTGCAAAACTCGGTGCAAACCGCCTTCAAACAAGCAAGTTGATCCAACCCTAAAAGGTAGGCAGGCTTTCAAAAAAGCGCGGGGGGCATGCGCATTCCACGCTTTTACTGTGACCATCTTTTCCTATATGTATTGTGCACCGCAACAAGGATAGAGATTCCGTTCTTGTCTGCAAAGAGTCAGTCCAACGCCTAGGAAAGGCGACGATCGGGCAAATGCCGCCATCGGCACGAACCGTCGTCGAGATGATCATGAAGACATTTACATTTGCCGTTACTGTGTCCTTGCTTTGCTCTGTCGCCGCTTTTGCGGATGAGCAAACCGCAGCGGTCAATAAGGACGCCATCCGAGTCTTTCCGCCGATCACGCAAACCTTGGGCTACACCTATTCCCAACCGATGCTGCTGATCAAGCCCCATACCGCCCCGCCGTCGGGCGTCTTGGCCCAAGCGGATGACGAGCAAGAAACCGCGCACGTGTCGGCTAACGACTCCAACCGCTAAGCGGTCGAACGATTCGTGGCTTCTGCCGCGCTGATCATTGTGGCTTCGCCATAGTATTCAGCGCGGCGGCATAGCCTAACCCCCTTGCGCAAACGCCACGTTATTTCTATAACCATCGAGCCTATACGTCTTTGAATCAGGCGGGTGTAGCTCAATGGTAGAGCAGAAGCTTCCCAAGCTCGGAATGGTTGCATAGTCATTACATAACAATATCAAATAGCTAAGACTGGACTGTCCCTATATTTTCGAGGTAGTCGTCCAATTCTTGCCACCCGTGTGGTAAATTATTGGAGCATTATCAATGGCTTGTTTTAGAAAAAGGGGAAACAAGTGGCAAGCACAAATTAAACTTAATGGTAGTCCCGTCATCGCTAAGACCTTTGATTTAAAGGCTGATGCGATAGTTTGGGCACGGTCTATTGAGGCTAATAATGATCGAAGTGTTGAATCTGCTGCTGGTGTTATGGCGACAACTACCTTCGGTCAATTGATTGAACGATACAGGGTGGAAATCAGCAGCACCAAACGCAGTGCCAGACAAGAATCATATCGGTTAAATCGCTTTATGACTCACCCAATGCACACGGTGATGTTGAAGGATTTAACCACTGGAACATTTGCATCATATCGCAATGAACGCTCGAAAACCTGTGGAACACAGCAGGTGCGGCACGAACTGAATCTGTTGGGTCATATTATTAAGGTCGCCACCATCGATTGGGATTATCCTTTCATCAAGAATCCAGTTGATGCCATTCGTAAGCCGAAAATCCCACCTGGTCGAACACGCCGATTGATTCCTGGGGAATTGGAAAAGATGCACAAGGGGATGGAGGATTCAGTATCCACCTACTTGATGCCGATGATTGAACTGGCGATTGAAACATCGATGCGTAAAGGTGAAATCCTTGCACTTGAATGGGCGAACATCGATTTCAGAAAATGTTTAGCCCACCTGCCAATGACCAAGAATGGATTTCCTCGAACTGTGCCGTTGAGCACCAAGGCGATGGAGATTATCAGGTCAAGGTTTGGATTGGATAAGAAACGAGTGTTTGCCGTTTCTGTCACTGCCGTCAGATTGGCATTTGATCGGTTGTTGAAGCGGGTCAATATTGATGACCTGCATTTTCACGATCTACGGCACGAAGCAATCACCAGATTGTTTGAACGAGGCTTGGCGGTGCCGGAGGTGGCGATTATGAGTGGTCATCGCGAATATCGGATGTTGGCAAGATACACCCACATTTCGCCGGAGGAACTGGTCAAGAAACTGGGTTAATTGTCCTCCTCCATTGGCAGCAAATCACGTGCAAACTGCCGATATTTTTTTAAATTCTCACGATCTCCAAATCGCTTCATTCTGTCCCGTTTGTCATAGTGCGTAAGATCGCGTCCTTCATCATCAATGTCCCAATCAATGTAATATTCACAATCTTCAGCGTGGCAGATTATCGTTGGCATTGATGCTTTAACGGCTTCAAGATCGATCTCTTTGCTGATCCTGATGGAGTTGCTTAATTGCAATTTTAGTCGAGTAATAATTTCCCTATCTGCATCGCCATCAGAATGAAGTGCAATGCTGGGCTGGTTGTGTTGGGGCGAAATGCGACCTTTCTTGTCGAAGAAATAATTTAACCACCACCCCCAAAGTGCCCGGTGGTATTTGTCATCAATTCCCAACGCATCTGGTGCCCACACCAACCGTTCTGGTGATATGTGAATCTCAATTCCCTTAATGTCCTCAATAAAGGAAGCCAAATCTGAATGGTGGGTTAAAATTATGCGGTGCAGTGCCATCAGCTTGAAATCCCTTTACCCCATCAGATTAACGGCTTCCTTGAGCATCGTATCATTTACATCAATGTATCGCTGGTAAGCGTCCGATCCTAACCGCATGCCCCTGAGCATCGAAATCGCCGACAATGGCCCACTGAATTTTCGTGGGTAGATTGGGTATGGATGATTTGAAGGATCGCGGGGGATGTCCCGCCCGATGTTGAAATTTGCTTGGCAGGCATCGCTGGTTGAGCACTTTACGCAGCCTTTGCGTTT
>CAIYCT010000530.1 GCA_903924765.1 uncultured Rhodospirillaceae bacterium | reverse complement strand
TTCAACACCACCGATGTCTGCGTCATGGTCAAGACCGATTTGGTGACGGAAAAATATGTGAAGCATTATGATCGCAATACCCGCGAGGGCGTTTCGTCATGAGACCTGAAGCGTTATGAATCTGGACGCAAATATTAGGAAGGATTTCGGCAGGTGATCAATCCTGTGGTGTCAGTTTTGCGGATCATCGGGTTGGTGATCGTGACCTTGGTAATGATTCCCATTCAATCGACTCTGTTGGCTATCGGCGGACGCTGGTGGTTGGACTTCGCCCGTGGCTATTGGCGCTGGATCATCAAAGCGACTGGCTTCCGCATTCGGGTTCACGGCGCCATCCCCGAGTCTGGCCCCACCTTGGTGGTCAGCAATCATTGCTCTTATCTTGATGTTTTCATCCTGGGTAGTTTGATCCGGGGATGTTTCGTGTCCAAGTCCGACGTGGCCGGTTGGCCAGGCATCGGTTTCATCACCAAATTGGGCCGTACCGTGTATATCGACCGATCCCGCTCGGGCAGCGACAAGGAGCGTGACACAGTTCGCGAACGGCTTGAGCAGGGCCAAACCCTGATTCTGTTCCCCGAGGGAACCTCCAACGACGGCAATCACGTTCTGCCATTTAAGTCCACTCTGTTCGCGGTGGTGGAAAAACCGGTGATCGGAGCGGACGGAATACCCAAAACAATCATCGTCCAACCGGTGTCCATCGCTTATAGTGGGCTGGACGGGTTGCCCATGCAGCGGGCGTTCCGTCCTTTTTACGCGTGGTATGGCGAGATGACGTTGGTGGATCATTTGTTCAATGCCATGGGGTTGGGCAATCTGACGGTGGACGTGGTGTTTCATCCGCCCACCAGCATCCAGGAATTTTCCAATCGCAAAACTTTGTCCACCCACTGCCAATCGGTGGTGCAACGGGGTTTGGCGTTGGCGTTGTCGGGACGCCTGTCCATGCTAAGCGACCCAAGGGACTAAAACGAACCGTGAGCAAGAAACTTTACGTCAAAACCTATGGCTGCCAGATGAACGTTTACGATTCGGAACGGATGGCTGACGTTCTGGCACCTTTGGGGTATAGCCCCACCGACAAGCCCGCCGATGCGGATATGGTGATCTTGAATACCTGTCACATTCGCGAAAAGGCGGCGGACAAAGTGTTCTCGGAACTGGGCCGTCTGCGGGCGCACAAAAATCAAAAGGCCAAGGATGGCGGAACCATGGTGCTGGCGGTGGCGGGCTGCGTCGCCCAGGCGGAGGGCGCCGAGATCCTGCGCCGCGCGCCGTTCGTGGATATCGTGCTGGGGCCGCAGACCTACCATCGTCTGCCCGAAATGGTGGCCCGCGCCGCCCGCGCTGGCGGCTCGGTGCTGGACACCGAATTTCCGGTGGAGCCCAAATTCGATTCCTTGCCCGAACCATCCTATCAGGGATCGTCGGCCTTCTTGTCCATTCAGGAAGGCTGCGACAAGTTTTGCACCTTCTGCGTGGTGCCCTATACCCGTGGTGCCGAATATTCGCGGACCGCGCAGGCCGTCTTGGACGAGGCCAAGATCATGATGGCCAAGGGCGCCATCGAGTTCACGTTGTTGGGGCAAAACGTCAACGCCTATCATGGCGACGGACCGGACGGAAAGCCGTGGTCGTTGGCCCGATTGATTCGGGAATTGGTGGAAAAGGTGGGCATCACCCGTCTGCGCTACACCACCTCGCACCCCAGGGATGTGGATGACGACTTGATCGCCGCCCATGGGGCCTATCCGCAATTGATGCCGTTCCTGCATCTGCCGGTGCAAAGCGGGTCGGATCGTATTCTGGAGGCCATGAACCGCCGTCACGACCGCGCCTTCTATTTGGATCTGGCGGAAAAGTTTAAGAAGGCGCGGCCCGATTTGGCGTTGTCGTCGGATTTCATCGTCGGTTTTCCCGGCGAAACCGAGCAGGATTTCGAGCAAAGCCTGGATCTGATACGCCAGTGCGGCTTTGTTCAAACGTATTCGTTCAAATACAGCCCCCGTCCGGGAACGCCGGCCGAAGGCATGGCCGAGCAAGTGCCGGAAGAGGTCAAGGAAGACCGGTTGATCCGGCTGCAAACCTTGCTGAACGATCAGACCAAACGCTTCAATAAGGCCATGGTCGGCACGGTGTTGCCGGTTCTGTTGGATCGGCCCGGCCGCCATCCGGGACAAAGAACCGGGCGCTCGCCTTACATGCAACCGGTCCATGTGGAAAACGCCGAGGCCTGGGCCAACAAGGTGGCGCCCATCCGCATCACCAAGGTTCATCCCAATTCCTTAGCGGGAACGCTGGAGCCCTCATGACCACGCGCCCCCGGAGACCAGCGACCAAATCTGACGCTCCGGTGGGAACGACTTCGGTGCGCAAGTTTTCCGACAACGCCTTGGCGCAGATGCTGTTTGGTCCTCACAATTCCCATTTGGAACGCATCGAACGCCAACTGGGCGTTGTCCTCAACGGGCGCGGCAATTCGGTCGCCATTTCCGGCGGAGCGGAGTCCACCGCGGACGCGATCCGAGTGCTGGACGATTTGTACGCCTTGCTTCAGCAACAGGGCCATCTTGAAACGGCGGATGTGGACGGCATTTTGCGCATGACGCAGGCGGGAGCGGCGACCGATGACGGCCTGTCGCTGCAAACCCGCAAGCGGCGCATCGCGCCCCGCACCCCTGTCCAAGCGCAGTATCTGGACGCCATGAACAAACACGAATTGGTGTTCGGCCTGGGTCCCGCTGGCACCGGCAAGACCTATCTGGCGGTGGCCAAGGGGGTGACCTTGATGATGGAAGGGGTGGTGGACCGCATCATCCTGTCCCGTCCGGCGGTGGAAGCGGGCGAGCGGCTGGGTTTTCTGCCCGGCGATCTGAAAGACAAGATCGATCCCTATTTGCGGCCTTTATACGACGCCCTGCATGACATGCTGCCCGGCGATCAAGTGGCCAAGAAAATCGCCGCCGGCGATATCGAGGTTGCGCCACTGGCTTTCATGCGCGGGCGCACCTTGGCCAATTCCTTCGTCATTCTGGACGAGGCGCAGAACACCACCACCATGCAGATGATGATGTTCCTGACTCGCATGGGTGAAAATTCCCGCATGGTGGTCACCGGCGATTTGACGCAGATCGATTTGCCGTCGGGAACCAAATCAGGCTTGCTGGACGCGGTGGAAACCCTAGAAGGCATCGGCGATATCGGCTTCGTCCGCTTCAGTCACTTGGACGTGGTGCGCCATTCCTTGGTGGCCAAGATCATCAAGGCCTACGAGAAACGCAAAGGTCTGAAACCATGAGCTTAGAGCTGGCTTTCTGCGTCGAACATGACGGGTGGGGGGACCGCCGCGATCTGTGCGCCCGGGTCCTGAACGCGGCCCTTGAGCAGGTGCGCGAGCAAGTCCCGGACGGGGTTCTCGAAGTTTCCCTGGTCCTGTCCGACGATTCCACCGTTCAAGAGCTCAATCAAACCTGGCGCGATAAGGACGGCCCTACCAATGTGCTGTCATTCCCGGCTTTCGATCCCGAGGACCCTCAAGTTCCAGACGGCGCGCCGGTATTGTTGGGCGACATCATTTTGGCATACGAGACGTGCGCCCAAGAATCGGTGCGCGACAACATCACGTTGGACGAGCATTTGGCTCATTTGGTGATCCATGGTTTTCTGCACCTGTTGGGGTATGATCATCAAGATCAGCCGCAAGCGGAGGAAATGGAAGCTTTGGAAACCGCGATTCTGGCAACCATGGGGATCCAAGATCCTTATAAGGAAGATGGACATGCTTGAAGAGGCGTTGGGCAAAATCACGGGGATGTTCCGGCCAAAAGGCGCCGAGACCGTCCGCGAGACTTTGGAAGAGTTGATTGAGGAACGGTCAGGGTCGGAAACTCCCATCGACGATCACGAACGGATTTTGTTGGGCAATGGTTTTAATCTTTCTCTCCTTCTCCCTCTTCTCTCCTTCTACTTCTACTTC
>CAIYCT010000529.1 GCA_903924765.1 uncultured Rhodospirillaceae bacterium | reverse complement strand
CGTCAGTCCACAGGAATGCGTGCTGCCGATCATCACCGTGTCGCCCCTTGGCGGGCGGCGCAGCGTTTCCATCGCCAAGGCCCAATGGGTGGGGTTGCGGCTGCGGATTGAGGTTTCCGGCGGGGCCGACCTGCGGGCAGATCTTCGCTTGGGAGCGGAGACGTCTGGAGCCACCTTGCTGGATGGTGTGCGCGTCCTCGATGAGGCAGGGAAGACGTCCATATTGGTGAGCGATGAATATGAGGGCAAGGCGGCTTGTCTGGTCGTCCTGGCCGATGACGGCACCGTCGTAGCCCGCCAAACCCTAACTATCGGAGGCGAATGACCGTGATCGAATTGGATGATTTGGACCGAAAGGCGGCTGCGGCATTCCCAGGTCAACTGGTGCTCAAGGATCTGGTACGGCGCTTCCGTGGGCAGTTCCCGGTGCCAACATATGTCGTCGAGTTCATGCTCGGGCGTTATTGCGCCAGTACCGATCAGCAGGAAATCGACGAAGGGGTGGGCATGGTGCAGAGTCAGCTCACTGACCGCACCGTGCGAGCTGGCGAGGAAGAGCTGTTCAAGGCGCGTGCCCGTGACCGGGGGTCAGTCAAGCTGATCGAAATCATCACCGCCCGTCTCGATGCCAAGAACGACTCCTATCTTGTCACCCTGCCGAGCCTGCGGTTGACAGACGTGCGGATCGGGGACCGGCTGGTGCAAGAGCACGAGCGCATGCTGACCGGCGGCTTCTACGCCGAGATCGAACTCGGTTATGACGCCAGTATCGCCCAGGAGAAGGGCGGGCGTCCGTTCGAAGTTTTGAGCCTGCGGGAAATCCAGCTTTCCACCCGCAACATCCTCGACAAGATTGCCGCTGGCCGCCAGCAGCTTACCACCGAGGAATGGCGGCACTTGCTGTTGCGCAGCGTCGGTCTTGAACCGGCGATGATGTCGCAGCGCGCCCAGGACGTCATGTTGTTGCGCATGGTTCCGTTCGTCGAGCGGAACTACAACCTTATTGAACTGGGGCCGCGCGGCACCGGCAAGAGCCACCTGTTCCAACAGGTCTCGCCTTACGCTCATCTGGTTTCCGGCGGCAAGGCGACCGTTGCCCGGATGTTCGTCAACATGGCCAACGGCCAGCGCGGCTTGGTCTGCCAGTACGACGTGGTCTGCTTCGATGAAGTGTCCGGCGTGTCCTTCGACCAGAAGGACGGCGTCAACATCATGAAGGGCTATATGGAATCCGGCGAATTCTCTCGCGGCCGGGAGAGCATCCGCGCCGATGGTAGCATCGTTCTGGTGGGCAACTTCGACGTTGACGTGCAGCATCAGCAGCGCGTCGGCCATCTGTTCGGGCCGTTGCCCCCGGAGATGCGTAATGACACAGCCTTCATGGATCGCATTCACGCCTATTTGCCCGGTTGGGATATTCCCAAGGTGAACAAGACGCTGTTCACTGACCGCTTCGGATTGGTCAGCGACGTTCTTGCCGAATGCTTCTCCCGGTTGCGGGCGCAGAGCCGTGTCAGTGTCTTGCAGGGGCGGGTTCATTTCGGCGGGGCGTTGTCCGGCCGTGATCAGAACGCCGTCAACAAGACAGTCTCCGGCTTGCTGAAGCTGCTGTACCCGGATCCAGCGCAGCCTGTGGACGAGGCCGATCTCGAATGGGCCATTCGCCTTGCGTTGGAAGCGCGTCGGCGTGTGAAGGAACAACAGAAGCGGATTGGCTCGGCAGAGTTCCGCAACACCCAATTCAGCTATGCCATGGGCCTCGATGGTGTCGAGAAATTTGTCGCCACGCCCGAATTGCAGAGCGAGGACAGCATCGGTTCCGATCCTCTGCCTGCCGGACAGGTCTGGGCCATCAGCCCCGGCAGCCAGGACGAACCAATCGGCCTGTTCCGTATCGAGGTCACCGAAAGCCCCGGTTCTGGCATCCGCATTCTGAACCAGTCGCCTCCAGCGCCGTTTCGCGAAAGCGTCAAGATCGCCGAGCAAAACCTCTATTCCCGTTCGACCGAACTGGTCGGCGACCGCAATCCGCGCGAACATGAATTTGCCGTCCAGCTCCGCTCATTCGACGCGGCCAAAACCGGCGACCACCTGGGTGTTGGTGTTCTGGTGGCCCTGGCGTCGGCTCTCCTCGGCAAGCCATTGCGGGGCGGCCTCGCCATCGTCGGCGGCGTCAATCTCGGTGGCTCCATCGACCCCATCCACAATCCCATCGACGTGGTCGAACTTGCCCTGGAGAAGGGGGCTGCCGCAGTTTTGATGCCTGTGTCGTGTCGCCGCCCGCTGGTCGATCTATCGGACGACGTGGCGACCAAGATCCAGGTGTTCTACTACGCCGACGCCGTGGATGCGCTGCGCAAGGCGGTGCATGAATGACTGCCAACAGGCTATGGCCTAGTCTTGAACTGCTGACGCAGGAATACGTGCTGGTCCAGGCTTGGAAAAAAACGGCTATGTAATGCTATTCGACATGGCGGTCTTGGGAACAACGCAGGATAGCCGCGTTGGTCAGTTCGGTGCCGTTGTTCGAAACGATGGTGGTTGGTCGAGTACCTCCCTCTGCCGCTCCCATTCCATGGGCACATCGTCCATCAGATCGGCCAGTTGCAAGGTGCGGGGCTGGCGACCGTCGAGAATGGCCTCGACGATGTCAGGCGCCAACAGGGTCAGGCGATAGATACGGGTCAGGTAAGACGGGTTGATCTTTTCGGCCTCGGCCAATTCGTTCATTGAGCGTACCAACCCGGATTCCAGCATACGCTTCCAGCGATGGGCGCGGGCCAGGGCCTTCAGCAGGGTGTCGTCCGGTCTGGTGCTGGGGCGCTCCGGGAGGCCACCCCCGTCGGGCACGATCACCAGCTTTCGTCCGCCATGCCGCTTCAGCTTCAGCGGCACCCGGACGGTGAATGTATCGATGCTGATGCCGCTCATGCCGCGCTCCGATCACCCGCCTGGGCGGTGATGTCGGCGACCACGCTAGCCAGTCCCTCGGCTCGCAGGCGGATTTCAGCACCATCCTGGCCAACCGCCACCCGCTCCACCAGCAACTGAAGCAAGCGCGCCTGCTCTACGGGGAACAATTCATCCCATACTGCCTCGAAGCGATCGAGCGCGGCGTGCAGATCGGGAGGCGCGATCTGCGGCGCCATCCGCTCGGCCCGCGCCCTGATCTCGGGAGCACGCAGCAGGGCCCGGACCTGG
>CAIYCT010000528.1 GCA_903924765.1 uncultured Rhodospirillaceae bacterium | reverse complement strand
TTTGCGGTGTCGAGCAATCTGGCCCGCAAATTTGTAATGGACGAAATTGCCACTCTGCCGATATCGACCAATGAAGGTCCCACTCTGGGACTGGTCGCGTTGACCCAACAGGTGGCCATGCCCCGTCAAAGTCTGGGGCCTGCGGGACCGGCCATCGCCGCCAATGCGCCCGCCCCCCATGCGGATGGACGGGAAAACATGGATTGCGCCATGTGCCATGAAATTATCGGTGGCCCCATTGCCGGACGGTCGCCGACCGGCATGACGGTGGCTGCTCCGGCTGTTCCGCCGCCCCCGATTAAACGGGGCACGCAATCGCCCCATACGGATGGTCGGCAGAACATGGATTGTGCCATGTGCCATCAGATCCTGCCCGGCAATGCCGGTGTGACCGGTCAAGTCGGGACGGGTATGACCGTTGCTGGTATGGGGGCAAATCCCTATTCCTTCGCGGCCCCGCCCGGCAGTCTGGCCATGAATGTGGTTCAGGCCCAAGGCCAAGCCGCCGCCCCTTCAACTGGCAGTCATGTGGTGATGGGGGCGACGTTAAGCGCCATGTCGCCCACCTTAAGCCAACAGACGGGACAACCGGCGGGGCGAGGGGTGTTTGTGGGGGCGGTTTCCCCCGGATCACCGGCGGCCCTGGCGGATTTGAAGGCTGGGGATATTGTGGTCAAGGTTGATGGCCGTCCGGTAGCATCCCCTCAGGACGTGGTTGCGCTGCTGGCTGCGGCCGCTCCGGGACAATCCGTAGGGTTGGGCGTCATTCATGAAGGTGAATTGCGCGGTTCCCAGATTGTGGTCGGAGCTGCCGGGATGACGATCGCCGCACCGGCGGGCATGATGGCCCAGCAAAATGCACCTAATTCCGGCATGGGGCAAATGGCTCAACCTGGACAGATGATGCAGCCGGGGCAGTTGACCCAGCCCGGCATGCCGCCCAAGCCGCGTGTTCCGACCGAATTCAATTGGCTTGGGTTGGAAATCGAAACCTTCCAGGCCGTGCAGCCCATGGCGGGCGGCATGACGCAACCGGGAATGGCTGTGGACAAGGGGGCCGTGGTTGGCGAAGTGTTGATGGGGTCGCGGGCCGCATTGGCGGGGATACGCATCAACGACATCTTGGTTGAAGTGAATAACCGTTCGGTGACAAATGCGGCTCAGTTGGATGCCGCCATTAAATCCGCAGCCGCCTCGGCCATGCCGATCGTGGTGAAGGTCAATAGAAACGGTCAGGAATTCGTGGTTGCTCTGTAAGGGGCCGACGAATCTAATCAGGCAAGGGGATAGAGATGGCAGGAAAATCCAAAGGCGATAGCGGCAAGAAGCAGGACGCGGCGTCTGACGAAGTCGGCCAACCGCAGATTGTATCGTCCAGCGTGTCGACGCCTTCCGACCCTGACGTGTGGGCAAAACTGTTGGATCAATCTCCGTGGACGGCGAAGCCGACGCCCAGGAATGTCGATGCTCCGGTCATTACACAGCGGGTGTCCCGTCCGCAGGTAAAGCCCGACGATTCGTTGCTGTGGGCGGATCAGGTCTGGAAAAAGACGCGTCAGGTCGAAGTCGAGAAAGTGGAACCGGTTACCCAAAGTGCAGAACCATCTGCGGAACCTCAGCCCGTTTCCGAACCAATTGTGGTTTCATCCACTCCGCTGGTGATCGAAATCCCCCATGATCCCGCTGCCATCACGGTGGACGAGGTTGCTGTTGAACCGGTTGAGCTGGCCCCGGAAACCGTGGACATTACCGAGTTGGAAGTGCTGAGCGTGACGGTGGAACCTCACATCGTTGAAATCGAAGTGGAGGATCAGTCCCCGGTTGAGACGACGTTTGAAGCGCCATCCCCGGTAGAACCCGAAGTGGTTGTGACCGATGTGCTG
This sequence comes from uncultured Rhodospirillaceae bacterium, assembly GCA_903924765.1. GTDB lineage: Bacteria > Pseudomonadota > Alphaproteobacteria > Rhodospirillales > Magnetospirillaceae > CAIYCT01. Next base: position 12,859 of record CAIYCT010000528.1, on the reverse strand, counting down.
GTTCAGCCCGATGTGGTTGAACCCGAAATTGCGGCCCAGCCCCAGACTGCCCCGCCTCCGCAGGTAAGTGCCGCCGCGTTGTTGGCGGCGCGGATGGCGGAAGTGGCGGCAATCAAAGCCGCTGAACTGGCAAAGGCTGCGGCTGAACCCGTGCCATCACCCGAACTTGCTGTTTTCCCGGTCGAGGAAACCTTGACCGAGGAAGCCCCTATTGCCGAACCACAGATAGAGGATAATACCGTGGAAGCCGTGACTGAATCGTCGCCCTCAGAACCCGTCATTTTGCCCCTGACGCCGCCCCCGATTACTCCGTATTTCGAGCGTTTCGCCGGGTCGACGCCCTCATTCGAAACGGCAGCGCCGCCTTTTGTTGCCGCCAAGAGCGAATCCGTGCCTGCCGATCAGCGGGAAATCCCGGTCGAGGATCTTGTTACCGGCGTGGTGAATATTCTGGGAACCGGTGTCAGCGGCGTGGTCTCGTTGGGGTCGAAGGCTGTCGGCGGTTTGCTGAAGGGTGGGTCTACCCTGGGGGCTTTCATCACTTCGAAGGCAAGCAAGCTGGGCTGCGGCACGTGCGGAACGACCGGTTCAAATTGTGAAAAATAGTGTGCGGCAACTCGGTTTGCCCTTTGCAGGAATGGAGAGATCAGAATGAGCAACGGTGAAGGTGGAAAGAAGAACAAGCTGTTCCTTGGGATCGACTTGGGGACTTCGCATACCGCAGTTCTGTCGAACCGGGGAAAGAAGCTGCTGCTGAAATCCGTTGTCGGTTATCCGCGCGACGTGATCGGCCTGAAGTTGTTGGGCCGCCCCTATGTTGTGGGTGATGAAGCCTACGAAATGCGGTCGTATCTGGAGCTGCGCTATCCGCTTCAAGATGGCGTTCTGAGCGAATTGAGCGATCGGGATTTGCAGGTGGCCCGCCATCTGCTGACCCATGTGATCGGCTTGACCGAACCCGGTGAGGACGATGAAATTCTGGCAGTGATCGGGGTTCCGGCTCGGGCCTCGGGCGGGAATAAGGCCTTGCTGTTGAAGATGGCGCACGAAGTGGTCAACACCGCTTTGGTGGTTTCCGAACCTTTCATGGTGGCCTACGGCTTGGACAAGCTGGTCAATACCATCGTGGTGGATATCGGTGCCGGAACGGCGGATTTGTGCGCGTTGAAGGGCTCGGTTCCGGCTCCTGAAGATCAGGTCACTTTGACCAAGGCGGGCAATTATATCGACGAGCGGCTGCAAAACGCCTTGATCGAGCAATATCCCGAACTGCAAATCAATGCCAATGTGGCGCGCTCGGTCAAGGAAGCTTTCTCGTTCGTCGGTCCGACCCCGTCCCCGGCCATCGCCGAATTCCGTGCCGGCGGCAAGCCGGTTCAGTGCGATGTCACCGAATGCGTGCGGGTGGCCAGCGAATCGATCATGCAGGACATTATCGAAAGCATCGAACAATTGTTGCCGACCTTCCAGCCCGAATACCAAAGTACGGTGTTGAAGAACATCGTGGTGGCAGGTGGCGGGTCGCGGATTCGCGGCATTGGCGCATATATCGAAGACAAGCTGCGCGCCTATGGCGAGGCCAAGGTGACCTGCGTCGGTGATCCGACCTTCGACGGCAGTCGCGGTGCCTTGCGTTTGGCAGAAGAGCTGCCGCCGCAATATTGGAGTCAATTGGGCGATGTCGCTGGTGGTTGATCTGCTTGATAAGGAACGGACAACAGCATGGTAAAGCTGGTCTTAGCTTTGATCTTCGGTGGGCTGATCGTGCTGCTGGCCTCGTCCAACTCTCATATGGTGGAAACCAGAATGGGACCGTTGGTCGTGGTTGCGCCGCATTTCGTGGTGCTGGGAACGACATTCTTCTTGGGCTTTGGCGTGGCGGTGATCGCCGTGTTAAGCAAAGCGATTCGTGGCAATACCAAGAAAAACAATGCCGCCCCTCCTCAGGGAAAAAGTATCGTTATTAGAAAGTGATCCATGGCCTTCAGGCTGACCGGCTGGTCCGGTTCGGATTGCGAACGGAGACACGATGAGAAAAAGTAGTTGCACAGTCTGTGCCCGCAGCATCGGTTGGATTGGCTTGGTGGTCAGTCTGGTGATGATGGTGATGAAGGCTTTTATCGGGCTTGTCGGTGGGTCGCAGGCCATGCTGGCCGACGCTATGTATTCGCTTAAGGACATGCTGAACTCGCTGACCGTGATCATTGGCATGACGGTGTCGTCCAAGCCGTTGGACGCGGAACATCCTTATGGTCATGGCAAGATCGAATTTCTGTTGTCCATGCTGGTTTCCATCATTTTCCTGGTGTTGACCGGTTATTTGATGATCCACGCCATTTCGCTTTTGATCCACACGGAAGCCCACAGAACGCCTCATTTGATCGTGCTGTGGGCGGCTTTGGTTTCGGTCGGGGTGAATTTGGGGCTGTATTTTTATGCTCATTGTGTGGCCGATGAGACCAACAGCCCGATCATTCGCACCATGGCTCAGCATCATCACGGCGATGCCACCGCTTCCGGGGCCGTGGCGCTGGGGATCATCGGCGCCCATTACCTGAACATGCCATGGATCGATACGGCGGTTGCTTTGTGGGAAACCGTGGATCTGATGATCTTGGGTAAGGGTATCTTCATGGATTCCTACCGGGGCCTGATGGATCACAGTGTCAGTTCGTCGGTGTGCAAGCGCATTGTCCGCGCCGCTGAAACTGTTCCGGGTGTTAAGGGCGTTGAACATCTGCGTGCCCGTTATGTGGGGCAGGATATTTGGGCGGACATGATTGTGGCCGTCGACCCCGAGGTTACGGTCGAACAGGCCCACGATATCTGCGAGACCGTTCGCTCGGCGGTGTGTCAGCAAATCCGACATATCGCCTCGCTGCACGTTGCCGCCGACGCTTGGGATGGTGCCGGTGCCGTAACCACCACCTATTCGCAGGAACCGCTGGATTACGAAGAAGCCCTGCTGGTCAAGGCGGATAGCTAAGCCATGGTCGCCATCCTCACCATCCTGGTGTTTGTTATCGTGTTCGCGGTTCTGTACCGTGGCACCGAGAACGGACATGTGGTGGTTTTGGTTGGGGCTGGTCTGGTGATGGCCGTTGGTGAATTGGCCGGGGATTACTCACTCCGCATGGCGCTGGATTCCATATATTTCGAGACCTTGGCACTTATTTTCGGGATGTCGGCGATTTCATCGCTGCTGGCGCGTTCGGGCGTCTTTGCGGTCTTGGCGTCCAGCACCGCCACCCACTCCCAAGGGAGTGCCATGTGGGTTTTGGTCATGATGTCGTTGGTGACCTATGGCATCGCCTTGATCACCAACAATTTGGCGACCATGGCGGTAGTGTTGCCGGTGACCCTTAGTGTCTGTTACCGAATTGGCCTTAATCCAGTACCCGTCGTGGTGGCCGAGATCATGGCAGCCAATTTGGGGGGGGCTTCGACCATGATCGGCGATTTCGCCAACATGATCCTGGCTTCGGCCGGACGGTTGCACTTTAACGATTTTATCGGCGGCATGATGGTTCCGTGCCTGGTTTTATTGGCGGTTACGCTGGTCTTCTTCGAATCCAAATTAAGGGATTGGGGACCGCAAGCGGCGGCAGCCCATCCCGATGTGAGCGAAACCGGCGATTTATTGGCTCCGCAGATTGATCAACGCCTGCTTCAATCCGGTTTGGTGATTTTTGGGCTTATGGTGGCAGCGCTGGTGCTTGCGGGCAAAGTCAATGTGCGTCCCGGTTGGGTGGCATTGGCAGGGGGGCTGGTGGCTTTGCTGCTGGGGCGATTCCGCGATGACGAAGTATTCTTCGCCTGTGGGGGAAACGATCTGCTGTTCTTCCTGGGTTTGTTCGTGCTGGTCGGGGCTCTGAACGCTGCGGGGGTTTTGGATTGGTTGGTGAACTGGTTGGAAGTGACGACGACCGGTCATGCCGGACCGCGGGCGGTGTTGCTGCTGTGGATGGCTGCGGGGCTGACCTTGTTCGTGGGCGGTGGAACCACGGCTGCGGTTTTTTCTCCGGTGGCGGCAACGTTGCAGATTGACGGGTTTGGCGATGCCTCGTGGTGGGCATTGGCCTTGGGGATTATGGCCGGGTCTTCGGGGGCTTTGGCGGGCAGTACGGCTGGGACTCTGGTGGTCAATCAATATGCCTGGTTTGTCAAACAACACCCCGGCATCCTGGAAAGTATACCGGAAGGGCGTGACTTTACCCATCGTGAGTATATGCGCTGGGGAATGCCGCTTATGGGGCTTTTCTTAGGGTTATCGACCGTATACGTCATGGTTCTGACGAACTATTCTGTAAGTGAAAGTGCGTGGCTGAGATGATAGAGACTGGCGAAACCATCGAATTTACTGAAAACAAGACCGTTTTCTGCGAAAGACCGTGGAAAGTGCCCGCGATGATTCTGGCGTTGCTGGTGGTGGTGACGTTCGGCTGGGGCTTTTACATCCTTGATTCCTATGACGAAGATGATTTCTTTGGCAGCAATACGGATCTTTCCGTTTCCCAATTCCTGCTGCGCGATGTGGCCGCCATCGATACGCAACGGCTTTACGCGACAGTTCCCCCCGCAGTGGTTGGAGTGGGCAGCGGCGGCGTGAATGCCGTCCCCAGTGCCGCCGGTGCCATCGTCGGGGCCAACGGCTATGTGGTGACAACGCTGCATACGGTCGCCAATTTGCCCAGTATTGACGTGCAGGTCTATACCCCCACGGGGGTCAAACGTTTTCCGGCACAAGTGGTCAAGACCGTCCCGACTCACGATTTGGTCCTGCTCAAGATGCAAACGGCCGAGCACTTCATGTTTTTCCGCATGGACACCGCACCGACCATTCAGATGACACAGCCTGTTTTTGCCTTTGGTCGCAATTTCGGCGGTTCCGCCGTGGTTCGCCAGGGTACTGTTCAGTCGGCCAATCTCAGCTTGGATGTGGGGGGGGCGCAAATCAGCCATTTGCTGCGTTCGGACGCGGTCTATAGCTGGGAGCAAAACGGTGGGCCGTTGGTCAATACCCAAGGGGATCTTTTGGGAATCAACATCGCCCTGCAAGGACCGGGCGGTCGTGTCGATGGCTTTACCATTCCGGCACAGGTAGTTGTTTCGCATTTTCAAGACATTCTGCGGTTTAAAACCAGCCAGCCAGCCGCTACTGCAGCACCAGGTGCCGGAACGGTCCCTGTTGCCGCTGGAACGTCAGGGGGATGGTGGGCTAAAGCCCGGTCCATGACGGCAGCAGGTACGCCCGGTCAGGCCGTTGGCATGAATCTGGTTCAGGGGGCCGGTCCTGCCGCTACCTGGACGGATAACGATCATGCCTCGGGTTTTACCCTGTTTGGGACATCGCTCTCTGATATTTTTGGCCTGTTGGCGTTGGCGCTGGCGGCTGGAATTACCGGCGGAATGATGACGATGGGGGGCGGTGTACTGCAAGTGGCCGGTATGATGGTGTTCTTTGGCTATGGCATGTATTTAATCCGTCCTGTGGCCTTTCTGACCAATGTTGCGGTCTATGGCGCTTCGGCATGGCGGAACAACAAGTCCGGTCTGGTGCAATGGGAAACGGTGACGCCTTTGGTGCCTTGGGGTGTGGGCGGCGTCATCCTGGGCTACTTCATCGGCAATGCCATCGGTGACAGTGTGGTCGGCGTGCTGTTGGGTATCTTTGCCCTGTTGATGACCTTGAAAGCGGTACTTGAAATCATCAATCCGGATGGTGCCGTTGAGGATGCCAAGTCACTTAAGCCCCGCGACGATTTGGAAGCTGCGATGGCGGCAGATCAGCCGAAAGCGGCAACGGACGGGGTTGAAACGGCTGCAGTCAATTGGCTTAGCCGTTTGAAGGTGGCCGATGGGCCGGTGCGGATGGCGGTGCTGGGCATTCCCATGGGATTGATCAGCGGTATCTTGGGCATCAGTGGCGGGGTTATTGAGGTTCCGCTGCAACGCTATGTGGGAAAGATCGGGTTGCAAAACGCCATTGCCAACAGCTCGGTTCTGGTGTTCTGGGCTTCGGTGGCGGGTTCCGTGGTGGCCTTCCTGCACGGCACCAGCACCGGACTGATCCATTGGCAGGCTCCGGTAACTTTGGCCTTGTTGATGATTCCCGGAGCCTATGTGGGTGGTCTGTTGGGGGCGCAGTTGATGCGCGTTCTGCCGATACAGGCCCTGAAGGGGATTTACGCCCTGACCATGGCGGCGATCGCCCTTAAGATGTTGCTGCGATGATCAACGCCAAAGCCCTCTCTCTGGTCGCCATCGTCAGTGTGGTGGCCGTCTATCTGGGACTGACCGATCGGCCTTCGGTGGTTTCGCCCCCTCCCGCAGGTGTTCCGGCGCCGGTTGCTTTTCCGGTTGCGGCACCGATGGTCCCGCCGCCCCAAACCTTTCAGGAACCGGCCGCTTTGGGGCCAACGACCCCCAATACCGCCGATCCGGTCCCCAGCAATTTTATTCCCCGTCGGCTGAAGGTGTTTGAAGGTCATTGGCAGGGGCTGGATGCCCGGCTGTTGACGGTCGAACTGGCCCGCAAATTGAAATTCCCATTGGGTCTGAGGGGCGTCTTGTTGGGCGAGGTGACCTTGAATGCGGTGGATGCCGGTTTGATGGCCGGTGATGTGATTACCAAGTTGGAAGATTTTCCCATCACCACGATGGAAGAGTTTCAAGAAGCGTCGCGAATGGTGATGAACCGGAATGAGGCCAAACTTACGGTCATTCGCAAGGAGGGCAGTGCTTTCCGTACGCTGGGCCTGACCTTGCGGGCCGAGCGTGGATTAGGGTTCGTCCAGGTCGAAGGGGCTCCGATGATCAAACCGGGCGACCCCCGTCCCCATCCGTATCGGGGGCCTTGCACCGATTGTCACACCGTTGGAACCGGCTTTGAATTGGCCCCGGACCCGGACCTGATAAGCTTGCCGCCACCGGTGATTTCGCGTAAAACTGCCAATGACGGCATCAGCCCACATGAGGACCGTGGTCCGTGCGAGGCATGCCATGTCATCAATTGATTTTACAGCAGTTTCCGCATCACCTTTTGCCGCTATGATCCTGATGGGGCTTGTACGTGTTTCGAAGTCGCTACCGCATGGCGGGCGCAATGGAGTGAGGATATGACCAGAACATCTCGGAATGCCTTTGAAGACGCGGGACTATACGCCCATTACGGACTTTCCGTGGTCAAGAAATTGGGCGGATCGTTGGTGGATGCCTTCCAGGCGGCCTTTACCGTAGATGGCGATATCCGTTTAAGCTATTACCGTGACAAAGGGTTGGCACACGCACGGGCGGGTCGCTATGAGCAGGCGGCCGTCGCACTGTCCCCGGTTTGGGCCGCCGATCCCACCGATGCGGAAGTGGCTTTGCATCTGGGTATTGCCCAGGTCAAGACCGGTTCGGTCGATGCCGGTCTGTCGCTGATGGAGCGGGCGGTGGCCTTGAACCCGGGCGATGTGAAAAGCCAGACGGTTCTTGGCTTGGCTTATGCCCAAACCCAGAAATACGATTTGGCAGTGGGGCCACTGACCAAGGCGGTCGAGGCTAATCCCCAGAATTTCAATGTTCAGTTCCGTTTGGGGGTGACTTTGGACAATTTGGGACGGTTTACCCAAGCCATTGATTACTTCAAGGCCGCGCAGGAATTGCGTCACAACGACAGCAAGGTGCCCCGCGCCATTGCCTATTGCTACGAACAAATGGGCGCACACGATCAAGCGATGCCCTTTTTCAAGAAGGCCAACGAATTGGATGGCGGTAGCTGAGTAAACCAAGCAGGACGGTCGCACCCCAAAAAGGGGTGACGTCAATAACGAGGCATGTGGAATTATGAGTGAGACAGAGACGGTTGAGGTAATCGACATCCCGTCATTGAAGCGGGTGAAACAGTCGGAAGAATTGCTGGCCAATCTGTATGTGGTCGAGGAAGTGGGGGCGGCTCAGCCGATCAATGCCCGCACCATCAACCTGTTGGCCATTACCTCGGCTATTTCCATTCTGGTTCTGGTCACCACCTTGCTGCTTCGATACAACACGTTCGTGGTTATGTATGAAGACGCGATGTCCAAGCAGGGCAATCTGGAGGCTGCCATTCAGCGGCGGGACAATCTGTTCGGCAATTTGGTCAAGCTGACCTTGAACCATGCCGCCCTGGAACATGCCATCTACGGCCACACGTCAGACAAGCGGACCGAGGGCATGACGGGCAAGCTGCCGGACAATCTGCAGAAGCTGCTGGGCAGTGGCGGTGCCGATGCGTTGGGGCTGTCCAAATTGATGGCCGTGGTCGAGCAATACCCTAACATTCAGTCGGCGGACACCTACAAACATATGATGACGACGCTGGTGGAAACCGAAGATCATATTAACCTTCGGCGGGACGAATACAACGCCTCGATGGCCACCTACAATGTCGAGATTACCAAATGGCCATGGGACTATTTGGCTAAGATGACGGGGTTCAAAAAGATGGAATACTTCCAGCAAAGGGCCGACGATACGCCGGTGATTGCGCCGCAAATGTTCCAGGAATTACTGCCTTTGACCCAAGGGAGTGGCAAATGATTTGGACAGCTTTGGTACGGGGGGGGGCTCTGCTGACCTTCGCACACGGTGCAATCACGCTGATTGAAAAGGCGTTTGCCGAAGATGTGCTGCCTCACCGGATTTACAATACGGTTGATTTGGCACGGATTTTGGGCATGGATCGCCGCCAAGCTTTGGATCTGGTCGATGGCGGCGATATCAAAGGGCTTAAAGTGGACGGTAATTACCGCATCTTGGGAAGCAGCATTTGGGAATATATGAAGAAATGAAATCAGAAGACTGCAAAGACTGTCGCGACGAAGTCACCCAATGGGCGTTCTACGTCAATATTTGCCAGACCATCTTTAAGGGTATCTTGGGGTTGATCAGCGGCAGCGCCGGATTGCTGGCGGATTCCCTGCATTCGGGCGCGGACGTGGTGGCCAGCGGTGTGACCATTTTTTGCGTGAAGATGTCGGATAAACCTGCCGACGAAAAATATCCCTTCGGCTACGGCAACATCCAATACATTTCGTCCGCCATCGTCGGTATGATTTTGTTGCTGGGTGCAGTTTTACTGATGTACGAATCGATACTTAAAATTATGTCGGGCAATTTGGAGGCTCCCAGCATCGTCGCCGCCATCGGTGCTGCGGTGACGGTGGCCACCAACGAACTGATGTATCGGTATCAGGTCTGCGTGGGTAACGAAAACAACAGCCCGGCCATCATCGCCAACGCCTGGGACAATCGCTCGGACGCCATGTCGTCGGTGGCGGTGCTGGTGGGTGTGGTGGCGTCGGATCTGGGCTTTCCCATTGCCGATACCTTGGCGGCCATTGGCGTCTCGCTGCTGGTGGGGAAGATCGGGATCGAACTGATCGGCGAAGCGGTCAAAGGGTTGATGGACAGCTCGGTCGATGTGGAGGTCCTACAGACGGCTTGGCAGGTCACCATGGACACGCCCCATGTGCAAAGTATTTACTTTATGCGTGGTCGCAATGTGGGAGAGGGGGTCCATCTGGACATTCGCTTGCGGGTCGATCCCAGTTTGCGGGTGAAGGATAGCACGGCCATTGCCGAGCAGGTCAAAGCCCGCATTCAAGATGAAATTCCCCATGCCCGTGATATCCGCTTGTTCGTCAGTCCCGCTCCGGCCCCGGTGGCCGAGCCGGTAACGGCATAACACCTATGAACGTGAACCGGATCAAGGACTGGATGCCCCAAAACCCCAGCCAGGCTATTCTGGCCATTGGCGGGCTGTTTTTGGTGGGTGTGGTGGTCGATGCTATGATCCCATACGGTGAAAAGACCGGCATCACTCCGTCCTCCGCGATATCATCGACGTCCCGCATGGTGACGGCGGCGGCTCCGGCGACGGGGATTCCCGGTACTCAACCCTTTATTCCCTCTCAACCTGTGGAGTTCGGCGGCCGCATAACGGAAGTGCTGACCGTGGGTATGGAAATGGGGTGGGGGCAGGTACATGTGTGGATTAACGATGGGACGGGCAAGCTGCAGGAAGTTTCGTTGGCACCCCAATCTTATCTTCAACAAATTGGATGCCCAGCTTTAACCAATGCTCGGGTCACCGGCATTGGGTTTCGCTTCGACCCCAATCGACCCAATTCGGAGTTGTACGCCAAATCCATTATTGTGGCGGGAACCACCTGTCGTCTGCGTGACGATGAAGGACTGGCGCTGTGGATCAATCCGACCCAATAAGTGCTGCCCCCGGTCCGACGAGACCGTCCCTGTGGAGCCGATGGTTGCCACTGGTGACGCTTGTGCTGTTGGTCAGCATAGTCGGCGGACTGGTGTGGGATGGCATTCCTGACCGGGTTGGCGGGATGTCCTCGGTACGTCGGGCCACCGGCCTGGTGATGGGGCGCTTGCCATTGCCCACCGAACCGTCACTGATGACGCCGTTGCAAAATTGGCTGGCTCCGCCGGTGCGGTACAAGCTGGTCAGTATTCAGCACATTCCGTCGATCAAACCGGGGACCGGCATGCCCCATCCGTTTGTCGGCGACTGCAAGAATTGTCATTTATTCGTGGGTGGTCCACCGGCAGGGTCTCAGTTTAAAACCCCGGTGGGCGCAATTCTGGAAAATCTGTCGCGTGTTCGCAAGGTTGGCCCCCCCATTTTGCCGACATCGCGTATGCCCCATCCGCCAGCCGGACGCTGCATCAAGTGCCACGACATCGTGGTCAAGGTGCCATCCGACCAGAATGCCGGTGTTCGCTGGCGATTATAAGCCTATTTATTGAGAATAGTGCGGGTTGCGGATAAATCCGCATAGACCGATTTTACCGTAGCCCGCATGGTTTCCAGTTCTGCAGACTGATAGAAAGCCCGACGTCGGTAGATGTCACCTTGCTGCAAGCATAAATCCATGATGACGCGCATGCGTTGAATCTCTGCGCCTTCGACCTCTTGTTTGGGGGGGATGTGCGTGTCGATAACATCCTTCATCACGTGCTGGGGGGAAAATGTACCGCCGTGCTTTTGGCAGTTCTCGATTTCCATCAATATCGAATCAGTCATTTTGGCCAACAGCGATACAGCCAACACCACCTGTTTGTCGGTTGGGTTTGCAGGTGCCGCCGATCCTGACTCGATGACGACGCGCTCACAAATATCCAGAAGCTTTTCCAGAAAGCCCTGGGATGTCCGAAGATTGGTGAGTGCGACAGGAAGGAGGCGTGGGTTATCCATGTTCACTCGGCGTCATGTTATCCTACAGCCTAGCACGGTATCGGTCTTCAACTCAAACGTCACGGACAAGGGGGGGCATCCAGGGGGGGTTAACCTGGCTCGGTTCAGCTTCGGCGCATGTGACCGGCGGCATTGGCCAGAACCCGTGCCGCCTTGCGCCGACTGTCGTCAGTGGGGGCCGCGACGAAGGTGACGTCCCCATAGCGGGAGTGGTAACTGGACAAGTCACAATCGTCACTGACAATGACCGATAACGGGGCGGTCGGGAACAAGGCACGGGCCAGCCCCACCGCACTTTCAATGACATGCCCGGATTGACCTGGGTCGGGGGGGATGGCGGCCACCAATCGGACATCAAAGACAACACCCACACCGATATTGTGCAAGGGGTCACCGCTGTGGGTTGCCGGTTTGCAATCGATCACTGCCGTGACCTGGACCGGGAAAATGGCGGTCCCCTGCGCGCCCATATCGTCGTTGGCGACGCGGGACATCATGGGACGAACGCCATGACTGGACAGAACCCGACGCAAGGATTCGATCTCGGAGCGCAGCGCCAAGGCGGTCGTCTCGGCGTCATTGATCTGTCGTTCCGCCCGCATGACCCGTTCTTCCAAGGAATCGGCACGATTGCGCTCTTGAGACCATTGTTCCTTGGCCCAATCAAGATCCTTTCTGGCCGCCGAGGCGCTGACATTCAAGGTGTCGATCTCATAGCGCAAGGTGTTGACCAGGGTCGAGGATTGGCGAACCTGATCCAATGCCTGCGAGAGTTGGGCCATAACGTCTTCGGCATCGGCCCGGACGTCTTCCGTTTCACCCCGGGCTTCGTCCGCTTCGGCACGGAGATCGGCGATTGTGGTCATCAGTTCGGCAATGCGGCGCTCGGCTTCTTCCCGTTCGGCGCGGACGGCCGCTTCCCGGCTGCGGCGCTCGGCTTCTTGAAAGGCGGTGACCGAGGCCATCAGGGCATGGCTGTACGATTCAACCGAATCGGGAAGATCGGGCGAATCCGGAAGATCGGGCGGAGATGAGGCGGAAACTGGCGACGGCGTTAGGTCGTCCTCACTGGTGGAAACATCGGCCTCAACCTCGTCAACATCATCCGCGAAACGGGGGAGGGGAGCCTCGCTTAAGTCGTCCTCGTCTTCCGGTTCGGACTTCAGCAATGCTTCCACATCTGCTTCGTCCAAAACCCCGCCGCCTTGGCTTCGAGAGGTCACTTCCACCTGTTCATCGGCCTCGAAGAAAACGTCGGTGTCGTCTTGAATGTCGGCAGTCACGCTGCTTTCCAACGGATCAATGGGGCTGTCGGTCGGATCTTGCGGAGGATCGATGGCAGGCAGCTCCGTCGGCATGGTTCCTTCATCGGCCATTCCGTCACCGTTTTCGCTTATGATCGTTTCAACCGCTGCCATACTGCCCGCTCCCTCTGTGAGGATGAAATCAAAATGCCTTCACAGATTTTGTCTAGATCGACATTTCCCATATGAACGGCCTATCTGTCCGAATTTGATGGCATCGTAGCTAATTTCTGCGTGGCTGTGTATCCAAAAGTTGCCGTTCCTGGCAAAAGCGCACTTGGTTTCAACGGACAGCCCGCTATCAGTCTGC
>CAIYCT010000527.1 GCA_903924765.1 uncultured Rhodospirillaceae bacterium | reverse complement strand
CCCGGAATCCATAACCGCTTCGTAAGCCGCGCCCAAGCCGAACAGAATAAAGTCGTCCATACGGCGACGATCTTTGCTGGTGGTCACGCTATCGGGGTCGAATTCACCATCGCCCGTTCCCAACGGAACTTGTCCGGCGATTTTGGCCGGCAAATCCGACACATCGAAACGGGTGATGGAAGTGACGCCGGAGCGACCTTCCAGCAAACGCGTCCAATTGGTCTTAACGCCACTGCCTAGCGGCGTGACTAACCCTATGCCTGTAACGACAACACGTCTCATATGGAGCAAGTCCGTCCCTGATCGACAAAACCAAACGACGCGCCCTTAAAAATTAAGGACGCGTCCCCATCACTTAGGCGCTTGCATTGGCCTGAATGAAATCCACGGCGTCTTTGACCGTCAGGATTTTTTCGGCTGCGTCATCAGGAATTTCCACCCCGAATTCTTCTTCAAACGCCATGACCAGCTCAACGGTATCCAGGCTGTCGGCACCCAAGTCGTCAATGAAGCTGGCATTGTCGGTCACCTTGGCGTCTTCCACGCCCAAATGTTCCACAACAATCTTCTTAACCCGTTCGGCGACATCAGACATTCTAACGATCCTTTGGAAGTTTATACATAAAGCGGGCTTACCCCACAAATTCGGCCAAGCCCCTAGGTGCATCAGCCCCCCTGGCGAAAAGCCGAGGCGTTCCTAACACACTTTCCCCCCCCTAACAAGCAAGCTAGTTGGTTCGGGACCTAAGCGCTCTATAGCATGGCAAGGCCGCCATTGACATGCAAAGTTTGTCCGGTGACGTAAGCCCCGGCCTCGCTGGCCAAATAGACCACGCTGGCGGCAATATCCTTGGGCGCGCCCATGCGACCTTGCGGGATGCCCGACAGAATCTTGGCCTTTTGGTCATCGGTCAAGGCATCGGTCATGGCCGAGCTGATAAAACCGGGCGCGACGCAATTGACGGTAATGTTGCGGCTGGCCACTTCTTGCGCCAGTGCCTTGGTCATGCCGATCATACCCGCCTTGGAGGCGCAGTAATTGACTTGTCCGGGATTGCCGGTCACTCCCACCACCGAGGTGATGTTGATGATTCGCCCCGATCGGCGCTTCATCATGCCCTTGATCGCTGCGCGGCTCAGGCGGAACGCGGCGGTCAGGTTGACGTCAAGCACTGTCTGCCAGTCCTCGTCCTTCATACGCATGACCAAGCCATCCTTGGTGATGCCCGCATTGTTGACCAAGATGTCGGGCGTGCAGCCCAGCAAGCTTTCAGCCTGCCCCACCAAGGCTTCCACTTGGTCGGGCTGACTGAGATCGGCCACCACGAACAAGGCGTTGGCCCCCAATTTCGCTGTCAAAGCTTCCAGCGCCTCGCGCCGAGTGCCGTGCAAAACCACCTTGACGCCGCGCGCGACAAGTTCTTCGGCGATGGCTTGGCCGATGCCGCCGGACGATCCGGTCACCAGCGCGGTTTTTCCCGTGAGATCAAACATGGCTCGACTTTCAAATGGATTTCAAAAACGCATCGATATCGGCGGGAGAGCCGATGGATTGGCCGCTCATCTCCTTGTCGATCCGCTTGACCAGACCGGACAGGACCTTGCCTGTCCCCAATTCGATGACGGAGTCAACGCCTTGCGACTTCATATACAGAACGCTTTCCCGCCAACGCACCGTGCCGGTCACCTGTTTGACCAACAGGTCGCGAATGGCGGCAGGATCTGCGACCTTGGACGCCGTGACGTTGGCCACCAGCGGCAAGGACGGAACGCCCATGGACACCTTGGACAAAGCCTCGGCCATGACGTCGGCTGCGGGTTGCATCAAGGCGCAATGGAAAGGAGCGGACACCGGCAGCAGGATCGCGCGCTTGATGCCGCGTTCCCCGGCCAGCGCGATGGCGCGCTCCACAGCGGATTTATGGCCCGACACCACCACTTGCCCCGGCGCGTTGTCGTTGGCCGCTTCGCACACCTCTCCCTGCGCCGCCAAGGCGGCAATCTCAACCGCTTGTTCGAAATCGGCGCCCAGCAAGGCCGCCATAGCGCCCATGCCTACCGGCACCGCCTTCTGCATGGCTTGTCCGCGAATCTTCAACAGCCGCGCCGCGTCCGGCACCGTGAAGGTCTTGGCGGCGCACAAAGCCGAATATTCACCCAAGCTATGCCCGGCCACAAACGACCCGGCTTTGGATAAATCCAACCCACCTTCGCTTTCCAGCACCCGCACCACCGCCAGGGACACCGCCATCAAAGCGGGCTGGGCGTTTTCGGTCAGCGTCAGCTGATCGTCGGGACCGTCAAACATTACGCTGGACAAGGATTGGCCCAACGCATCATCGATCTCTTCATACACGTGCCGGGCGACAGGGAAGGCTTCCGCCAGATCCCGCCCCATGCCAACCGCTTGCGACCCTTGGCCGGGAAAAACAAAAGCTCGCGTCATTGGACGATTCTCCTAAGAGCTTATTTGGGCGTATTTAATTTGCAACAGAAGGAACAATCTGTGCGCCCGCCTGTCAAGCGCTAACCAAAGCGCGTCTCCTATTAGATTGTATCTAAATAACAAATATCATTTTATGATTGTTATTTGTTTCAGTTCTCCTACAACAGTAGGATGGCGAATAGATCGAAATCCTGCTTTAATCAAAGGATAGAGTTTTAATTTAAAATTGCCTTGTGGGGGAAACCATGTTGGCAATCAAAGACAAGAAAAATGAAGCCGGGAACTCCATGCGCAATGTCGAATTGTTTAAATCGGAAAATCACCGATTCATCCTTCTGAATGAAAGCGATCCCGGCGAAGAAGACGGCATTCGCTCCAATCAATACTTGATCATGCATCATGGCAATGGCGTCTTGCTTGATCCCGGTGGATTTGGCGTTATGCCCCATGTCCTGGCCGAGATGTTGCGCTATTTGGAGCCGCCCCAAATCAAGGCGATCTTGCTGTCGCATCAAGACCCCGATATCGTCGGCGGCTTGTCCACGTGGTTGGAAATCACCAACGCGCCGGTCTACATTTCCCGCATATGGTTAAGATTTCTACCCCATTACGGACTTAAAGACACGGCCCGCTTTGTCGGCGTTCCCGATCAGGGCATGGATTGCGAACCGGCGCCCGGTTTCCACTTGAAGATTGTGCCCGCCCACTTTTTGCATTCCGAAGGCCATATCAACGTTTACGATCCGGTCTCGCGCATTTTGTTTACCGGCGATATTGGCGCGGCAACCATGCCCAACGATGATCAAACGCCGTTCGTGGACAATTTTGCCGCCCATTTGCCCAATGTGGAGGGCTTCCATCGCCGCTATATGGGGTCGAACAAGGCGATCCAATGTTGGCTTAAAACCATAGAAAATTTGGAAATCGACGCTATCGCCCCGCAGCATGGACCGATTTATCGCGGCAAAGCGGTGCGGGACTTCCTTGACTGGTTCGGCGCCTTGCAATGCGGCATTGATTTGCTTGGACCGAACGGGGCTTTCGCGGACTCCACTCCCGCCAAATGACCGAAATCAATCTCACCCACTTAAGCGATCTAAGACTGAGCACCACCCAGCGCTTGGCCTGTCTGCTGGAAAGCCAAACCCGAACCGTCGCCTTTACCGATGCGGTGGCGGACTTGATCAAGACCACCCAGCGGCAGATCGTCGATCTGCTGCAAGATGCAGTCGATCATGCGCCAGTGGAATTCTCCGCCGCCATCGACAATGCAGCCCAAGCTTGCCACAGTCTTAATCACACCCTGGATATCTTGTTCAGTCAAATCGGACGGCAACACGATACCGGCAAGAACGCGACGAAGAGCCTGGTCAGAGACACCAACAAAACCCTGTTGACCCTGGGCAGCGCCTTGATCGAAAAGGATCTGTTGGAACGACAGAGCCGGGTGCTGGAACGCATCATTCTGTCCCACGAACGCATCAGCCAGTGGCAATCGTTCGTTCGGGAAATTCTGGAAGATTTCAACGCCATTTTTTCGTTCAATTTCTTTTTCATCGCGTTTTCGGAAGAGCACGCCCTGTCCCTGTATGTGTATTACATGGGCTCCTATTCCAAAGAGGTCAAAGACAGCGTCCGCAACGATCTGATGCGGCAGATGGCGCAAAAAATGGGCCTGGATGATGATATCGCCTGGGATGTGGAAGAAGTGGAAATTCCGGTGCGCAAGGTCGAACACATCGACAATATGCGGATGATTACTGTCAAGGTGCCGGAATACACGCCTAAATTGGCGGGTTTGTTGGGTGTGGCGTTCGTCTCCAACGAGGAACTGGCGCCGCAAGAGGAAACCATCATCGGCGCCATTTTATCGGTGATGGTCATGGTGATCGGCTCTAGCAAGGTCTTGACCAAGACCCTAAACGAATTGGAATTCTATTCCATTCACGATCCGTTGACCGGCATTTACAACCGCCGCTATTTCAACGCCATGCTGGAAATTGAAACCGGACGATCAGAACGGCACGATCACAAATATTCGGTCCTATTGCTGGATCTGGATGACTTCAAGGACATTAACGATTCGTACGGCCATACGGTGGGAGACGAAGCGCTGCGGCTCATTGCCAACATCCTGGAAAAACGGGCGCGCAAAGGCGATCTGGCGACCCGGATCGGCGGCGACGAATTCGCCATGATCTTGTCGGAAACCGACCGCGACGGAGCCAAGAAAGTCGCTGAAAGCATTTGCGCCGCCGTGCGCAATCTTGACTTTACCACCACGGATGGCAAGACCTTTCATATGACCCTATCCGTTGGCGTGGCCGTCTTTCCCGATGACGCCGACAATATCGCCGATTTGCTGGCCGGGGGCGATGCCGCCATGTACCGGGCCAAGGCGCTGGGCAAAGATGGAGCCTGCACGGTGGAATCCGTGTCCGCGCAGGTTGAACAGACCAGAACGACCCGCGATTACGCCGAAACATTGCGCCAAGCTTTGCGGGAAGATCGAATCGTTCCCTACTTCCAACCCATCGTCAACGCCCGCACCGGCGAACTGTTCGCCAAGGAAGCCTTGGCACGAATGACCCAACCGGATGGACAAACCATTTCCGCCGGCATTTTCATCGAGGCCATGGAGAAATATTCCATGGGCCGAGAACTGGATCGACTGATCATCAACAAGTCTTTGACGGCTTTGCAGAAAGCCATCGCCAACGGGTCCAGCCATCGCCTGTTCATCAATCTGTCCGCTCAGGAGATCGAAGGCCGAGGCATTCTTGGTTATGCCGAGGAAATGTGCGCAGCCTTCAATATCCCTCCCAATATGGTTGTTTTTGAAATCCTGGAGCGCGACGCCATCGGCGACATGACCAGCATGCGCCGTTTCCTGACCAATCTGCGCAGCAAAGGCTTCGCCTTCGCCTTGGACGATTTCGGCAGCGGCTATAACTCGTTCCATTATTTGCGTGAGTTGCGGTTCGACTTCGTCAAGATCGACGGATCCTTCGTGCGCAATATCTTGCATTCGAAAATCGACCGGGCCTTGGTGCAGAATCTGTCCAACCTCTGTCGCGACATCGGCATCAGCACCGTTGCCGAATTTGTCGAAAGCGCAGAAATCCTGGACATTTTGCAGCAGATGAGCATCGATTATGTTCAGGGCTATCACATCGGCCATGCCCGACAAGCGTAATAAGTCCAAAACTTATAACCATCTTTGGATAAGGTCTTGCGCTCTAGGTACGGCGTCCCCATAATTTTGCTTAACAAAACTGACACAGCCGGTTCCAAACGATGCCCGACCAACACGCCTTCGATCCGCTTTCCTTTTTCAACCGGCTGCATCGGGATTTCGAGCGGATTCTGACCGATAAAGTCGGCAAGGCGCAAGCCATCGACGACACTCTTGCCGTCGCCTTCGACAGATGCGAAGAAACCACCACTCAACTGTGCCAGGGACAACCGGAACTGGACTGTCAAAAGGGCTGCGCCACCTGCTGCACCTTGCGGGTACTGGCGACCGCGCCGGAAATTTTCTTGATTGCCAAAGCCATCAAGGCCAACCCAGAGTTAAGGACGGTCTTGCCCGACCGAATTTTCGCCGCCGATACCGTCACCCGCGACCTGGACGAGCCCGGACGCGTCAAACTCCGCCGTCAATGTCCGTTCATTCTGTCCGCAGGCGCATGCAGCATCTATTCGGTTCGCCCCCTGGCATGCCGGGGCCACGCATCCTATTCGGTCAAGGATTGCGTGGATGCGGCCAAGGGCCTGGCAGTGGAAATAGCCTATTCCGAACCGCACCAATTGGTGCGGTCTTTGGTGCAGAACTCTTTACAGTCGGCGCTGCGAGAGCACAATTTGGCCTGGGGCGTTTTCGAGCTTAATCACGCACTGACCATCGCCCTGAACGACGATGCCGCCCTTGACCACTGGCTGAGCGGAAAGAACCCGCTGGCAGCCGCTCAGGTCCAAGACATCAGTGAAGCGGAAATGGCCGAAACCTTCGACGCCATCAAGGCTACGAGATCGTAATCGACAGGGTTTCCAGACCCGGGAACTTGGCTTCAAGCCGGTCGCCCTTGACCACCGGCCCCACGCCCGAGGGCGTGCCGGTATAGATCAGATCGCCCGGAGCCAACTCCACCAAACCCGACAAATAGGAAATCACTTCCGGAACCGACCAGATCATTTCGGACAGATCGCCCTTTTGCCGCACGGCTCCGTTGACGGACAATTGCAACGGTCCGGCGGTTAAGATCCCGATCATGGATAACGGCGTGATGGCGCTGATCGGGGCGGAATGATCGAAGCCCTTGCCCATGTCCCACGGTTGGCCCTTTTCCTTGGCGGCGGATTGCAGATCGCGCCGGGTCATGTCCAGCCCCAAGGCATAGCCGAAGATATGGTCATTGGCCTTGTCCACCGGAATGTCGTGACCGCCGGACGCCAAGGCCACCACCAGCTCGACCTCGTGGTGGAGATTCTTGGTGGCGGGGGGATAAGGCATTGCCTTGTGGTTGGCCACCACCGCATCGGCTGGCTTGGTGAAAAAGAACGGCGGTTCGCGCTCGGGGTTGGCCCCCATCTCACGCGCATGGTCGGCATAGTTGCGACCGACGCAGAAAATGCGGCGGACACAGAACGGCTTGCGGAACAACACTTCGACGGAGGCCACATGCGGCGCGATCGAATAGTCCATAATCAGCCTGCTTTCAATATCACCCGAGTTCGACAGGAGCGTCGTCGCGATTGCCCCATTCGGCCCATGACCCGTCATAGACCGAATAGTTTTCATACCCCACCAAATCCATGGCGAACGCCACCACGCAGGCGGTGACGCCCGAGCCGCAAGACACGATGACCGGACGGTCGGGAGTGATGCCCGCTTGCGTCAGACGGTCCTTGATGACTTCAGCCGGTTTGATGGTCTTGGTCGTGGCATCGATCAAATCCGTGAAGGGAAGATTGACCGCTCCGGGAATGTGTCCCACATGCTTGACCGGCCACGGCTCGTTGCCCTTGCCGGCAAAGCGTTCGGGTGACCGCGCATCGACCACCAATTCCTTGGCAGACTTGATGTTGTAGCGCACTTGATCGAAGCCCCGCACCAGCAACGTATTGACCCGGGGCAGGAAATGGCGGTCGCGCGGCACCGGCGGCAAATCCTCGGTAGGACGGCCTTCGGACACCCACTTGGCCAAACCGCCGTCCAACAACGACACATCGCGGTGACCGAACACCTTGAACATCCACCACACCCGAGCGGCCGCCATGCAGAAGCCGCTAGCGTCGTAAATCACCAGACGATTGCCATTGCCCAGACCCAATTTGCGCACGCGGCTGGCAAACTTCTCGGGCGGGGGCAGCATATGCGGCGGCAGAGCTTCGCCGATAGCTGCGATATCGTCGATATCGAAAAACACCGCCCCAGGAATATGGCTGTCCTTATACTCCTGACGGAGCGAATGACCTGTATTGGGGGGAAACCAACTGGCGTCGACCACCCGAACGTCAGGCGCAGTCAAATGGTCTTGCAACCACTGGGTGGAAACAAGAGAATCAGGCTTGGCATATTCCAAGGGACAACCTCCGTGGCTTTGATCGCCCCACTTTATTCAAGCCAGGACGGAACGGGAAGCCCTTTTTCCTTTAAAAAAGCCGGATTAAACAATTTGCTTTGATAGCGGGTGCCGTAATCGCACAGGATTGTTACAATGG
>CAIYCT010000526.1 GCA_903924765.1 uncultured Rhodospirillaceae bacterium | reverse complement strand
TTCGCCTGTTGCTCTGCGATAACTCGTTCAAGTGCGCTCATTCATCCTCTCCATAATTCATTGCAGCCATCACCACGCCAGCGACCACGATGGCGATGACCAGAACGATTACTACGCCGATTGCGATCTTGATCATGCTGCCCTCACTTCGTAGTCATGGAATACAGTCCCCAGCGCGGCATTGCCGACTTTGCACGCCTTTACCCATCCGGTTTTGCCTGACTTGTATTTGCGCAGGTGTCCGCGACGGTCATGCAGACGCGGCGATGCGTGAGTGCCGCCAAGCGACTCCGACTTCGGTTTCTGCGGCTCGATGATGACGGTGTGCCAGTCGTAGGACGGTTTCTTGCCCTGCGCAATCTTGCGGCGGTTCGTGAACGTGGGCGCGACTTCGGGGCGGTAGGCTTCGCAGCCCGACACAAGTGACCGATACCATGACGCAACAAACCCCAAGATCATCCGAGCTTCATCTTCATTGACCGGATCGTCACCAGCCGGGCCATACTTGATCTCGCCGTCAATGATCGTGTACATCATCATCGGGACTCGTCTTGGCATGTTGCCCGTCGGCCCCTTCCAGCAAGTGACGCAGATGGGCTTGCTCGGGTCATCGCCAATCACGACCATCATCACGTCATAACTTGCGTGGGTTTTTGACGGGCCTCGATGCAGCACGACGCACTTCTCGAACGGTGGCCGGCACTCGGTCAACAGTCCCGCATTCCCTGGCGTCATCAGGTCAACAGAGGATATGTCGAACCAAGTCACTTCGACCGGATCAATCTTGCCTTCAATCAGTGTGCGCATCCATTCCCGGATCAATGGCGTTGTCATATCGCCCCCAGGTGCAGAATCTTGTGCATGACGTGGACGAAGTCCCAATTAATATCGGGATCGTGCGCATCCTTTGGGCGTATCACAGGCGGCTCCCGGTGGCACTCCGTCCCAGTGGCCACGAAGTAACAGGGAACCGGCCCCATGCCCTTGAAATAAACGACCTCGGGGATGACTTTGTATATCTGTCTTGCAAGCAGCAATTCAGCGCGAAAATTCCCGAGCGTTGATTCGGGTATCCCGAGGTGTTCAGAGATTTCCTCGCTGGTCTTTCCGCCCCGGCATAAGTCGAGAATCCGGGCTAATTTGGCCTGCTTCGCTCGTGTTTGGTTATTCATGGTCTGTGCATCCACCAGAGGACAATTAGGCTGACCGCCATCGATCCGGCGAACAGGACGAGGTAATCGTTGATCACGCCGCCACCTTCGCCTCTTGCTTGACCGCGCTGATAATCCAAACGCGCGCGGTCTTGACGTCGACGCCGTATTCAAAGGCGACGGACGATGCAATCTTGTGAAGGTCTGGACCCGCCAGATCCGAATACTTCGGCGTCGGCTCGCCTGGCTCGATGATGATCGGATCTGGCTTTGCCGCTGCCACCTCAATGGCCTCCTTTGCAGCCTTCTCCGACTCGACAATCGCGGTGCCGCCGAGCTTGTCGACGTGCCCTTGGACGCGCCAGAAGAACTTGACGAGCTGCGCCTCCATCTTCTCGATGAAGTCCTCGTCGCGCTCAACCCGCTTTACGAACAGGTGTTTGCCGACGCGTTCAAGCTGCGGGGCGTAGAGGATGAAGTCGCACCATTTGCGGGAGGTGATCCAAAGGCCGAACTGGATCTGGTGCATGTACTCGTCAAGGTTGCTGGTCTCCCACATTTCGACAATCTTGCGCGCCGCGTTCGGGCATTTGATCTCTATCAACCCATCGTCATCGACAAACCCGTCGGTCGAGTATCCGAAAACACCATCGTCTGTCAGGACAATCCCTGATTCCTGCGCGAGGTTTCCGGTCTTGGCCTCGTAGCAGATCCGCGCGACCGGCTCTAGCTCGGTGCCGCGACGCATTTCCCAAGTCTGATAAACGTCCTCGGTGGTTTCGCCGTAAATCTGCTCGACCGCAACCCGGTAGGCGTAATCCTTGCTGGCCTGCGACGGGTCGCCGTTCTTCAGCGTTTCACAGGCGACGCGCGCCATGCTTGCGGTGATGACTCCGGCGCGCGCGGCGAACCAGTCGGGCGTGCCTTGTACGCAATTTATAAATTTCATGATTGCTCCTGCTCGGTGGTTGTTGGGGCGGTTTGTTGGGCTTTAAGGCGCGAGAGGTGGGCCAGGTACGCATCCTTGAGGCGCTGGTGATCTTGCTGCTGACCGGCAAGCAGGCCGTTCTTTTCGGCCCAATAAGCCTTCATCTGCTCGATGGTGGTCGTGTTTCGCAGGCCGTCGATGATCGGATCGGCGTCGATGTAATCGTCTGTGCGCGCCTCGATGCGCTTGGTGTCGATTCCTTCGCCGCCGTCCGTGTTCAGGTAGTGGATGGCCTTTTCTAGGCGATCCGTCTTGGGCCAGTATTTGTATGCCTGCTTGACGCAGGTTTTCTTTGCCATCTCGCCAAAGTCTGACGCCCAAGGGCCGTTGCCTTTCTTGCCAGATTCAGACCTTCCCTTGATCGCCATGATCGCGTCGATGGTCATCGTGTGCGTCAGGTACTCGCCGTCTGCGGTCTTGACCACAACATAGACCCCGACGATGTCGCCACGATCCTTGGCGAAGGGGTTAAAGTTGTGCGTCGGCGGCTTGTCAAAGCCGTTCAGGCCAAAGGCGTCATGCTCGTGGACAAGCGAGGCCTGCGCCCACCTGATAGACCCTGTGGCCATCGCCAGATCCATCAGGCCCATATAGCTAATGTCCAGGCAGATCGCGCCGCCTCGCGGGACGAGGTAGGCCTGTTTCTTGGCAGGGTTCAGGCTGATCCCGATCGCCGCAATGTTCGTTACGGCGTTGATGACCGACGGCCTGTTCTTGACTGCGATCCCGAGGGCGTAGTCATTTGCCGAAATTGTCTGGATGGCGAAACCAGCCTCGCGCTCGAAGTTAATCGATCGGTCGACCAGCACAGAAGCAAACGAGTTCTCCGCGCTGTAGACGTAGGTGTTAAGGGTTTCTAATGCGGTTCCCATAAATCTCTCCGGTTTGTTTTGTGGGTGAATCAGAAATCGTCGCGGTCTGGCGGGTCGCATTTCATGCAGCCTCGCCCAAAGCATCTCTGGCAATCGGTGTCGACCTCGTGTTCTGCCTGTTGTTCGGCATTCCTGGCCCAATAATCGTGGACCAGCGCGCCGATCAACTCGCCGGCTGTCTTGTGGTCACCTGCGGCGAATGCGGCTGCCGCAGGAGCAAAGGCGGGCGTTGCTCCCATCGCGTTGCAGGCCAACTCCGCGAGAGCCTCGGCTAGGTTGAGCGCCGTGAATGGGAAGTAATCGCCTTTCGGCTCAAGCATCTCGGCGGCGCGCTGCTCGACGGCGCCCTCACGAGCCTCCGCGCGATCTATGGATGCAAGGTGGCGGTTAAGGTCGTAATCGACCGCGTCTAGGGTTGTCATGATCAGAAACGCTCCATGTTTGATTGGTGGACACGCAGCCGCGCGCGGTCCTTGTCGAACCTGACAAGCACAAAGCCGTCAGGGTTTGATTTGCGGTGCGCGTCGCGGCAGACCGTCGCAGACTCGTAGGCGTCGGGACTCACGAGGTTCCTGATGACCACTTTGACTTTCGTTCCGACTTTCATCTCAGCTCCCCATCAGCCAAGGCACGGCGACATAAAAGACCAGCACGAAGGCAACGCCATAAGCCCACTCGCGGAAATCAGGCCATTGCTTCTCGGTTGGCGGGATATAAAAAACTAGGTCGATCCAGGTTGGTTTCATGACTAGTTCTCCTTGCAAAACTGGATTGCGTCACGGTCATGGCGGAAGTAGCCAAGGCAAATGCCGTAAGTGGTGACAACGCGAACGGGGTAACGCTTCGATGCGTTGTCCCACTGGATGAGGTACCGGACCTCGGGGCGCAGGCCGTGAAACATCTCGGCCGGCTTGAAAAACCCGTTCAGGACGTCCATGATGGGTTGTGCGACATGGGCGTTTTGCATTTCGGGTCTCCTTGCGCCGGTTGGTTGGCGCACAAGAAGAACTCTACAGGTGTTTAGTAAGCAAGTCAACAGATGTAGAGTGTTTTGGCTCATTGGGATAAACCCTAGGCCGGTCTAGGTCGGGTCAGACCAGCAAATTTCAGGGTTAGCGGCGGGGACGGACGAAAAAAAACCCGCCTAAGCGGGTCATAAGTGCGAAAGGATTATTTGCTCGGCGCGCCACGCGGTTGATTGCTTGGGCGCCCGTCTGCGTCAAATTTAAT
>CAIYCT010000525.1 GCA_903924765.1 uncultured Rhodospirillaceae bacterium | reverse complement strand
GACAACGTAGGACTCATCACTGCTTGGGCTAACGACAGTGATTTTGACGCTGTTTTTACAGAACAATTGAAACGGAATCTAACCGACAAGGACGTAGTGATTGCTCTTTCGGTGTCGGGTAATTCGCCCTCAGGATTTCCTGAGTCTCGCGATTGGATTGCTTGGCGATTAATTCGTCGGTAATCGAGCATTTTCCAGCGTTGATCTCGACGATGTATTTCATGATGCCGACTTCGTCCTGGGGACCGCGTTTGGTGCGGATGGCCTCCAAGGCTTCCGCCTGCGATTTGTGAACCGAGAACTTGGCTGTGCCTAGGCTGCCGCTAAGAACAAATTTGGCAACAAGATTACTGATCCAATTTTCCCCAGTAAAAACAGCAATATAGTCCAGATTGGGATAGGAGTTGAACAGCCGCCGCAAGCAGTCGCGGATTTCCGCATTGGGTCGTTCGGCCTCGGTCAGATCCACAATGACTGAAAACGAGGTCAATCCAGCGGTAAGCTCGCCAACTTTCTGACCGAAAAGTTCGATATGGAAGACGCTCAGAACCGGCAGCTCCCGCCACATCACCAAATTCGGATCAAGCAGATAGACCCGGTTCAGTAAAACCTGCCTCTCCTCGGGACTGAGTTCCGGGCCATAGGCGCGGAGTTCTATTTTAATATTGCCTTGCATTGCCTTCGCACAATTAAATGCACGCCCCCGTTTTTAGCTGCAAAATGTGCATTCAATCCCCTAGTCGAAACTTCCCTTTCTTGGTTGGGTCATTCGCCCCCCCCCTTTCAATAAAGATATATAGGAATTATGGATTTGCAAATGTTCATGGTTCGCAGAGCTTGAAGGGCTGGCGGGTGAGGACACATGCTCGGTCACAACGCTTTGTTAGGTAAGTGTTTTCAGGCGTGTTTCTTGGTCAGTTCTCACTGCTTCCGTAAATTTCCAACAGCGCGTCACGCGCCTCGGCAATGCTGCGATAGTGTTCGCTGTCGCCGCCGGCGTCAGGATGCGCGGTCTTGGCGACCCGCCGAAAGGCGGCGTTGATTTCCGCTGCCTCGAGCGTGCCGTCCTTGGGCAAATCCAGAACCTCGCGGTGTTCGGTTTCGTTATCGTCAAGCATCAGACGTGAGTAGAGAATGCGTCGTTTCTCTCGCCCCGCCAGCCGCAGTTCCACCTGCTCTTCCTGCCAACGCAGCCGCGACATCACGATGCATTCGCCGAACGAAATCCGGCCCTGGGTTTCCAACTCGTCCAGGCTAAACGGGCCGACCATGTCGTAGGGCGGGGCCAAAAAGGCGTTCCGACCGCTTTTTCCCTCGGCGCTTGGTCCGATCGCTACCATGTCGACAATCCCCAGCGAGCCGTTCCAGATGACCCAATCAGCTGCGACGGTCATGATGGGCGCTCCATCACACGGACGGGCGCTCGGGCTTGATCGGCCCCACATCCACCTGGATCTCGTCGCCCTCCACACGCACGGGGTAGGGATGTAGTTTGGTGGCAACAAGATGGGTCGCGCACTTGCCGGTGGTTCCGTCGAACCCCCAATTGTGGTGCGGGCAGGTCAGGATGCGCCCGTTGAAGATCGCACCGTCCAGGGGCACGTCGGCATGGGGGCAGCGTCCACGAAAAGCCGCCAGTTCTCCGCCCTGGGGCCACAGCAAAACGACGCTTTTCTTGCCGGCGCGAAACAGGCCCATGCCGCCTTCGCTGATGGCGTTGCTGGGGCAAATGGAAGTGAAGGCCATGGTGAGTGCTTTCTTGAAAATGGAAGACCCTGCCAAGGGTTGCAAGTTTCTTACCAGCGCCGATGGTTCCCAAACGACTGGTTTCCAGGCCCGGAATGTCGCGAACGCGACAACCCGATACCCCACTTGGCCTTGATATCCGTAAGACCGTGGACATCCCAGACGACAAAACCTATGGCATCGTTCTTGCCTGCCTTGAGGGCGCGGACATGGAGGAAGCGGATCGATGGACCAGAAACCCGATAGTGACGATTACCTTGCTCTGTTTGGCCGCTACAAGACTGATTTCGGCGATGTGTACCTAGAACCAGAGGACGAGAGATTCAGGCTGCTGTTCGATCAGGTTTGCCGGATGCTGACCAAACCCTCGCCCTTCAACCTAAGCCTGCCCGAACAATTCCGCGCTACTGCCTTCCGCTATCTTGATGGTGACCCCAATACGGTCACCCATATGAGCGCCATTGAGAACAGGCATTTCATGCTGAGCGACCTTTTCGACTACATCCATCTTGTCCAGACCATGGGCGGGTCTTGGAACCAGCAGGGACGTTAGCAGCGCGAATTAGGGGAGATTTTTCCGTCGCGATTTGGTTTCGTCACCCGTAAATTATAGGCCCGAGAGGGCAATTGCCTAAAAAACATCTGTGACACTATTGTGACGCCTCGTTTTCGATCATTGCCTCCTTATTGGGTCAGAAATCGTCCGCCAATCAAATGGCACAATACAGAATTGCTCGTAATTATCCGCAGAAAGTATGGTGTTCCGCCTTTGGCATGTTACGTGCTTAGAGAGAGGTGGATGCGTCTTCATCCTCTCATGATGACCTGGCCCCAGCTTCGAGTTGGGGCCATTTTTTTTGTAACGCCCTCT
>CAIYCT010000524.1 GCA_903924765.1 uncultured Rhodospirillaceae bacterium | reverse complement strand
GCCGAACGCGCCCCGGATCATCTTTTGCACCGCATAGACGTCTTCGTTGGTGGTGCGCGACGAGGTGATGCCGCCGATGGCTTCGGGACCGTACTTGTCTTTCAGACGCTTGAACCCGGCGGCGGTGAAGGCGATGGCTTCCTCCCACGTCACTTCCTTCCACGGATCGGTGATCTTGTCGCGGATCATCGGGCTGGTGACGCGGTCGGCGTGGGTGGCGAAGATCCAGGCGAAGCGGCCCTTGACGCAAGAATGGCCCTCATTGGCGCCGCCTTCGGCGTAAGGCACCATGCGCACCACTTCGTCGCCCTTCATCTCGGCCCTGAACGAGCAGCCGACGCCGCAATAGGCGCAGGTGGTGATGACCGTGTGTTCGGGCTTGCCCGCCGCGACCACCGATTTCTCGATCAAGGTGCCGGTGGGGCAGACTTGCACGCACGATCCGCACGACACGCAATCGGAATTGCTAAAGCCCAGATCCATGCCCGGCGTCACCCGCGACTCGAAACCGCGTCCGCCCATGGTCAGGGCGAAGGTGCCTTGCACGTCCTGGCAGGCGGAAACGCAGCGATTGCAAGTGATGCACAAAGACGGGTTGTAGTCGAAATAGGGATTGCTGCAATCGCTTTCGGCGGCGATGTGGGTGTGCTTGGGCTTGTAGCGCACTTCCCGTAAGCCCACCGCTCCGGCCATATCCTGCAACTCGCAATCGCCGTTGGCGGCGCAGGTCAGGCAGTCCAGCGGATGGTCCGAAATGTAGAGCTCCATGGTCGCCTTGCGGATCTTGGCGATGCGGTCGTTTTGGGTGATGACTTTGGTTCCGGCGGCCACCGGCGTGGTGCACGACGCGCGGATGCCCTTGCGGCCGGTGATTTCCACCAAGCACAAACGGCACGAGCCGGACGCGTCCAAATGATCGGTGGCGCACAGGCGCGGAATGGTGATGCCCACCAGCGAGGCCGCCCGCATGATCGACGTGCCCTCGGGCACCGTGATCGGACGACCGTCGATTTCCAGCGAGACCATCTTGTCGCTTTTGACCGGTGGCGTGCCGTGATCGGTGTTCTTGTTCAACGCGGTCATAGTCGGCGTCTCCTTAATTCTTAAGCCACCCGCCGCTGGGCGGGGCGGTTGAAATCTTCACGGAAATGATCCAGGGCGCTTTGCACCGGCAGAGGCGTGGAGCGGCCCATGCCGCACAGCGAGCCGTCCACCATCACGTCGCACACGTCTTGCAACAGCGCGATGTTGGAGTCCAAATCCTCGCCCGCCAGAATATCGTCCAGGATTTCCATGCCGCGCACCGAGCCGATGCGGCACGGCGTGCATTTGCCGCATGATTCCACGACGCAGAATTCCATGGCGAACCGGGCCTGCTTGACCATGTCCACGGTCTCGTCGAACACCACGATGCCGCCATGGCCCATGATGCCGTTGATGGCGTCGATGCTTTCGTAATCGCCTGAAACGCTCAAATTCTTGACCGGGATATAGGCGCCCAACGGACCGCCCACTTGCACGGCGCGAACCGGCTTGCCGGTGGCGGTGCCGCCGCCGAACTCGTGAATCAAGGCGTTCAGCGAAATGCCGAAAGCTTTTTCCACCAAGCCGCCTTGCTTGATGTTGCCCGCCAATTGGAAGGATTGAGTGCCGTGCGAATGACCGACGCCATAGGCTTTATAGTGCGCGCCGCCCTTGGCCAAAATGACCGGAGCGGTGGCCAGGGTCAGCACATTGTTGACCACGGTGGGCTTGCCCCACAGTCCGACCTGGGTCAAAGCCGGAGGCTGCGCCCGGACGATGCCGCGTTTGCCTTCCAGGCTTTCCAGCATGGCGGTCTGTTCGCCGCACACATACGAACCCGCTCCGACCCGCACCTCGACGAAGAACGAGTGGGCACTGCCCAGAATATGCGCGCCCAGCCAATTGCGTTTGGTGGCCAGCACGATGGCTTTTTCCAGATGTTCCTTGGCTTGGATGTATTCCGAGCGCAGATAGATATAGCCTTGGGTCGCTCCCACGGCGATACCGGCAATGGCCATGCCTTCCAGCAGCATGAAGGGATCGTCTTCCATCACCATACGGTCGGCGTAGGTGCCGCTGTCGCCTTCGTCGGCGTTGCAGCAGATGAATTTTTCATCCGCCTGTTCGTGGCTGACGCTCTTCCACTTGTTGCCGGTGCCGGTTGCCGCGCCGCCGCGACCGCGCAGACCCGAATGGGTGATTTCGGCGATGATTTCGTCGGGCGTCAGAGCCAGGGCTTTTTTCAACCCGTCGATGCCGCCCAAGGCTTGGTATTCATCCGGGTTCAGCGGATCGGTAAGACCAAGACGGCAAAACGTCACCCGGTCTTGATTTTTCAACCACGGAATTTCGTCGGTCAGGCCATGGCTTAAGGGGTGGTCCGCGCCGGTCAGAAATCCGGCTTCGAACAAACCGGCCACGTCGGCCGCGTCCACCGGACCATAGGCGACTCGGCCCGCAGGCGTTGCCACTTCCACCAACGGCTCCAGCCACAGCATGCCGCGCGTGCCATTGCGAACCAGTTTAATGTCCACACCGCGCTGGTCGGCTTCGGCTTGGATGGCTTGGGCCACCTCGTCGGCGCCAACCGAGCGGGCGGCGGAATCAATCGGGACGTAAACGGTGATCTGGCTCATGCCCGCAATCCTTTGCAAATGCTGTCCATGCGCGACGGGCTGACCCGTCCATACAAGGCGTGATCGACCATGACGGCCGGGGACAGGGCGCAATTGCCCAAGCAAAACACCTGTTCCAACGAGAACTCGCCATCGACCGTCTTGCCGCCCACATCCACCTTCAACCGGCTTTTAATGTCGGCGATCAGGTCTTCCGCGCCCATGGCCTGGCAGGCCTCGCCACGGCAGACCTTGATGGTGTAGCGGCCAGGACGGGCGCGCTTGAAGTCGTGATAATAGGTGATGACCCCGAACACATCGGCGCTGGTCTGGTTGAACGTCTTGGCTAAGGTCGGCATGGCGCTGTCGTCAATGAACCCGAATTCTTCCTGCAAGGCATGCAAAGCGGGCAGCAAACCGCCGCGCACGGCTTTAAAGGATTCGATGATCATGTCG
>CAIYCT010000523.1 GCA_903924765.1 uncultured Rhodospirillaceae bacterium | reverse complement strand
TCAGCATCGATCACATTCTCGCCTACGAGGCTATCTGATTAGCGTTAAACAGCCCTGCACCACGGCGGGATTGCCCAATTTTGGGGTCAACGCTGTCTCTAAAATGACTTTGGACGGATCGCTAATATTGGACATGATATAAACGGCTCCCTGCTTGGAGTGAAGATGCGACGGCTAAATTTTTCCATGATTATTATTGTCTTTTTTTGCGCGGACGATTTGACCTACCGCACACAAAAGGCCGCTACAAATGAATTTGCCGTGACTCTTGCCTCAATTATTGAGTCGTATCAGCCCGTCCGGCCATTTTTTCCACAAAGGCCAGAGCCTCTTCCTTGCGCTCGAAAATGTGCGGCGAAATGCCTCGTTTGCCGAGGGCATCCTTCATTTTCAACCGCAGGAAGGCGCTGGTGCCATAGCGGGTGGTGGAGGCGAAATACTGATCGAGCATGAATCGGATCATCTCGGCGTAATCGTCCAACAAATGCTCTTCAATGTTGAAGCCGTCGTGATTGACTACCGCGTTCACTCGCTTGCCCGCCTTGACGCAGGAGCGGATCAACGCCATGCGCAAGGTGACCAGATCGTTCTTGGTGCGGGCGTCAAAACCGACCAGATTAAGAAACAGGATATTGCGGGTGGGGTCGTAGCTGATCCGTTCGGCGATGCTGATGTTCAGAATGTCCGCCAACAGCCCCATGGGCTGGTCGCGGAACACACGCGGGTCCATGGGCTTGGGATTGTTGATGAGAGGCATAAATCCCATATGCGGCAGGATGTTGCGCTCGATATCGATGCCGGGCGCCACTTCGATCAATTCGACGCCCGCCCCGGTCAGTTTGAACACGCAGCGTTCGGTGACGTAATAGACCGGCTGGGCGCGGCTTTGAGCGTATTGGCCGCTAAAGGTGACCTGCTCCACCGCCTTGATGAATTTCTGGGTAGCGCCCTCTTTCAGGATCAACAGTTCGCCGTTGGTCAGTCCAACCTCAAGCCCGCCGGTGGTGAAGGTTCCGGCGAAGATCACGCGCCTAGCATTCTGACTGATATTGATAAAGCCGCCACAGCCGTTGAGCCGACCGCCGAACCGACTGGTGTTGACATTGCCCTGCTCGTCGCATTCGGCCATGCCCAGGCAGGTCATGTCCAGCCCGCCTCCGTCATAAAAATCGAATTGCTGATTTTGATCGATGATCGAATCGGCGTTGGTGGTCGAACCGAAGCTGGGCCCACTGGCCAACACGCCGCCAATGGCCCCAGCTTCGGTGGTCAGGGTGATATAGGGCGTGACCTTTTCCTCGTTGGCCACGGCGGCAATGCCTTCTGGGATGCCGACGCCCAAATTGACCACGCCGTTCAGCGGCAATTCCACCGCCGCCCGCCGGGCCATGATCTTCTTGGCGTCCAAATTCATCTTGGGCATATGTTCTACCGGAACGCGGATTTCCCCCGCCAGGGCAGAATTATGGACCGTGCCGTAATTCATGCG
Organism: uncultured Rhodospirillaceae bacterium; assembly: GCA_903924765.1. Taxonomy (GTDB): domain Bacteria; phylum Pseudomonadota; class Alphaproteobacteria; order Rhodospirillales; family Magnetospirillaceae; genus CAIYCT01. The sequence goes on along the minus strand of CAIYCT010000523.1, from coordinate 3,634 downwards.
ATGATGGTCGGGCTGGTCGGCGACCACGACGCAATCCACCAAAATTCCGGGCACTTTGATGTCCTTGGGCTTGATCGATCCCGCTTCGACGATCCGCTCGACCTGGGCGATGACGATGCCGCCATTGTTGCGCGCCGCCATGGCCTGAGCCAGATTGTCCAAGGTCAGCGCTTCCTTTTCCATGCTGATATTGCCGCATGGATCGGCGCTGGTGCCGCGGATAAAGGCCACGTCGATCTTGGTCGCCTTATAGAACAGCCATTCCTCGCCATCCACGTCGACCCGTTTGACGATGTCTTCGGTCGTCACCGCATTGACCTTGCCGCCACCCAGGCGCGGGTCCACATAGGTGTGCAAACCGACCTTCGAGAACAAGCCGGGCTGGCCGGCGGCGCAGGCGCGGTACAATTGCGAAATGACGCCCTGGGGCAGATTGTAGGCCTGGATTTTATTATCCAACGCCGCTTGCGCCACTTTGGGCATGCGGCCGAAATTGGCAGCGATGACCCGGCCCAACAAGCCCTCGTGATGCAACCGTCCGGTGCCCAATCCTTTGCTGTCGCCCGCCCCCGCCGTCATGATCAAGGTCAGGTTGCGCGGGCTGCCGGTTTCGACGAAGCGCTGCTCCAGCGCTGCTAGCAACGCTTCGGGAATGCAGCTTTGGACGAACCCGGTAGTGGTCAAAACATCATGATCGCTGATCAGGGCAATGGCCTCGGCAGCGGTAATGGCCTTATTCTTCATGGTCTCTCACTGGTAACTCTAACGGACTTTAACGTAAGAACCGGGGGCATCCTCGATGGCCGCCAATTCTCCCTCGCCTGGCTGGCGCGCCGGAACCTCGTCGCCCAAATGGGGACGCAACCATTCTCGCCAATCGGTCCACCACGACCCCGGATGGGATACGGCGCCCTCCAGCCATTGTTCCGGTGTGGGCGGCAGGTCGGGATTGAGCCAGTACTGATATTTATTGGCCGACGGCGGATTGACCACCCCGGCAATATGTCCCGATCCGGCCAGAACGAATTTAACCGGTCCGCCATAAAGTTGGGTTCCGGCATAGGTCGCATCCCAGGGGGCAATGTGATCCTCACGGGTGGACAACATGTAGGTGGGAATCTTGATTTTGCGCAAATCGATTTTGACTCCATCCAAGGTGATGCCGCCTTTTTCGATCAGCTTGTTTTCCAGATACATCTGTCGCAAATAAAATCCGTGCATCATGGCCGGCATGCGCGTTGAATCCGTGCTCCAATACAGCAGATCGAACGGCATGGGCTCTTTACCCATCAAGTAATTATTGACCACGAACGACCAGATCAGATCGTTGTCGCGCATCAGATTGAACACGTTGGCCATATGGCGGCCTTCCAAATAGCCGCGCTCTTCCATGTGCTGGTCCAACAGGTCCAGTTGGCGCTCGTCGATGAACACTCGGATATCCCCGGCCTTACGGAAATCGGTGAGCGTCACCAGATAGGTGGCGGCGACGATCCGTTTGTCGCGCTTGGAGGTCAAATAGGACAAGGTGCAGGCGGTCAAAGTGCCGCCGATGCAATAGCCGACGATGCCAATCTTGTTCATTCCGGTGGCCTTCTCGATGGCGTCCAGCGCCGCCAAGGGGCCTTGCAGCATGTAATCGTCGAAGCGTTTGTGGGCCAACTCGGGCCCTGGATTGACCCATGAAATCACGAACACCGTCAGACCTTGGTCAACGCACCATTTGACGTAGGAATTGCTGGCGCGCAGATCCAGAATGTAAAACTTGTTGATCCAGGGCGGCACGATCAACAGTGGGACGCTCTGCACCGTTGGGGTGCTGGGGGCGAACTGAATCAGCTGCATCATCTCGTTCTGATAGATCACTTTGCCGGGCGTGGTGGCGACATTGCGCCCCAGCTCGAAGGCGTCGTAATCGGTCATGCTGATGGACAGCTGGCCCTGACCGCGTTCCATGTCGGTGACAAAATTCTTCAGCCCGTCCAACAGCGAGCGGCCACCGGTTTCCAGCGACGCCTTCAGTGCCTTGGGATTGGTCATTAAGAAATTGGTCGGCGCCAGAGCGTCAACCATGACGCGGGTATAAAAATCGACCTTGTGCTTGTCCTCGATGGACAAACCTTCGGCTCCGGACAGCGTGCGTTGCAGCCATGACGCATTGACTAAATAGGCTTGCTTGATCACGTCGAACACCGCCTGATCGGTCCAATCCTGATCCTGAAAGCGCTTATCGCCCTTGACCGGTTCGGCCACTGGCGCGACCTGTTCCCCCGCTAAGCGCTTGACCGCCATCTGCCACAATTGGGTCTGACAGGCGAAGAAGTCGGACTGCGCCTTGGCCAGGCGCTCGGGGTTGCCCAACAGGCTGCTCCAGGCGCTTGAGAAACTATCCTTGACCACCTCGGGATCGGGAATTTGAAAGGTGTCGCCGGTCTTCTTGCGTTCCATGAAATCGGCGAATGCCGCCTGAGCGCGACCGAACTGCCGGGTCAAATCGATCCACGATTCAACCGGATCAAACTTGGCTGGATCAAACTTGGGTGTTTCGGAACTGGGTTTGGATTTATCGGACACGACTGGCCCCCTCACGGAACTCTTGACACAGATTTGCACTTTCTGTCTTAGCACAAATTCCTGCATTACACCTCCTTCACTCAGGTTTTTATCGGCATGCCTCATTCCCACCGTCCAGCAAATGCCCTAAAATGACCGGATGATGTTGGATCCCGTCACCCCCTCCCCTGCTCTTCCCCCCACCCATTACCGCAGCTTGGCATCCGCCAATCTGCCGACCGAGCCGATGGCATTCCTGGCGCGTTTCTTATGGCAGCGCTATCCTATCCAGGTGATTTTGGCGGTCTTGTGCACTTTGGGCGGCATTGGGTTCATGTCGCTGGAACCCATCTTCCTGGGGCGGCTGGTCGAGGCGTTGCGCGTCAGCCAGCAAGGGGACCTGTGGACGCCGGGCGTGTGGAGTCCGTTTGGATTTCTGGCCGGGGCGTGGATCATCTCGGCATTGTTCAATCGCTTGGGCGAAATCGTCGACCTGCAAACCTCGCCTTATGTGCGTGAGGAAATTCAAGTCACCTTGTTTTCCTGGCTGATGGATCATTCGCCCGATTACTTCCACAGCAATTTCGCCGGACGGCTGGCGACCAAGATCAAGCAGGCGGGGCACAGTTCCATTTCCATCCTGAATTTGGTCACCAGCGACATCGTGCGGGTGATCGCCTCGGTGGTGATCAGCGTGTTGATCATCGGTCTGGACCATCCCGGTTTGGCCCTGCTGGTGGTGGTCTGGACTCCCGTCTATGTGGGCGGCGCGCTGTGGTTGGCCAAGCGTCGCAAGACCTTGTCCAAGGCGTTTCAAGACGAGGTTTCCGCCTCGACCGGGGTGATCGTCGATTTGGTAACCAATGCCGATTTGGTTCGGGCCTTCGCCAAGGGCGCGACAGAAAGCCACAATGTCGCCCAAGCGGTGGGGCGGGAACGGGCTGCGTCGAAGCGGCTGCGCTGGTTCGCCACCGCCATGAATCTGCTGCTTTATTCAGGGATGCAAGTGTTTCAACTGGCCCTGATCGGAGCCACTTTATATCTGACCTTGCAAGGAAAGATGGTGGTGGGCGATACGGTC
>CAIYCT010000522.1 GCA_903924765.1 uncultured Rhodospirillaceae bacterium | reverse complement strand
TTTCTCCTTCCCACTGCCTGCACAGGTTCGTGACGCGGGCGGCAACAACGCCCCGGTACTTGTCACAACACAAAGTGGTGGACCATTGCCAGCATGGATTCGCTTTGATGCCAACACTCGAACTTTTGTCGCATCGGCGGTACCAGACGGCGGCCTTCCGATCCAGGTGGTGGTGACGGTGGGCGGGCAAACCTCGACAATCGTGATTTCTGAACGGGCGGAGTCTGGAGCATCGAAAGCACGCAACTGACCGGGTGCCACAACGTGAACTTGGATCAATCGGGCAGGAACGCACCGGTCGACATGGTTTCTTCGTTGGGACAACGACCGCCATCCGCAACCCACGGCGCGACTGCCGCCGTGGGGCTGGTGGCATTGGTACTTGCCCTCGGCGTCCTGAGAATTTCACACCCCTTTGGCGACAACGTCGTGTCTTCGGCGTTGTTCGTGATGGCGATGACGGCAGCGGCGATATTTCTGGTCGATCTCGGTTGGCATAAGGTTCACCACCGCCGTTCGACCGGGATGGATTTCAGGTACAGCGATCCGTCCCAGAGCCGTGCTTTGGTGAAATTTGCCGGTCTGCTGGGCAGCCTGGGCTTCGTGGCTTTTCTCTACTGGCTGTTTCCCGAGTATCACGGCAGCTTTTACCATCGCTATTATCAGATGCTGTGGGTGGTGGTGCCGCCGCTCTTGCTGCTGGGACTGCCCTACATTTACCTGATCGACCGGCACATGCCGGAGCCACGCGATGGCCTCTGGCACATGGGGATGGCGACACTGCTGCAATGGCAAGCGGTTGATACCCGGATACTCGGGCAGTACCTGCTCGGCTGGCTGATCAAGGGCTTCTTCCTGCCGCTGATGTTCACCTCGATGTGCAGCGGTCTCGGGAAGTATATCGCCTTCGACCTCGCCAGCCTGACCGGCTTCAAGGCGTGGTTCGATTTTCTCTATGATTTTCTCTACTTCATCGATGTCGCCCTGGTCTCGATGGGCTACCTGATGACCCTGCGCCTGACCGACACCCATATCCGATCAGCAGAACCCACTCTGCTCGGCTGGGCGGCAGCCCTGGTCTGCTACGAGCCGTTCTGGTCGCTATTCGGCCGTCAGTATCTCGCCTATGACGCCGGCAACACCTGGGGGAAATGGCTGTGGGATTTCCCGGTCGCATATTGCCTCTGGGGTGGAACGATCTTGGCGCTGGTGGGGGTTTATGTCTGGGCGACGGTGATATTCGGAGCCCGTTTCTCCAATCTCACCCATCGCGGCATCATCACCAATGGTCCCTATCGCTGGACCAAGCACCCGGCCTACATCGCAAAGAATCTGACGTGGTGGCTGATCTCGGTGCCGTTTCTCAGTCAAGGCGCGCCCGACGAGGCATTGCGCCATTGCCTGCTGCTGGTCGGTCTCAACGGCATCTACCTGCTGCGGGCCAAGACCGAGGAATGGCACCTCTCTCGTGACCCCGATTACCTCCAATACGCCCGATGGATCGACCAACACGGTCTGTTCCGTTGGGCTCGTCCCTTCCCCTTGTTCGCTATCAGGAGCGCATAATGAAGAAAATGTCCGTGTTGATCGCCATGTCGGCGGTGGCCGTTCTCGGATTGTCGGCCGCGTTTGCCGAAACCAGCAAGCCGTCTGCATCAGTTGGTGGTGACCCTGTGCAGACTGCCGAGCCGGCGACCATCGACGGGTACCGCTCCGCCCATTTCGGCATGACCGAGGCCGAGGTCAAAAAGGCGATTAGAACCGATTTCAATGTCGATGAGCCTGCCAAAGCGGTGAACGAGACCGAGCGCACCTCCGTTCTCATCGTGCGCGGCAAGATGCTGATCACGGACTCGCCGCCGGCCACGGTCTCCTACATTTTCGGGGCTACCACCTCCAAGCTGATCCAGGTCAACGTGGTCTGGGGCGATAACGGCGGTGTCGATGCCAAGCAGATCGTTCCGACCACCAACGCCCTGGCATCATATTTTATCGACAAGGGCAGCTACGCCAAGGACAGCGTCGCCGTGAACCAGGGGTTGCCGGACGGAACGGTTCTGGTTTTTCGTGGTGCAGACGCCAAAGGCCGCATGGTCGTGTTGCAGTTGGTACCCATCGTCGATCCCGCCGATGAAAAGAAGGCAAGCAAGGACAAGCCGGTCGAGTTCAAGAAGGCGATGCTCAGGCTGTCCTACATCGCCAACCCGACGAAGCCAGACGTATTCCGGATCGAGAAAGGAAAGTTCTGACCGGGATAGGCGACCTTGAAATGGTCAATGCTGGTGTCTTCATCACTTAACTCGGAGGCAGAATGCAAGTCTCCATAAGTATCGGCGACCATTTCCGCAGAATAGGCCAAAGCTGTACAGCAAAGGCCTATTCTGTGGCGGCGATATTCGAGCCACAAGGGCAGCAATTACATGCGAGGATGGTTAACGATCTTTCCCCGTCGGAGACGATCACGATATCAGTTCCAACCTTGCGTGACAGACGCTTTTGGGAGCGTCTGGATTCATAAGTCGCTCAGGGAGGGGCGGCAAGGGCTGCTTGGTGGCGTGGCTGCCAGCGTAGCATACTTGCCGCCGGGGCGCTTGGGCGGGCAACACAGGGCCAGGGTTGAATGCCGGACCACAGGTGGTATGCTGATCATCAGGATCACAAACGACGTTGCGTAAGCTACAATGCCGACCATGACCCCCGAGTTTGGACAGGGCTGAAACATGACGACCGCCCCCGAACCATTCACCGTCGAGATTCCTGCCTCCGAACTACCGGAGAGCATCGTGGCGCGGTTTCATCAACGGCCAGCCGCCACCGCTCGGTTTTCCGTGACCGTCGAACCGGTTGAAAGCGCCCCCGAGAAGTTCGAAGCCCTCCGCCAGCATATCCAAGAGGGCCTTGATGACATGGATGCTGGGCAGCTGATCGATGGTGACACCGCTTTTGCCAGTCTCAAAGCCGGTTGCCGGGCATCGTGAACCATGCCGCAAGTCAAGTTTACGCAGCGGTCGCTACAAGACCTGTCAGATATCCGCGATTTCATCAAGCAAGACAGCCCAGAGAATGCCGAGAGATTTGTTCAGCGGCTTGAGGGTCAGTGTCTGAAACTGTCCCTCCACCCATACGTTGGCCGATTGCGGACTGATGTGCCTGGACGATTGCGGAGCATCGCTTTCGGACGATACGTAATCTTCTACAAACCTGTCGGTGGGACCGTGATTGTTGTCGCAGTCGTCCACGGAGCACGAGACATATCCCGCGCGCTGAGCGATCAGTGAGCCGTCTTCGACCGTTTCACCACCCTCACCTCCATCCTCGAACCCAAAATTCTCTGATTCCGTATCAGAAGGTCAACGCCAAACCAGAACAAAACCGGAAGGTCACAGATCAGTCACACGATGATTTTTATATTGATAACACATTGTTATACATAGTAAAATATTGGCGTCATCCTTACTACGGATCAGAAGGCTGGGAGTTCGAATCTCTCCGGGCGCGCCAGTTTTCCCCCAAGTTTCAATAAGTTAGAAGCACAACCCGACAATATCGGGCGTTGCTACTATTGCGTGTTTTGCAATTCTACCCCTTGATTTTACAGGGGTTTTGTGCTGTCGTCACAGATACGACACAGGCAATTTTTGCTCGATTGGTCACAGATCCATCACACGAGGGTCTTCCACCATGGGCTCATTTATCCAGAACGAACGCAAATTATGCGGCGGCCGTGTGATGCTGTATCAACGGACCGATGTCAAAAACGCCGTCTGGCAATGTCGGATCAGTTTCCCAAAACAACCCGCCATTCGCCACAGCCTCTCGACCACCGATGAACGAGAAGCCGAACAGGCCGCCAAGAAACTCTACGACGACTACAAATACCGCTTCGACCGTGGCTTGGCCCTTCGTCG
>CAIYCT010000521.1 GCA_903924765.1 uncultured Rhodospirillaceae bacterium | reverse complement strand
GTAAAGACCGATCATCACCGCCACATGATCGGGAGCCAGCGCCCGAGCTTGGCTTAGATGCTGCTCGGCGACCACGTCATTGGCATAAGAAAGTCCCGCTTGACGCAAATGCCACTCGGCATTTTCAGGCAGGCCGCGCCCAAGCAAAGCATCGCAGATTTCAGAGTCGTCGACCCAGAACCCACTCCCGCTTTCTGGAAAGGTCGCGGCCTGGGCCATCATCAGCCGGCCAGTTCCGCAGGGGCTTCCAGCGTCTTGCTGCTGCAACCGCAGCTGTTCTTGGGATCGAAGAACACGAACCCGGTTTGGGTCGGGCTATCGACGAAGTCCATGGTTACGCCTTCCAGCAGCAACCGGCTTTCGGCAGCGAAGAAAAAGCGGATGCCGTCGATCTCGATGGCGGCTTCCCCGGCTTTCGGCGCGGCTTCAGCGCTGAATTCAGCGGACAGGCCCGAGCAACCGCCCGACGTCACCGACATACGGAACCCATATTCGGGACCGCCGGAAAAACGCAGAACCCGTTTGATGAACTTTTCAGCGGCGGGGGTAATGGTCAGATTCATTGTCGTCTCTCCTTAAAGATTTACTCGGCCGCCTGATAGCGCGGCAATTTGGTGTCGATGATACAGGTGTCGTCGATGGGGCATACGGCCACGCATTGCGGCATGTCGAAATGGCCCAGACATTCCGTGCATTTATCGGGATCGATGACGAAGGTGCCGCCAGCCTCGGAAATGGCCTCGTTGGGGCACTCCGCCTCACAAGCAGTGCACGAGGTGCACTGCGATGCGACGATTTTGTAAGGCATGTCTCACTCCTTACTCTGCGGCGATGAAAGCGCCTTGGCGAATGGACGCGTCCCCACGGGAGACGTGTTCGATTTCCCCAGACTTCACCTTGTCCAGATAAGCCTTGAAATAGGCGATGGCCGATTGCTCGATGAATTCAAAGGCAAACTGATCCACCGGATCAATGCCCGCCTTCTTCAGATCATCCTTGGGGCAGCCGCCGATCTTGGCGACGAACACCGCATGGCAGTCGTTGATCGCGCGGATGACCTCATCCAGGCTTTCTTCTTCGCCATACCCGCCCTGACAGTACAGATCCACCCGACGATGGCCGACGAATTTGGAGCCTTGGGCGCTGAGTTCGTAGACTTGGAATTCCTTGGCATGACCAAAATGCTCGTTGATCAAGCCTTGGCCTTTGGTCGCAACCGCTACCAGAATCTTGATGTCCGAAGTTTCGCCCGCCAGGGTTTCCAATTCCGCTTCCTTGGCAGCGACCTTGGATTGGCGTTCGACTTCCACCTTGGCCTGATAGGCTTGACGCGAGCTCAGGTCATAATTGACGTCCATGGCCATGATCTTGTCGGTGGTGAATTCGGCACTGCGATCCTCGCCCAGCAAACCGACGGCGTCGGCCCGGCACTGACGACAGTGACGCATCATGTTCATCTCGCCTTCGCAGCTGTCCTGCAAAGCCTTCAATTCCTGAGCGGACGGACCGCGTTGTCCATTCAAGCCGAACACCGTGCCATGCTCGGGAGCGGAAATCAGCGGCATGATGTTGTGCAGGAACGCGCCCCGCGACTTCACAGCCTTATTCACTTCCACCAGATGCTTGTCGTTGACTCCGGGGATCATCACCGAGTTGACCTTGCACAGAATGCCGCGCTCGGTCAGCATTTCCAAACCTTGCAATTGACGCTCGGTCAGAATCTTGGCCCCTTCAATTCCGGTGTAGCGCTTGTGGTTGAAGAACACCCACGGATAGATTTGCGCGCCGATCTCAGGGTCCACCATGTTGATGGTGATGGTGACGTGATCGACGTTGAACTTATGAATGGTGTCTACGTGATCGGGCAACGTCAAACCGTTGGTCGACAAGCACAGCTTAATATCCGGGGCGGTTTTGGAAATCAGTTCGAAGGTCTTGAAGGTCTTTTCGGGATTGGCGAGCGGATCGCCGGGACCGGCGATTCCCAACACCGTCATTTGCGGAATGGTCGACGCAACCGCCAACACCTTCTTCGCCGCCTGTTCGGGGGTCAGCTTCTCGCTCACCACGCCCGGACGGGATTCGTTGGCGCAATCGTATTTGCGATTACAATAGTTACACTGAATATTGCACGCGGGCGCCACGGCCACATGCATACGCGCATAGTGATGGTGGGCCTCTTCGCTGTAACAGGGATGGTTCTTTACCTTTTCCCAAATCTCGGGAGGCATGTCGCCTTCGCCGGCACTAGAGCCGCAGCTGGCTTTGCCGCTGCCGCCTGTGGTTCCGCACCCTTTGTGCTCCGCCACCGATTGCATCAAATCTTCAAGCTGAACCATCGGCTTTGCTTGTCCGGGGGATACTGTGTGCATGACTGACCCTCACGCCTTCGCTGTTGGCCTTGAACCAAGCTCCCCGATCCTATTGGGACCCGAAAACCTGTCCACTTGCCCCGTCCTTCGCAATGCCCATGCCAGGATGATAAGTCACTGTTTTTAGGTGTTTTTCAGATCATCGTGTCGGGATGTCGACAGCCAAAACGAACACCGCGTCCGCATTTGTTGGAAATCGCACCTGTCAAATCCCACACTGTCTGCTGCGAGCCATTTCTCGCACCAGATCGTCGGAATCGTCCAACAGCGGCCCCAATTCCGCCCCATCGATCCGCTCGGCCACGGTGAAGCGAACGCGCAGATCAGCATCTTTCACCAACAAAAACAGATGCTTGGGGTCAAGGCGTTCGGCCACTTCAATCCGCACCATGGGATCGGGATCGGCAACCATGGACGGAAGTTTATCGGGCGACAACCGCAAGGCCACCCATCGTCTGACTTCGGGAACCGAATCATTCATGGCCAAAGGCAGCAAATCCACCGGCAAGGTGCGCGCCACCACGCAACGTACGGCATAGTCGGGATCGTTGATCATGGGGACCAGTTCGTTTGGCCCCATCTTGGGAACCAGCGCGGCGCGAACCCGAGCATCCGGGTCCTTGCTGAGATGTTTGATCCGCTCCGGCGGCAACCGAAACGCTGCGGCGATACGCACATCGGCTTCCGGGTCCGACAACACCCCCTGCAAACGAAACACGCTGGCGCGCTTGGCGGCAGCAGCCCGCACTTCAAAATAAGGATGGTCGAGATAAGAATCCGCCAGCTCGGGATGCTGCGTGAAAAACTGAACGACCCGTCTGGTGCGACGGTCGTGGACGCAAGCTTGTCCTTTTTGGCACAGGCCGTTCTTTTGGATGTCCTGATGCCGACAGTCGTGACAGCGAACAGGACGACCCTGCCAATCTAAATCAGGCCTATCCAAATCCGGTCGGTCGAATTCAGCCGCATCACGCATGGCGGCCTCCTTTGCTCGTCAAAAGCCCACCGCCATGGTAGCAGAGGGCGGCGGACTTTTAAACGAGGTTCATTACGCCGGGATGCAGGTATCGGGAACCGGGCAAACCGTCGCGCATTGCGGCGTGTCGAAGCTGCCTTCGCACTCGGTGCACTTGTCGGGGTTGATCACATACACATCGCCTTTGATCGAAATCGCGGCGCTGGGGCATTCGAACTCACACGCACCGCAAACGGTGCATTGGGATTTTACGATCTTGTAGGCCATATCGCCCTCCAAATTAGCTAGGTGCCAATTACCAGCAAACTTTATGCCAGTCGCCAAGACTCGTAAAACTGCCAAATCGAAGGCTGTGGATGCGACAGGACTGTTCCATTTAGCACAGGCGTGGTTGAACAAAACCATTCAACGCATGCGCTAAAACTTCTTGATGTCAATGTCGTGCTTGCGCAAGGCATAGCCGATTTGTCGCGGCGTCAAGCCCATGATGCGGGCGGCTTTGGCTTGGACCCATCCAGCCGTTTCCATGGCTTCGACCAAGCGCTCGCGTTCACTGCGATTGTCGGCGCCAGGAACCGGACAGGCGCCGGGAGCGGGACAGACGTGTGGCGTCGCCACTGGCTGCGCCAGGGATGAATAGGCCGACTCGGCAGGCGGCGGCGCAACCGAAGAGGGCATGGGGGCTGCCGGAGCGGGCGCTGAAACCGGGGCTGGCGGAGGCGCTGCTTGCGGTTGCGGGGCCACGATGGGCAACGGCATATAACCGGGCGTCGGACCTTGCGGCGTAACGCCCCGCCACAAGGTCGAAGACAAACAGCCCTCGCTGCGACAGGCGAAATCCGTATCGACGATGCGGGTGCCGCGCGCCAATGTGGCGGTCCGGTCCAGACAGTTTTCCATTTCGCGGATGTTGCCGGGGAAGAAGCATTCGTTCATCACGCTCAAGGCCGCTTCAGTGATCACCAAGTCGGTGCCATGTTCCTTGTTGAAGCGACGCAAGAACTCCTTGGCCAAAACCGGCACATCGCCCTTGCGGTCGCGCAGCGGCGGCAGGAAGATTGGCACCACGCTGATGCGGTAGTACAGATCGGCCCGGAATTCGCCCTTGGACACCATCTCTTCCAAATTGCGATTGGTGGCGCAGATCAGGCGGAAGTCGGATTTGATCGGACGGGTGCCGCCCACCCGCTCGAATTCGCCTTCTTGCAAAACACGCAAGAGCTTGGCTTGGAACGCCGAGGAAATCTCACCGATTTCGTCCAGGAACAACGTGCCGCCGTCGGCCAGTTCAAAGCGGCCCTTATGCTGGTTTTGAGCGCCGGTGAACGATCCTTTTTCATGGCCGAACAATTCGGATTCCAACACGCTTTCGGGCAGCGCGGCGCAATTGAGCTTAACCAACGGCCCCTTGGCGCGAGACGACAGCGAATGAATGGCGTTGGCAAACAATTCCTTGCCGGTTCCGGTCTCGCCGCGCAGCAAAACCGTCGCCCGGCCCTTGGCGACCACCTTGATTTTATCGATCACCGCCAGCACGATCGGCGAATTGCTGACAATGCCTGCGACAGTGCCGCCCTCGGCGGGAGTGGCGGCGGGCGCGGCGGGCGCAACAATGGAATGTTCCTTGTCGCGACGAGCATGTTCGGCCATCAACCGTTCGCGGTCGCGGGTCACCACCTTATGCAGACGCAGGGTCTGGCCGACCAGATTGGCGACCATGGTGAGAAAACGGACATCGGTGTCGAAACGCACATTAGCGGCTTCATCGAACGGCCGGTCGATTGTCAAGGTGCCGACAACCGTATCGTCTTCCTTGATGGGAACGCCCACCAACGAGAACGCAATACCGCCTTCCGGGCCCCATCCTTGCAAATCTACCCCCGCGAACAGCGGCGAGGTCAACACGTTGGGGACCACCAACGGCATCTTGGTGGCGACGATTTGCCCCACGGCACGTTCTGGCAAGCGGTCAAAATAGCGCTTGGCGTTGGATTCGCTCCAGCCCGACCCTACCACCATTTCGGGGTCGCCCCGCGTATTGAGCAAAGCGATCAGGCCGTGTCCCATGTCCAGGAAACTGGATAACAACGACAATACGCCGGATAAGGTCACTTCCAAACGGTTGGTCGAGGCCAGAACCTTGGAGATCTCATAGACGCCAACCAAAGCAATCTCCGCCTGACTCCCTTGGCGGCTGAGGGAAGGAGAGGACTGTTGGGCGTAGACGTTCATGTGAACGCTCCTTTACAAAATCACGACGCGTGGCGGCGTCAAACCTACAATAAGGCTTATCCTTGTCGCAATGCAACACTGGTCGGCTGGTAACAGCCATCCAAAAGAGCGGCAATAACGGGCCATCCCACAAGTCCCGTGGGATCAAGTTTGGACAATAAATCCAACAAAGCCGAAGCCTCGTCCCGTTCGTCCCGTCTTAAATGAATAAAAGAGAGGGCCTTTAAAGTGTAAAGCGCAAACCGCCCAGGCCCGTCAAAGCTGATGGCAGCAGGAGTCCAATCCTGAAACAAAGAACTTAATCCGGCCTGTTTAGCCGCCTCGGACAAAGCGGATTTAGCCACTTCCAAGGCGTCGTCCAAACGGCCGCCATAGGTGTGGATCTTATAAAGGCACAAATAAACCGGCAGAACATCGGGAGCTTGAGCCAGCGCTTGTCGGAACAATGTCTCACCCCTAGTCTTATCGGTGCGATAGGCCATTACGCCAGTCTGCAACAATTCATTGATTTCCTCGGGCATTTCGCCGAAATCAACTAAGAGTTCTTTATCTATTCTTTCGATATTACCGACTAACCGGGACGCGTCATAAGATTTCGTCATGTTTCAGACCAATCGAAAAATAAAAGGCTTCACTTCATATAATGTAGCAAATGCGACGTTCAATACCATGGCACGGTTTTTGATTGGTCTCTGCTTACAGGGGGAATTTCGCAGATGGCTACCATACACCTCTTTCCGTCTTTACCGTCGTTGGAGCAACGGACACACCAGGCGCGGGCCATTGTGTTGGGCACCAACGAAATCGCCTCGGCCATCGCGGTCTTTTTGACGCGACAGGGTATGCGGGTGGTGCTGTCGCACGATCCCATGCCGCCGGTCATCCGCCGCCGCATGGCGTTTCATGATTCGCTCTATGGCGAATTGACCGCCGTGGAAGAGATTTGGGGCGTCAATTGCGATCAAACCCTTGAGATTTTGGAAGAACTTACCCACGGATCGCGGGTGGTCGTCACCCGGCTTGGCCTGTCCCATCTATTGCCGGTGGGCGGGTACGAGGTCATCATCGACGCCCGCATGCACAAGGCGGTCATCATGCCCATGCTGCGCTATCTAGCGCCGGTGACCATCGGTCTGGGACCTGGCTTTATCGCCAGTGAGAATTGCGACATCGCCGTCGAGACTCATCCCGACTTTGTCGGACAAATCATCACCTCCGGCGCGACGTTGACCGCCGACGGCATTCCGTCGCCTTTGGGCGATATGAAGCAAGAACGGTTCGTTTACAGTGGCGCCCCCGGTCGGTGGTCCACTCATCGGGACATCGGCGAAAAAGTCTTTAAGGGCATGACGCTGGTGATCCTGGGCGGACAGGAAATAACCGCGCCGAAAGACGGCATCCTGCGCGGGCTTGTTCGGGATGGCACGGAAGTGCCCGCCGCCGTCAAGCTGGTGGAAATTGACCCCCGCAGCCGCAACGCCCAATGGCAAGGCATCGATCAGCGGTCACGCGCCATCGCCCAGGCGACCGTGGATGCCTACTCCGTCATGCTGCAAACCACCCGTCGCGGGATTTAAACGACGTGCCTTAACTATTGATAAACGGCGCTGCAGCGAGCATTGAGCGAGCGGCCAAGCGGGCGGAAGCCCGCGCTAGGCGAGAGCGCGTAAAGAGGAGGATCAAGCGCCCTCCTCCAACTCAAATTGGGCGATGCATTCTGGTGGGGTCGTCAGCCATTGCCGCAAATGATCTGCGGACATGGGCTTGGCGATGCCAAAGCCCTGCGCCACTTGGCACCCCATTTTTTTAAGCGCCTTGGCCAATTGATGGTTTTCCACGCCTTCGGCGACGATCTCACGCCCAAACGCAGTAGCCAGGGCGATGATGCCGGTGACGATGGCCACGTCGCCAGGATCGTTCAACATGTCGCGTACGAAGGTTTGATCGATCTTAATGGTGTCGGCGGGCAAAGACCGCAGATAGGTCAGGGATGAATAGCCGGTGCCGAAATCGTCCAAGGCGAAACTGACGCCGATTTTTTTACACTGATCAATCACTTCGGTCACTTTTCGCAAATCGTTGAGAGCTGCGGTTTCCAAGATTTCGATTTGCAAGCTGCCCCTGGGAAGATCGGGATAGCGGTCCAACCGTTCGCCCAAATCGACGATGAATTCCTTGGATTGCAGGTGATGGGCGGCGATGTTGATACTGACGGTCAAATCCACCCCGTCGCGATGCCATTGATCCAGATACCCCAAAGCCGTATCGATCACCCACTTGCCCAAATAGGTTTCCAACTCGGAATTCTGAATCATGGGCAGAAACTCGCCGGGCAGCAAAAGTCCCCGTTCGGGATGATTCCAGCGGATCAGCGCCTCGGCCCCAATGACCACATGGGTGTTGAGATCCACTTTCGGCTGGAAAAACAGCACGAACTGCCCCTGATCCAAACCGTAACGAATGCGGGTGGTAATCTCATTATATTCTCGGGCTTTACGATCGTGACTGGGATCGTACACATGGAAGCGGTTCTTGCCGTCCTGCTTGGCCGTGTACATGGCTTGATCGGCTTGACGCAACAAGCTGTCGGGGTCGTCCTCGTCAGAGCTGCAAAAGGTGACGCCGATACTGGCGGTCACCTGGAACTCCTTATCATGTATGACGATGGGATCTGATATGGCGGTCAACAGACGGTGCAAGCTGGCGATGCATTCCTCGTCCTTGTTCAACCCCAACAACAGCACCACGAATTCGTCACCACCCAACCGGGCCACCGTATCGCCGCCTCGGATCACCATGCCAAGGCGCATGGCGATATCCACCAGCACATTATCGCCGAACTCATGCCCATACCGATCGTTGATGGGTTTAAAGCCATCCAGATCCAGATAGCACACCGCCAAGATCGTGCGGGTTCTTCCGGTCTGGGCAATGGCTTGATTCATTCGGTCGGCCAGCAGCACCCGATTGGGAATTCCGGTCAGCGCGTCATAATGGGCGATGCGCTCCAACTGTTTCTCGTGGCGTTTGATGGTGGTGATGTCCGTGAAAATTCCCACATAATGGGTCACGTCGCCCTGAGGATTGAGAATGCTGGTGATGCTGAGCAACTCAGGATAGACCTCGCCATTCTTGCGGCGGTTCCACACTTCGCCACTCCAGGCCCCCTGCTTCAACAACGCGCTCCACATGTCTTGATAAAATTCCGTGCCCTGCCGCCCCGAGCGCAGGATACGGGGATTTTGCCCCACAACCTCGTCCTTGCTATAGCCCGTGATCGCCAGGAACGCCTCGTTGACGTCCTGGATTTGTCCATCATTATCGGTGATAACGATGCCCTCATGAGCAGTTTCGAACACTTTGGCGATCAGCCGCAGTTTCTCGGTCGCCTGAAACAAGGATGAGCGTTCGCTGGCGAGAAGATGAGAAACTTCGGACATGGAATGGGCGATGACGTCCAGATCGGACATCAATGCCGTCTCTGCCTCGACGACTTCCCCGGCCCCCAAGGATTTGGCCATTTGGCTGAGCGTCCAGATCGAACGGGACAGTTTGCGCGAAATGAGTCCGGCGAACAGCGCCCCAAACAACGCCAGGGACACCGTGCCCAAGGTGCCCCAGAATAAGGTCACCCAAATGATTTTCTTGATTTCGTTGGCCGGCGTCCCCACCAAAACAGTCCACGACGTTGCCGGAGAACGAGCGAAAAAAAACCGCTTCCCGCGCCCTTCGTCCGTCGTCGCATCCAATTGGCCCAACTGCTCCGATCCTATTGCCGAAGAAGGCCGGGGCGGATCAACCAGATCCTGAGTATGGTTGCGCGCCACCACCTTCCCGTTGTGATCAAGAATATCGGCCATGGCGTCCGAAGGAATGTTTTCACGGTTGATGATATCGGCAAAGACATCAGTGGATGAAACCAATGCCAGATCATACTGGACCTTACCGCCCACGAACACCGGCACGTCCATGCTGATCAACGGCCTTAGACCTAATGCAGACGAGGAATTATCCGACGATGAGGGCTGCCCCATGAACGCCGTTGGCCCTTCCCCCGAAACCATCATCCGAGGATAAAACGGCCCCAGATAGACACCTGACAAATAGGGTTCGCCTTGCGTGAAGATATGGGCAATGAACTCCCTGGCGGTGCGAACCGGCAGATGGCCGCCATACGGCAATGCCGTATTGAGGATTTGCTGACCATCGCGTGCCGCCAGGACAATGCGGGACGACGGAAAGCGGCGCGCCACCAGACGGGCTTGGTCATAGAAGCTGGACAGCTTGCCGTTTTGCAGCAAAGGCGACACGGCCAAAGCCTGCATTGTCTGCTTTTGCACTTCAATTTGATTGTCGATCAATCGTGACAGCAGATTGGCCATTTGCTGAGAATGAAGCTCGGCCATAACCAGTTTGTCATTATAGGATTGCGCCAGCAAGACGCCGACCACCACCCACAGAGGCAGTACGCAAAATGCCACCAACATCGCTAAATAGTCGTCCGTGAACAACTCTGAACGCTGCCAGTTCCCAGGCATCGTGTCCAATTCCAAGTAACGATAATTGCCAGATTTGGAGGTTTACCCCGTTAAATCTGGCAAATTGTTTTTGCGGATTTTTGTGCTTTTCACCG
>CAIYCT010000520.1 GCA_903924765.1 uncultured Rhodospirillaceae bacterium | reverse complement strand
GTATTTTAAATTCGAATGGGCTAGACGTGATGGGGCATCAGATTTCCATTCCAGAAAATACTATCATTTTCTTCTTTCAAATATCAAAAAAAGAAACTGGAAAATATGTGCCGATGAATAAAAGCGTAAAGCTGTTCTCGGCGGTATGGAATTAAGGTCTCTAAGGGTCAATAGGGGCCCTCTGACGGAAACTTTCCTCGATCGACGCCATCTGTCCATTCAGCCAGAAATTGTTCATGCTGGGTTCGAATTTGGGCGCGGGCAGATCGGGGCCTAGGAACGTGGCGTAACGATTGCGGATGGCAAGTCTGCCGCCGTCAGCGACCAGGGAATTGTAGGCGGCGGTAACGCGGGCCACCATGGCGTGATCGGTCGTCTTGGCGGTGATGGCGCAAAACTGGAACCGTTTTACCGGCAGCGAGCGTAACTGCTTCGCGTCAATGTTCTTGGCGTTTAGAATATAAAGCGCCGAGGATTCGAACGTTGCCCAGGCGTCGATGTGGTCCCGGCTGAGCATGTCGGCCAATTGTTGGTTTTCCGCCGCCACCTGAATATTGGTGAAGCCCTGTTCGGACAGATAGTTTTTCAAAGTATAGCTGTTGAACACGCCGATCCGAGCGTTGCGGGGCATGTCGGCGAACGAGACGAAGGCGGATGATTTTTTGACCATCATCACATGGGACACAGTCTCGAAGCAGAACGGCCACTGCACGTCCCAGGTGGCGAAGGTCTCGGGGGTTTTTGTTCCGGTGGTGAAGAGATTGGCGGTGGATTGAACCATGCTCACCACGCGCGCCACCGGCAAGACCTCAACGGCGACCGAGTATCCCGCCCGGCGCAGCACCTCGGTCATCAGGTCGGAGCCGTAGCCGCTTTGACGCCCATTCTCGTCGATGGCGAACGGCGGATAAGCGTAAAAGCCATAGGTGACTGACTCCGACGCGCAGGCCAATTCCGACAGGACTATTCCCGTTGCCATTATCGCCAAGAATGCGACAAATTTCACCATGTTCGACACTAAATCTCTCCTAAACCACGATCCAGATTTCTAGCAATCGAGGCAAAGAAAGGAAAGCAAGGCATTGTGAAGATCTTGGGACAGCTTGATTGTCCTGGAGCCGTCACATATAGGCTTCTTCCAGTTCGACCAGCAAGGCCAAGGTCTCGTGATCGTCCAGACTTTCCAGCAGCTCTTTCAGCGTTGGTAGAAAGTTGTGGAATACCCTAAGGTCATCCAGTCCTTGCCGATGAGCCCAGTCCCGTTGGCGTTGAAAGTAGGGCCAGAAGTCGCTGTCGGCTTTTTCGATATGTAGATTGATCCGTTCAAGGACGCGATCAGCCATGCTTTCCCAATCGGCGCCGAGGAAGCTGACATATCGGTCGAAATTTGAAGACATTGCCTTCTCCCATTAAAAACCATTTTAATAATATGGTTTATTTCAGGGGGTGTCTATCGGCTAGTGGATAAAATCTAACGGATATCATCCGTTTTGGGATTCCCCACGACTCTCCGATGTGCGATTCTGTTGGATGCGCACCGGAATCAACCTTGAAGTTACTGCCGCCGACCGTGTCCGACTGGAAGCGATTGTTGCGG
>CAIYCT010000519.1 GCA_903924765.1 uncultured Rhodospirillaceae bacterium | reverse complement strand
CGGGATTGCTCCTGCTTGCCTTCTTGCGCCAGCCGCTTCTGCTTCTGGTCGAGCCAAGATGTGTAATTTCCCTCGTAAGGAATCCCCTGTCCGCGATCCAGTTCGAGAATCCAGCCGGTGACATTATCCAAGAAGTAACGGTCGTGGGTAACCATCACCACTGTGCCGGTATATTCGCGCAGATGCTGTTCCAACCATGCCACCGATTCGGCATCCAAATGGTTAGTGGGTTCGTCAAGCAGCAGCATGTCGGGTTTGGACAGCAGCAAGCGGCACAAAGCCACCCGGCGCTTTTCACCGCCCGACAATTTTTCCACCGCCCAATCCGCCGGGGGGCAACGCAGCGCGTCCATGGCGATTTCGATGGTCCGCTGCAAATTCCACGCATCCTTGTGATCGATCTGTTCTTGCAGTTCCGCTTGCTCGGCGATCAGATCGTTCATCTCGTCGTCGGTCAATTCCTCGGCGAACTTAGCCGCCACTTCGTCGAACCGATCCAACAGCGCCTTGGTCTCGGCCACCCCGTCCATGACATTGCCCAACACGTCCTTGGACGAGTCCAATTGCGGTTCCTGTTGCAGATAGCCGACCTTGGCTCCATCCGCCACCCAGGCTTCGCCGCCAAATTCCTTGTCCAATCCGGCCATGATCTTCAGCAACGTGGATTTACCCGCACCGTTGGCTCCCAACACGCCGATCTTGGCGCCGGGCAAGAACGATAACCGCAGCCCCTTCAGAATTTCCTTTCCGCCGGGATAGGCCTTGGTCAGGTCTTTCATCACATAGATATATTGGTACGAGGCCATGGGTGACTCCAATAGATTAGGGCGCTGAGCAAGGTTTTCTGGTAAACTGCCGCGAATGACAATACTTTATTCACCAAGCCCATGAACAGTATCATGATCGCCAAGATGTGGAGGACACAAAGCCCATGACCGTCGGCGCCTTTGGCATGGACGCTCAACAAGAACGGCAACTGCCCGATACCGTGCTGCTCGAAACCGCCGAGCGCGTTGGACGTATCCGGGACGGTCGTGTTGTCGTGCATATTCACCTGTCCCAATTGCAACCGCAAAACCGCGATGACGGCCATATCCGCATTGCCGCCCGTTTGTTCGAGACCATGGTCGATGCTTACAACGGTCAGATGTTCGTGCTGACCAACAACGACATTGTCTTGGTCTGCAAGGACGCCCGAATCGCCGATTTGGACGCCGTGGTCTACAAACTGCGAGCCTTGTTCGCCAAGGACCCGCTAACCTTCACCAGCGGCATGGACGATGACCGCTTTGCTTCGTACTACGATTTGGAATCGGAATACGACGAATTCCTGGCCCTGTGCAAACAGCTCAACGACGACGCCAAGGCCAAGACCAAGGCGGACCGGGCCAAACCGGTGATCAAGGATTTGGACGCCATCTCGCTGGGCAACGTCATGGCCCGCATCGCCCAGGTGGACATTGCCGGGGTGGTCAGACGGCAACCTTGCGTCTACATCAATGACCGCCGCATCGCCCAAGTGGTGTTCCAGGAATTTTACATGTCGATCGCCGATCTGCAAAAAGCGTTGGCGCCCGACATTAATATTTTGGCCAATCGTTGGCTGTTCCAGCATCTGTCGCAAGCCTTGGACGTCAGCGTCATGGGGGCCTTGCGCAAATCCGAATTACGGGTGCCGCCGGTGGCGTTTTCCCTAAACTTGAATATGTCCAGCGTCGAGACGCCGCAATTTCGGGATTTCGTCGGAGCGGCGCGCGGCAAATCTGGCGTTTATGTCGAATTTCAATTGCCGGATATTCTCAACAATATGGACCAGTTCTTCCGCATCCGCGATGAACTGCGCGAAAAGCAAGTCAGTACCGTTCTGGACGGCCTGAATTCGTTGATCTTGCAATTCGTCGATGCCGAGCTTTACGACACCGACTTCGTCAAGGTGAATTGGAGCAACGACATGAAGTCCGACATCCAAACGGCCGAGTTGCAACAATCCTTGGGTCCGGTGGGCTTCGATCGGGTGATCCTGGCGCGTTGTGACAACGAGGACGCCATCTCGTGGGGATTGGACCGGGGCATCCGCCTCTATCAGGGTCGCTTCCTGGATTCCATGGTCGCCGCCGTCACCATGGCGCAATGCCCCAAAGCCGCCGCCTGCACCTTGGGTCAATGCACCCAGCGTCATGCGGTTATATCGGGTCGCCCCCGCAAGGAATGCGGCGACAACGATAAGCTTGACGAATTTCCACCCTTGCACGCCATCGGCTGATCCCCATGCAGAATCCATCCTCCGCACAAGTCCCCGCCGGTTCCCAAGAAGCCATGCTGGTCGATTACCTGACCCGGTTGGAACGGCACCGCCATGATCGCCGTGCCGTGCATATTCATATCTCGTTGTTGCACGCCAACAACCGCAAGGATCACCATATGCGAATCGCCGTGGGCGCGTTCGACAATATGGTCAAGATGCTCAACGCCCAAATGTTCAGCCTGTCCAACCAGGACATGATCGTGGTCTATCGCGCCCAGATTCAGGCCGATATGGAAGCGGCCATCGTCAAGATCCGTTATCTTTTTGCCGATGACGAATTGCTGATTGATGAAAGCACGGCTGGCGGTTTCTGCGATTGGTACTCTCTGGACCGCGAATTCGATCAGCTGATGACCATGGCCCAACGGCTGGCGCAGGAAGAAGAAGCCCGGGTCAAGAAAAAGCGCATCCAAGACGCCAAGGTGGGCATCGGCCCCGCTCCCAAAGGCAAACCATTCACGCCCGAATTGCTGGCCCGCACCGAGGCCGCGCTGTCGCAGGCCGACATGGCCAACATGATCCGCCGTCAACCCATCTGCGCGGTAATCGGCGACGGCCCGCCGCAACCCATCTTCCATGAGATTTTCATCTCCATCGCCGATCTGCGCGAGACGTTGATGCCCTCGATCAATATGGCGTCCAGCCCGTGGCTATTTCAGCAATTGACAGAAACCCTAGATCTGCGCGTTTTGTCCCTGCTCAATCGCCACGACGACCGCGCCTTGGAAGGCGACATCAGCATCAATCTGAACGTCGCCACCTTGCTGTCCCAGGAATTCCTGACCTTCGACGACAACATCAAGGTCAGCAAACGCGGCACCATCGTGCTGGAATTGCAAAAGGTCGATATTTTCGCCGACCTGTCCGCCTATCTGTTCGCCCGCGACTTCGCCCATGAACGTGGCTACCGCATCTGCATCGACGGCCTGACTTATGGCATGCTGTCATTCGTGGATCGTGAGCGGCTGGGCGCCGATCTGATCAAGCTGGTGTGGGGCAATAATCTGTCCAGCGAGACTCAAGCCCGCCCCGACGCCTTGCGCCGAGCCGGGGTGTCGCGGATCATCCTGTGCCGCTGCGACACCGAAGCTTCGATCGAATTCGGCAAGTCGTTGGGCATTTCGCTCTATCAAGGTCGCCATGTCGATGCGACTTTCCAAGACATCCGTCGCCGCGGCGCGGCGCGAGTTCGGCGCAAATAGGCCTTACGATATAGGAACTTGCGCACAATATGGGCTTGTTATGTTAGTCCCTCCACATTACTTTAATCTATATGCAACCTAGGTCATTTAGGTGGGGGTCGCCCGTGTATGAAGGTTCCGCAGGTCGCGTCCTTGTTTTAGACTCAAATGCCCACATCCGGCGAATGATTGCGACCTTGCTGTATGGTCTTGGCCTGGAAGAGGTCGCTCAGATGCGGTCTTTATCTGAACTGACCAATACCGCTTTTCAGCCCCATTTGATCATCATGGAATGGCCCACCGACCCAACCGAGGTCGTCTTGCTGGTTCACCGTATAAGGTCTGGCGACTTGTTCGATCCCAAGACCCCCATCCTGGCCGTGTCGGCGTTGATGCATCATTCGGTTTTGGAGCATGCGTGGCAAAGCCGCGTGGATGACGTCATCGCCAAACCCATCTCCGCCATTGAATTGATCACCCGTTCCGCAGCCTTGCTCGACGAACGTTGGACCTGGAAGCCCTCTACGGGTAGTATGGCCGCTCAATAACGGCCGACACTTTTCTGGGGCGTCTTCATGTCATATCCGGCCATGTGGACCGACGTGGTCGATCTACGGGACTTTTACGAATCCAGCTCGGGGCAAATGGCCAAACGGCTGATCCGCATCAAGGTGCGGGGCTTGTGGCCGGACGTCAGCGGACAAAGACTGCTGGGTTTGGGCTTTGCCATTCCCTATTTGCGTCCGTTCTTGGGCGAAGCCGAGCGTGTCATCGCCATCATGCCCGCCAGCCAAGGCGTCTTGGCGTGGCCGCCGGAAGGACCCAACCTGACCGCGTTGGCCGAGGAAACCGACCTGCCTCTGCCTGACCGTTCCATCGACCGCATCTTGCTGGTTCATGCGGTGGAATCCACCGAACAGACACGGTCCATGTTGCGCGAAATTTGGCGCGTGCTGACCGATGGCGGCCGCTTGATCGTCGTCGTCCCCAATCGACGCAGCATTTGGGCCGGACTGGAACGAACCCCGTTCGGCAACGGCAGACCCTTCACCCATTCCCAGCTCAACCGTCTGCTGCGCGAAAATCTGTTCGCCCCCCTTCAAAAAACCGAAGCCTTGATCATGCCGCCCACCAATTCCCGCCCGTTGCTGCGCCTTGCCCCCACCTTCGAACGGACCTCTCGCCTGTTCAAAACCTTCGCCGGAGTCAATATCGTCGAGGCGTCGAAACAAATCTATGCCGCCTCCGGCCTGCGCGACTCCCGTCCCGCCCGAGGATACATTGTGATGCCGCAAGGATTGCCGCAATGATCCCCGACATTATTTCGGTAGACGAGCTGACGCCGACCCAGGCGGAAATGGAATTGGAGCGCCTCTCCAAGGAAATCGCCCGTCACGACCGCGCCTATCACACCTTGTCGGCTCCGCTGATCTCCGATGCCGCCTATGACCAGCTGACTCGCCGCAACGCCGCCATCGAAGCGCGCTTTCCCCATTTGATCCGCGCCGATTCGCCTTCGCGCAAAGTGGGCGGACAAGCCTCGGACGGTTTCGGCAAGATCCGCCATGCCGCCCCCATGCTGTCCCTTGACAACGCCTTCGAGGATCAAGACGTTCACGACTTCATCGGTCGCCTCCGCCGTTTCCTGGGACTGACGGAAGATCAGCCGGTGGAATTGGTGGCCGAACCCAAGATCGATGGCCTATCCATTTCGCTGCGTTACGAACAGGGCCGCTTCGTCCAAGGCGCCACCCGCGGCGACGGCGAAGTGGGCGAGGATGTCACCCGCAATCTGCTGGCCATGGCGCAAATACCCCGCACCTTGGAAAACGCGCCCGACGTGGTGGAAGTACGCGGCGAGGTCTATATGTCCAAGGCCGATTTCCTGTCCTTGAATGAGCGCCAAGCGGCTCTGGGGGAAAAACCCTTTGCCAATCCGCGTAACGCCGCAGCCGGTTCCTTGCGACAGCTGGACCCGCAAATCACCGCCACCCGGTCCCTCAGCCTGTTCGCCTATGCCATGGGCGAATGTTCGCAAAACTTGGCCCCCACGCATTGGGACTTCCTGACCTGCTTGAAAAACTGGGGGTTCCCGGTCAATCCGCTCATCCGTCGTTGCTCTGGAGCCGACGAACTGTTGGCGTTCTATGCCGCCATCGGCAATGGCCGCGCCGATCTGGGCTACGACATCGACGGCGTGGTCTACAAGGTCAACCGCCTGGACTGGCAGGAACGGTTGGGCATGAAGGAGCGCAGCCCGCGTTGGGCCATCGCCCATAAATTTCCCGCCGAACAGGCCCGCACCCGCCTGCTGGCCATTCACATCTCCGTTGGCCGCACCGGCGTGCTGACCCCATGGGCGGAGCTGGAGCCCATCAATGTGGGCGGCGTTCTGGTGTCGCGGGCCACCCTTCACAACGAGGACGACATCGCCACCAAGGACATTCGCGCTGGCGATTGGGTGATCGTGCAACGGGCTGGGGACGTCATTCCGCAGGTGGTGGGACCGGCTCCGGGAACCGAGCGCGGCCCCCGTGACTTTTCCATGCGCGACGCCCTGGGCGGCGACCGTCCGGCCTGCCCCATTTGCGGCTCGCACGCCATCCGGTTGGAAGGCGAGGCCAAATGGCGCTGCTCGGGTGGATTGATTTGTCCCGCCCAGGCCACCGAACGGCTGATCCACTTCGCCAGCCGCGACGCTTTCGATATCGAAGGGTTGGGCGAGAAGAACGTGCAATTTTTGTGGGACAAGGAGTATGTCCGCGCCCCCGCCGCCCTGTTCCGGTTGGAAGAAACCAATCGCGACCGCCTCCAGAAACTGGAAAATTTCGACGGCTGGGGCAAACGCTCGGTGGAGAAACTGTTCGAGGCCATCCGCGCCCGCTCGACCATCGCCTTGGACCGTTTGATCTACGCCCTGGGAATTCCGCAAGTGGGCATCGCCACCGCCAAACGCTTGGCTCGGCATTATCATACCGCCCAGGCTTGGATTCAGGCCATGCGCGACGCCGCCGATCCCGCCGCCGAAGCCTATGCGGATTTGTTGTCCATCGAGGATATCGGACCTGCCGTGTCCCAGGAAATCATCGATTTCTTCACCGAAGATCACAATCGCCAAGCCGTGGATGATCTGTTGAAAACGATCATGGTCGAGGAAATGCAGCCGCAAGCGGCCAGCGCATCCGCCATCGCGGGCAAATCGGTAGTGTTTACCGGCACGCTGACGACCATGACCCGGCAAGAAGCCAAGGCACGAGCCGAGGCCATGGGCGCGCGAGTGGTGGGATCGGTGTCGAAAAAAACCGATTTCGTGGTTGCGGGCGCTGAGCCTGGATCAAAAGTGACGGACGCGCTAAAGTTGGGCGTCCCGGTACTGAGCGAACAAGAATGGGCATTGCTTGAATGAGTGAGATCGACGATCTGAAAGCCAAGCTGGCGGAAAGGCTTGGCCAAAATGCCCCCGCCCCCATCAACAAGGGGTCCGAGCTGGTTCCCGTCGTTACGCCGGTCAAAGATGCCGACCTTAAACCCGGCTATGCCACGCCCTCGGTGCTGGCCCGGCTGATGCAGGCTTTTGCCGCGTTGATGGCCCCAAAAGGCGCCAAATTTGGCGCCAAGCCGCCGCCACAATTGGAACAAACCTTGTTCAAGGTTCTGGTCGCCAATCTTGAATCCGATACGGACGGCTCGGCCCAGGCCAATCTGATTCAAACCTTCTCCAACCATTCGGCGTTGAAGCTTCAACCTTATCCCAAATCGTTTTCGCTGGCGTCCCAGGACGACCCCGTTGCCGCCTCGGCGTTGCAAAATACCTTGCGCCATGCGGTTGCCGCCGAAGGCGGGCACCTGATGATTTGGGGGTCTCTGAATCCCGATGGCTATCGCCTGCGCTTTTCCACCGCGCAAGCCGATGACGGCGCGTTCGGCCTGAAGACCCGATTGGAATTGCCCCTGGCTTTCACCGATCCCGCCTCCAACATTCTGTACGCCGCCACCTTGGCCGCCATGGAAGCGGTGACAGAACCCCAAAAAAGTTGGATCCGCCAAGCCCTGCCTCCTGCCGCCTTGCTTGCCGAGGAACTGGCCAGTCGGCCGTCGGTGCAGATGTCCATGGCGCAACAACGCTCGGTGCAAATCGTATTCGGTCACGTGGCCCTGGCCGCCGCCGATTGCGCATCGGAACGAGACGCGCCGGAATGGTTCGAGCGCGCCGTCACCTCGTACCGCCAAGCGCAGAAGCGAGTCGATCGCGCCGACCCAGTGTGGGAGAACGGCCTGATTCATCGCCATCTGGGCACCGCCCTGACCGCGCGCGCCGATAAATCTCCCGACCCCATTCCGGTCTTGAAAGAAGCTGTGGGAGAATGGCGGCAAGCGGTGGAATCCCTGACCCGCGCCAGCATGCCGCAAGAGTGGGCGCAGTCGCAGATTCGCCTGGGCAATGCCCTCTACAAATTGGATTTGGTCACCGGCGACAGCGAATTGCTGCGCGAAGCCTTGCAAGCACTGCAATGCGCCTTGCAGGTTTACTCCCGCACCGAGACGCCGCAAAAATGGGCCGACGCCATGCATGATCTGGCCCAGGTTCTCCAGATCTATGGCGATCAACTCAAAAGCCCCGAAGTGCTGAAGAAAGCCATCGACACCTGCGATTCCATTTTGCAGGTGTTTTCCAAGGAACGGACGCCGCTCTCTTGGGCCAAGACCAAAAATACCTTGGGGTCGGCCCTGTTCCTGTTTGACCGCCATAAGGGCGGCAACGAGCATCTGGATGAAGCCGAAGCCGCCATTCAAGACGCTTTGGAAATCTTCCGCGCCCACGGCGCGCGAGGTCCGGCCAAGGTGGCAGAACGCAATTTAGCCCACATCCACCGCCTAAAAGGCCAGCGCAAGAACCACACCATCATCGATCCCGACTGGAGCAACGATCTGACGTAAATCAATATGGGATCATATGGATTTACAGATTATCCGCCCTCGCCGGGCGCAAGCTACCGCTTGCTTGGCCGCCGCCTCAATGGCGGCAATCGCGAAATGTTTCAACCTAAAAACATTTCGCTCTAGATCCTATTGTTGGAGACGGTTCTTGGCGGTTTCGCGGATCACATCCAACAATTCGGGATAGCGTCCGACGAAGCGTTGGAAATCCAGCACCTGCAATTCCAACAATTGGCTGCGCATGGTCGCCACCACCGTGGCGGTGCGAGGGTTGCGTTCGACCATGGCGATCTCGCCAAAGAAATCACCCGCCCGAAGGGTGAAGATTCCGTGCGGCGTCCGGGCTTCCAACTGGCCCGCGACGATGAAATACATGGAATCGCCCACATCGCCCTCACGCACCACGATATCTCCCCTGGGCACCCGCATGGGACGCAACAGTGACGCGATCTCGGCGATCTGTCCTGCATGCATGCTGCCGAACATCGGCACCTTGGCCACCAGATTCCAGGTGGACATGAAATTGCGCCGCCGCATTTCTTCGGAAAAGCCGGTGGCCAGAATGGAAGCGGGCAGGGCGAACATGCACAAGCCCAAAACCGCCACAAACGAATTAAGGATTTTGCCCATCACCGTTATCGGCACCACGTCGCCATACCCCACCGTGGTCAAGGTGATGATGGCCCACCACAGCGCATCGGGCACGGTGGCGAAATGTTCATTGACCGTTCGTTCGGTGAAATACATCAAAGTAGCGGCGGCCACGGCCAGAATGGCCACGATAAACAAAGCCGAGGCCAACGGTTTCAATTCCTCGATCACCGCCGCAGCCAGAATCTCGATGGCGGGAGAATAACGAGCCAGTTTCAAAAATCGGACGATGCCGAACACCGTATGAGCATCGGGCGACAACGGCAGCACCGTCATCTCCAGTAAGAACGGAAACACCGCCACGAAGTCGAAAATGCCATAAGGACCCAGAGCGTATTTGCGCAAGGACCGAAAGCCGCGCTGTTCGGGTTCGTCATCCTCTTTGCCCAGCCACGCCAAACGCAGTCGAAACACGTAATCCAGGCTTAACAACACCAGACCCAAAATATCCAGGACATCGACCAGCGATTGCCAGCGCCCCCAAATGTCGGGGACGGTATCGACGATGGCGATTCCGGTCGAACCCAAGATGCACAGGATCACCAAGCCCCGATAAGCGGCGCGCAAACGAAACTGGGCCAATTCCCCGTCCGCCAACAAGGTCCGGATCAAATCGTCCATATATGCCGTCAAGCCTTAAGTCCCCCGACTTAAGAGAAACATCCCCTGTGCCGCCAGCAGATTGGACCAAATATTGGGCAAGACATTGCCCGAGCGGCCCAAGGCGACGGAGCGCAGGACCCCGATATTCATATCCTGACACAGAACCAGAAAATCACGAATAGTGCAAAAATGGATATTGGGAGTTTCATACCATTGATAAGACAAGGTATCCGTCACTGGCATGCGTCCATGCAAACTGATATCCATGCGGATGCGCCAATGACCGAAATTGGGAAACGACACGATGGCGTGCTTGCCGATGCGCAGCATGTTGGCCAGCACGCGGCGAGGATCGCGGGTGGCCTGCAAGGTCTGGCTTAGGATCACGTAATCGAACGAATCGTCCGGGTAGTAGGACAGATCGGTATCGGCATCGCCTTGCACCACCGACAGACCATGCGACACGGCGGCGGCGACGCCGGCCATGCTCAGCTCTATGCCGCGCCCGTCCACCTGCTTGTGCTGGCCCAACCAATCCAGCAACGCGCCATCGCCGCAGCCCACGTCCAAAACGCGCGCACCCGGGGCAACCATCTCGGCGATCAACGCCAAATCGACGCGCAAGACCTGCTTGGAACGATTGATCATGGCGCTAACCCCCGATGATCGGCGGCCCCTTGCAGAAACCCTTTGAGGGTGGCGTGGAATTGCGGCTCGTCCAACAAGAATGCGTCATGGCCCTTGTCCGATTGCACCTCGACGAAGCTGACATTGGCCGCCACCGCATTCAAGGCCCGCATGATGGTCCGGCTTTCCGAGGTGGGGAACAGCCAGTCGCTGGAAAACGACATGACGCAGAACCGGGTCTTGGTCCCCTTAAAGGCATTGGCCAGCACGCCCCCATGCTCTTCGGCCAAATCGAAATAATCCATGGCGCGAGTGATATACAGATAGGAATTCGCATCAAAGCGCTCGACGAAGGTCGAGCCCTGATAACGCAGATAACTCTCCACCTGGAAGTCAGCGTCGAACCCGTACGAGAATCCTTTGCGTTCTTGCAGATTGCGACCGAACTTGCGATGCAAGGCGGGCTCGGACAAATAGGTGATGTGGGCGGCCATACGCGCCACAGCCAGTCCCCGGTCCGGGTTCTTGCCCTGTTCGAGATAGGCGCCGTCGCACCAATCGGGATCTGCGGCGATAGCTTGTCGTCCGACCTCGTGGAAGGCAATGTTCTGGGCCGAATGCTTGGCTGCGGTGGCGATGGGAACGGCGGAAAACACCCGTTCGGGATAATTGGAACACCATTCCAGCACTTGCATGCCGCCCATGGAGCCGCCGACCACGCAGAACAGTTGATCAATGCCCAGCGCATCCAACAGCCGCGCCTGCACCTGCACCATGTCGCCGATGGTGATGACCGGGAAGTTCAGCCCCCAGGGTTTGCCGGTGGCGGGATCGATGTCGCTGGGACCGGTGGTGCCCATGCAACCGCCCAGCACATTGGAACAGATGATAAAATATCGGTCGGTATCCAGAATTTTACCGGGACCAACGATTTCCAGCCACCAGCCGGGTTTGCCGGTAATGGGATGGGATCGGCCACATATTGGTCGCCGGTCAGCGCATGACAGACTAAAATGGCGTTGGAGCGGTCAGCGTTCAAAGCGCCATAGGTGCGATAGGCCACGGTCAGCGGCCCCATTTCAACGCCGCAATCCAATCGTATGGGGCGATCCGCGCCCACCGTCAGGGTTTGGATCGGCCTGAAACCGGGAGACTCAAGAGATCTATTCATCGTCGCGTTTGTAACCTGTTCATGTTTTCTTTGATTTCAGAACCCGAGGACACTACACCTATGTGGTTCGGAGTTCCAATCACCATGTCGTCAACTAGCAATCCAACCCCAACAAACAATCCAACCATCGACTCGCTCAGGCTTCACATTGATCGAATCGACGAGCAAATTCACGACCTGCTGATGGCGCGCGCCTCGCTGGTCGAACGGATCGGAACCTTGAAAAGCGACGCCAACCTCGCCCTGCGTCCGGGGCGCGAAGCCCAAATCCTGCGCCGCTTGTCTGCTCGACATATGGGCATCTTTCCCAAATCCGCAATCATCCGCATTTGGCGCGAGATCCTGGGCAGCCTGACCAACATCCAATGTCCGCTGACCATAGCCGTGTCCCAATCAACGGGCGGGGCAGGATTCATTGAACTGGTGCGCGACCATTTCGGCACGACCCCGTTCGTCAAACCCAATGCCAGCGCAGGCCAAGTGATCAAGATGGTGGCCGAGGACCAGGCCGCCGTCGGCATCGTTCCCGTGCCCGGCATCGCGCCTGCGGGCCACGAACCTTGGTGGGCGGCGCTGACCGGCGAGTCCGCGCCCAAGATCATTCTACGCCTGCCGTTCTTCCCGTATGAACGCATCGATCCGGTTGAAGGGCTGGTGGTCGCCAAGCGTCTGCATGACGAAACCGGCGACGACCGCACGTTTTTGGTCATCGAAACCGCCGCCGCTTCCAGCATCGACCGCACCCGCGCGCTAGTGGCCAAGGCTGGCCTATCCCCGGTCGGGCAACCGTCTTCGACCCGTATGGGCGACGTGGTCCTGCATTTGGTTGAAGTGGAAGGGTGGGTGGCGCAAGCCGACCAGCGCCTATCCGCCCTGGTCCGGGACCAGATCACCCATGTGACCGTGGTCGGCGGCTATCCCGTTCCACTGTCCGCCTAAGATTTAAGGAAATGAAAACGTGAGCGCTCCCTCTCCCCGCCCCTGGATTCTGGACCTCGAAGAATATATCAGCGGCGAATCAGTCCTGGCCGGCTACGCCAAGCCGATTAAGCTGTCTGCCAACGAGGGCGCCCTAGGCCCCAGCCCCAAGGCTTTGGCCGCCTATTTGGACGCCGCCCAATCCATGCACCGCTACCCCGTGGGCAGCCACGCCCATTTGCGCCAAGCAATCGCCACGGTTCAGGGGCTAGATGCCGCGCGCATCATCTGCGGCGTCGGCTCGGACGAGATCATCGGGTTTCTGTGCCGGGCCTATGTGGGACCGGGCGACGAGGTGGTTTATTCCGATCACGGCTTCCGCATGTACCCCATCGCCGCCGCCGCAGTGGGCGGCGTTCCGGTGGCTGCCCGGGAAGTCAACTTAACCGCGTCGGTTGACGATTTGCTGAGCGTGGTCACGGCCCGCACCCGCATCGTCTTCATCGCCAATCCCAACAATCCCACCGGCACCTATTTGACCAAGGATGAAGTCCTGCGTCTGCGCAAGAGTTTGCCTGCCTCGGTGCTGCTGGTGTTGGACGAGGCCTATGCCGAATTCGTCACCACAGACGATTACGCCTCGGGACTGAAACTGGTGGATGCCTGCGACGACAATGTGGTGGTCACCCGCACCTTCTCGAAAATCTACGGTCTGGGCGGCATCCGCTTGGGCTGGGGCTATTGCCCCGCACCCGTGGCGAAAGTGCTGAACCGCATTCGCGATCCGTTCAACGTCTCGGTCCCGGCGCTGGCCGCAGGTCAAGCCGCGGTGGAAGATGTCGCCTTCGTCGAGACATGCCGCGCTCACAATCAAACTTGGCGAGCCATCATGGCCGAAAAGATCGCCGCTTTGGGGTTTGAATTGACCCCATCGGCGTGCAATTTCAATCTGGTGCGCTTCCCCACCGATGCCAAGCGCAACGCCGCCGCCGCCGATTCCTATTTGCGCGGGCGCGGCATCATCGTCCGCGCAATGGGTAGTTACGGCCTGAACGAATGGCTGCGCATGACGGTGGGAACCGAGGCGGAGAACACCCTGCTGATCCAAGCCTTAACCGATTTCGTCGCGACCTGGGAGTAACCGGACATGAGTCTTCCTCTCTACGACACGGTCTGCTTCATCGGCATCGGCCATATTGGCTCGTCTCTGGCCCGCGCCATCCGCGTTCATAAGCTGGCCAACCGTCTTGTGGCGGTGGAATCATCGCCAGCCGCCCGTGAAACCGCCCTGGAATTGGGTGTGGTCGATGAAATCTTCGCCGATCCGGCCCTGGCCGTGCCGCAGGCCGATTTGGTGGTGGTGTCGACCCCGGTTGGAGCCATCGAGGCGGTGGGACGGGCCATCGCCCCGCATTTGAAAAAGGGGGCCACGGTTACCGATGTCGGGTCTGTCAAAATGGCGGTGGTGCGCGATCTGGGGCCGTCGATCCCCGACGGCGTTCATTTCATTCCCGGCCATCCCATCGCCGGAACCGAGCATTCCGGTCCCGCCAGCGGCTTGGCCGATCTGTTCAAGGGACGCTGGCAAATTCTGACTCCCCTGCCCGGCACTGATCAACAGGCGCTGGACAGCCTGACCGCGTTATGGAGCGCAGTTGGCAGCAACGTCGAATTGATGGAGCCGCAACATCATGACCGGGTGCTGGCCATCACGTCGCATCTGCCACACCTGATTGCCTATACCATCGTCGGCACCGCCACCGATTTGGAGACCACGCTGCAACAAGAAGTGATCAAATTTTCGGCGTCGGGCTTTCGCGACTTCACCCGCATTGCCGCCTCGGACCCGGTTATGTGGCGCGACATCTTCTTGAATAACCGTGAGGCGGTGCTGGAAGTGATCCAACGATTCACCGAGGATCTCACCCAATTGCAGCGGGCCATTCGCTGGGGCGAAGGCGAAGCGCTGGAACAAAAATTCGCCACCACCCGCGCCGTCCGCCGCGCCATCATCGACGCTAAGCAAGCTTAGAGTCTATGCCCTCACCGGGCAGGCGCTTCCACGCCCTTGAACGTTCCGCGTTCAGCAAGCTAGGGGCCCGCCGCCTCAATGGCGGCCTGTTGCTAAAGACAATCTTTAGCAACACCGCCCGATGCGATCAGAGCCGTAGCGGCTATCCTGGCGATTGCGGAAGAATTCCTCGTAAGACATGACCGCTTCGCCAGGATGGTGATCTTGGCGATGGCGGACATAGCACTGATAATCGGGAATGCCGATCATCAGCAACACCGTCCGCTTGACGCCGCTCCACAAGGCCTTTAGCTCAAAGCCTTTAAGCATGGACTTGCCCTCCTTGGACTTCCACCGCCGTGACCGTCTCAATCGTCCGGGCCCGGCGAATGGCAATAAGTCCGTGGATGAACAAGGCCGCCACCACCGCAACGAACGAGGCCGACAGCGCCGCATCCACATAATCGTTGAACACCACCTGAGACATCTGCTCGATGGTCTTGGCCGGAGCCAACACCTTGCCGTCAGCCAAAGCCGTGCCGAATTTCTTGGCATGGGACAAGAAACCGATGGCGGGATTGTCGGACAGCACTTTTTCCAATCCGGCCGTCATGGTGCAGACCAGCAGCCAAGCGGTGGGAACGATGGTGACCCAGGCGTATTTGTCGCGTTTCATCTTGAACAGCACGACCGTACAGGTAATCAAGGCGATACCCGCCAGCATCTGATTGGCGATACCGAACAACGGCCACAAGGTATTGATGCCGCCCAGCGGGTCCATTACGCCCACATAAAGGAAATATCCCCACGCGGCCACGGCCAAGGCCGAACCCAGCAGATTATTGCCCCAGCTTTTGGTTTCCCGAAACGCCGGAATCACCGAACCGCCCAAATCCTGAATCATGAACCGAGCCACTCTGGTGCCCGCATCCACGGTGGTCAGGATGAACAGAGCCTCGAACAGAATGGCAAAGTGATACCAAAATGCCATCAGGGCTTGGCCGCCCAGAAAATCCGAGAAGATCTTGGCCATGCCCACCGCCAAAGTGGGGGCGCCACCCGCCCGTGACAAGATGGTCTTTTCGCCCACATCGGCAGCGATACCGGTTAGCATATCCGGCGTGACGGTGAAGCCCCACGAGCCAATCACCTGGGCGGCTTGATCCGCCGTGCTGCCGATCAGACCGGCGGGCGAATTCATGGCGAAATAAACGCCGGGTTCGATGACCGAGGCGGCGATCAAGGCCATGATAGCCACAAAGGATTCCATCAGCATGGCGCCATAACCGATCATCCGTAGCTGTGATTCATTTTCCAGCATCTTGGGCGTGGTGCCCGACGAAATCAAAGCATGGAATCCGGATACCGCACCGCAAGCGATGGTGATGAACAAGAACGGAAACAAGGTGCCCTTGAACACCGGACCATCGCCGTTGATGAAGTCGGTAACCGCAGGCATCTTCAAAGTGGGCATGACCACCAAAATGCCAACCGCCAAGGCGCCGATGGTGCCGATTTTTAAGAAGGTGGACAGGTAATCGCGCGGAGCTAGCAAAAACCACACCGGCAGCACCGAAGCAACAAAACCATAGCCGATCAACATCAGCGCCAATTGGTCGCCGCGAAAGGTGAAGATCGGCGCCAGTTCTGCGCTTTCCGCCACGGTTTGTCCGTAGAACAAAGCGGCCATCAGCAACGCCAGACCGATCAACGACATCTCGCCCACTCGACCAGGACGAATAAACCGTCCATACATCCCCATCAGCATGGCGATGGGCAGCGTGGCCAGCACGGTGAAGGTCCCCCACGGACTTCCGGCCAAAGCCTTGACCACCACCAGCGCCAAAACCGCCAGCAGGATGACCATGATCATCAGCACGCCGATCAGAGCGATGGCCCCGGCTTGGTTGCCAAGCTCGCTGCGGATGATGTCTCCCAACGACCGGCCATCGCGGCGGGTGGACAGGAACATCACGATCATATCTTGCACGGTGCCAGCGAAAACCGCCCCGATCAAAATCCATAAGGTTCCAGGCAGATAGCCCATCTGCGCGGCCAGCACCGGCCCCACCAACGGACCGGCCCCGGCAATGGCGGCGAAATGGTGACCAAACAAAACGTACTTGTCGGTGGGCACGAAATCCAATCCGTCATTGTGTCGCACCGCAGGCGTACTGCGCGTTGAATCCACGTCCAGAACCGTCTTGGCGATGAACAAGCCGTAATAACGATAGGCCAAAGCGTAAGTACACAACGCCGCAGTGACCAACCAAAGGGCATTGATGCTTTCGCCGCGGGTCAAAGCGACGACGCCCAGGGCCACGGCCCCGATGCCAGCTACCGCCAGCCAACCTATTTTTTGCATGATTGTTCGTTCCCTAGTTTAATTTTTTTGTTAGATTAGCACCTTTGACGCCGGTTGTCACCGCGCCGCGCTCTTCCA
Organism: uncultured Rhodospirillaceae bacterium; assembly: GCA_903924765.1. Taxonomy (GTDB): domain Bacteria; phylum Pseudomonadota; class Alphaproteobacteria; order Rhodospirillales; family Magnetospirillaceae; genus CAIYCT01. The sequence continues at coordinate 369 of CAIYCT010000519.1, read as the reverse complement.
AGATTAGGTTGTTCCCTAAACGAGATCTTTCAAGGTTTACAATTTGGTAAATGCAGCCTTATATCCTTGCCAACGCGCACTTTTCGATAAAAAATATTTTAATTAACAACCTCTCGCAATTGAAATAGCTTGCAAAAAGTTGGTAAGCATTGCTCAGGGACTATAGGGAAAAGTATTGGTGGCTATACCTTTCGAATGAATTGCTTTGTTATGAACCGCTAATGGCAGTGATTAAACACCAACAAAGATTCTATGGTTTATTCGACTTTTTGACGTGTACCCTATACACAGGGCTGTTTAACGCTAATCAGATAGCCTCGTAGGCGAGAATGTGATCGATGCTGAGAGCCCCGTTCCAGAGGGCCTGTG
>CAIYCT010000518.1 GCA_903924765.1 uncultured Rhodospirillaceae bacterium | reverse complement strand
GCAGGTCGGGGTCCGCTCCGCGCTCCAGCAATTTTTCGGCGACCAAATGTTTGCCGGTGGAGGCTGCATACATCAGACAAGTGGCTCCATTGTAGTTTTGATGGTCAACTTCGGCGCCGTGGGAAATCAATTCGTCGATGATGGCGGTGTCTTCGCCCACACAGGCCAACCAAAGGGCGGTATTGCCGTCAACATTGGTCACATGGACATCCGCGCCCGCATCCAACAACGCCAGAATAATCCTTCCGTCGCGCTCCTTGGCGGCGCGCATCAGCGGCGTGATGCCGTTGGTGGATGGGGCATTAATGCCATCGTAAGGGAATCCATGTTCAGTCAGCCAAGCCTCCAGCATCATGATCTGTCCTTTATATGGTCGTAAGGGGGGTGAGTGGCGATGCGGTCATCGATGAACGGGTCGCCGATGGTGAAATGATAGAGGGATTTGAAAGTGCCGGGGCATAGGCCGATGATCTCGTGGAAATCATCATCGAAGTAACAGCCGATGCCGGTGCCGCGCAATCCGGCCGCTTCCGCTTCCAGGTACAGGCTGTGACCCAGCATGCCCGCTTCCCAAAACAGTTGGCGATAGCGCCAGGGATCGTGGGCGACAAACGTGTCGAACTCGGCCAACATGCCCAAGGTCAAGCAACAATCAGCGGCGATAGCTTGATGGCAGCTAAGCTTGCGCAGCGCCGCCCGCGAATCCGCTGACACCAGATGATAGAGCGGCTTATCGGGGTCAACCTTGTTCCATTGGAATTGATCGGACAATTGGGCGCGCAAAGCCGGTTCGGCCTCCGGGTTGCGGACAAGAATGTAGGCTCCCGGCTCCAATCCCTCGACCCGGTGGACGAACAGAATCGGATGCAAGCGGGGCGCGAAGGTCCACACATCCCAAGGGGGACAATCGGGGCGAATCAGCAAGGCGTCCATCATGCGACGGAAATGATCGGCGCTCATCAGTTTGCCGGGACGGAAACGCTGGGCGCTGCGCCGTTCCAACAAAACAGTTTGGGCGGAAAGGGCCGGGGCAGGGGACAACGTTCCCGATGTCGTAACGGGGGCGTCCGTGTCCAAGGCTGCGTGACTGGGCGTGGCCTCGGCCACTCCGTCAATGACCGGCCAGCGATACATGGGGTGCGGGTCCAACAGATTGGCCTGACCGCTCCAATGACTGGCCGTCAGTTGGGGGGCAAGCGGAGGGGCGTTGATGCAAACCAGCAGGTCGGCTTCCTCGGATTCCGCTTTGGCAAAGTCTTCTGTGCGATCCGTTCCCAACAAACCCGACAAGGATGTCGCATCCATAGGGACAAGGGTGACGCGCCAGCCCAACAAAGCTGCGGCATAACGAAGGGCGGCCAGGTTATGGCCCACATCCAGCTGACAATAGCGGAACGCCCGCTCGCCGTATTTCCAGGCTTCGCGCCAATGGATGGAGGACAGACCGATCCACAGGGCGGGCGATTTGTCGGCCCCCGTGGTGCGACAGCGTTGTTCCAGCGCATGATCAAAGGGGCGGTAATGGTGAACGCCGTCAGGGAGTCCGGCAATGTTGGCGGTAATGGCGTAGGCTTCGGTGGGAAACAGCGCCCCCGAAGACGGCGCTACCCGTAACGACCATCGGTCGGGACCGAACACCTTCCAGGCCGACAGCCCAAAGGTAAAGCGCAGCAGAGCCGACACTGTTGTCGCATTCATCGGTTGGGGGGCAATGGCGCCCGCGACAAACAGATCATTGTAGCTGGGATCGCCCAATCCAGAGAAGTCCAAGGACAATTCGGTCAGTGGAGCGCCGTCGAATACGCGAAACGGATTGGGTTGGGCGTCCCAGTCCAAGGCTTCGGGACCGGTAGCATAGCGGGTCAGGCTGTGCTTGGTGCGGGCGTGATACTCTTCAGGTTTTAGGGTGGGCACAACCGGTCTGTCCTTCCGCTGTCGATTGTTTGCGACAGGTTTGTACGTCTTGTGACAGATCGTTGGCGGGGGACAGTCCTATCCAAGCATCGACCTTGTCTTGTTCGAAACCGACCATGCGGTCGTCGCCGACTTCCATCAACGGGCGGCGGATCAAGAGCGGCTCGGCCAACATGAATGTCAGCGCCTCTTCCGTCGTAACCGTCTCGGGGACGATGTCGCCGGATTTTATTTTGGGCGCGGCGCGATTGAACCACTCGACCACCGGGCGTCCCTGGAAGAACGTCAGCAGACGGTCCTTGGTCCAGGGTTCTGTCAGCAACGACTTGGCCTCCACGCGATGTCCGGCCTCCGACAAAATCTGCTTTTGTCGGGTGTTGTTGGCGCAGCCGGGCTTTTCAAAGAAGGTGACAATTGCCATCGTCGTTACTTCAAAACTGTGAATTGAACGGCGAACGCGGCTTTGCGGCCCAGCAACTGATCGACCTTGTCGCGCACCTTTTCGATGGTCAAGGGCTTGGCAACCAAAGCATGAGCACCCGCTCGCAGACACGATTTTGCCAAGTCATCCGCCTCCGAGTCCGCCACGATCAACAGTTTAACGCCGGGAATGGCGCCGGTGATTTCCTTTAAGATGGCGATTCCCTTGGCATCGACAATAGCGCGCGCCAACAAAATCAAATCGGGGATGGCGGTCTTGGCCTTGGTCAGCGCCTCGTCCAGGCTGGCCACTTCATGCGCTTCATTCTCGTCATGGAGCATGAATTGAAGGGCGGCGCGAAAGATTTCATCCTCGTCGACCACGAAGACGCGCTTGTTTTCGACCGCGCGGGAGGATTCAACACCGATTTGCATGGGGACCTCGCTTTATCAAGACAACAGTGGATGAAGACCAAGCAATTCGTATACCGGAGGAAAAACCTAGGGTTTCTCTGACGGTTTGTTGTCGGGTGCCGACCATTGTTGTTGATTTTGTCACAGGAGCTACACGCCGCCAAAAATGTGACATTTCCATACTTTATTAGCTATTTCAGTGTCTTAACGAGTTGGCACGATGGTTGCTTTTATTGGGGGGCGAGAGAGGCGACAGTCGCCAGCTTGTGGAAGGTAAGCTAAACCGCAGGGCCTCTCGTCTAGAGTTTTTGAAGCAACAGTGGGTGGGCGCGGCGCCCTCCCGAAGTTCAATCTGTGAACCTTAGGAGATCAACATGTCACTGCGTCAAATCGCTTTTTACGGTAAGGGCGGCATCGGTAAGTCCACCACCTCACAAAACACCCTGGCCGCGTTGGCCGAGATGGGTCACAAAATTCTGATCGTCGGTTGCGACCCCAAGGCCGACTCGACCCGCTTGATTCTTCACGCCAAGGCCCAGGACACCATCCTGAGCTTGGCCGCCGAAGCTGGCAGCGTTGAAGACCTGGAACTGGAAGACGTCATGAAGACCGGTTACCTGGACATCCGTTGCGTTGAATCGGGCGGTCCGGAGCCAGGGGTTGGTTGCGCCGGTCGCGGCGTTATCACCTCGATCAATTTCTTGGAAGAAAACGGCGCCTACGAAAACATCGACTACGTCTCGTACGACGTGTTGGGCGACGTGGTGTGCGGCGGTTTCGCCATGCCCATCCGTGAAAACAAGGCTCAAGAAATTTACATCGTCATGTCCGGCGAAATGATGGCCATGTATGCGGCCAACAACATCTCCAAGGGCATTCTGAAGTATGCCAATTCCGGCGGGGTCCGCTTGGGTGGGCTGGTCTGCAACGAACGTCAGACCGACAAGGAATTGGAATTGGCCGAATCGCTGGCGAAGAAGCTGGGTACCACTTTGATCCACTTCGTTCCCCGCGACAACATCGTGCAACACGCCGAATTGCGCCGCATGACCGTTGTGGAATACGCGCCCGATTCCGCTCAGGCCGATGAATATCGCCAATTGGCTAAGAAAGTTCATGCGAACAAGGGCAACGGCATTATCCCGACGCCCATCACCATGGACGAACTGGAAGACCTGTTGATGGAGCATGGCATTATGAAGGCCATCGACGAATCGCAGGTTGGCAAGACGGCGGCGGAACTCACCGCCTAATCCTGGCCGCACACCCGCCGCATCATTCCGGTGCGGCGGGTAGCGGATAACAACCCTAACTGATGGGGACTTAAAATGAGCTTGGCGACAGCTGAAAGCACAGAAGACGTTAAGGCGCGGAACAACGATTTGGTTCAGGAAGTCCTGAAGGCCTATCCTGAAAAGTTCGCAAAAAGGCGCGCCAAGCATCTGGGCGTATACGAAGAAGGTAAGCCCGATTGCGGCGTTAAATCCAACATTAAATCCATTCCGGGCGTGATGACCATTCGTGGTTGCGCGTATGCCGGTTCCAAGGGCGTGGTGTGGGGTCCCATCAAGGACATGATCCATATCAGCCACGGCCCGGTCGGTTGTGGTCAATATTCTTGGGCCGCCCGTCGCAACTACTATATCGGCATCACCGGTATTGATTCGTTCGTGACCATGCAGTTCACTTCGGACTTCCAGGAAAAGGACATCGTTTTCGGCGGCGACAAGAAGCTGGCCCAAATCATGGACGAAATCCAAGTCCTGTTCCCCTTGAACAAGGGCATCACGGTTCAGTCGGAATGCCCGATCGGTTTGATCGGCGACGACATCGAAGCCGTTTCCAAGGCCAAGTCCAAGGAATATGGCGGCAAGACCATCGTTCCGGTTCGCTGCGAAGGCTTCCGTGGCGTGTCCCAGTCCTTGGGCCACCATATCGCCAACGACGCGGTGCGGGATTGGGTGTTCGAGAAGCTGGACGGCAAAAACGACGGTTTCGAAACCACTCCTTATGACGTGACCATCATCGGCGATTACAACATCGGCGGCGACGCTTGGTCCTCGCGCATTCTGCTGGAAGAAATGGGTCTTCGCGTTATCGCTCAATGGTCCGGCGACGGCACCATCGCGGAACTGGAAAACACTCCCAAGGCGAAGCTGAACCTGATTCACTGCTATCGCTCGATGAACTACATCTCGCGCCACATGGAAGAGAAGTATGGAATTCCATGGGTGGAATACAACTTCTTCGGCCCGACCAAGATTGTCGAATCTCTGCGCAAGATCGCCGAGCAGTTCGATGACAAGATCAAGGAAAACACCGAAAAGGTCATCGCCAAGTACACGGCTTTGACGGATGCGGTGATCGCCAAGTATCGCCCCCGCCTCGAAGGCAAGAAGGTCATGTTGTTCGTGGGCGGCTTGCGTCCCCGTCACGTGATCGGCGCCTACGAAGATC
>CAIYCT010000517.1 GCA_903924765.1 uncultured Rhodospirillaceae bacterium | reverse complement strand
GGCCCATGTGATCATGGAAGAAAAGCTGCAAAATCAGGACTATATAAACCGAAATTGCGATCTGGACGATTTCGCGCAATGGACCGATTTCATCTTGGATGCGCGCAATTCACCGGAAGCGTTGGAAGCGGCGACCGGCGTGCCCGCCGATCAAATTCGCGGCGCGGCCAGACTTTACGCCACCGGCGGCAACGCCTCGATTTATTACGGCTTGGGCGTGACCGAGCATAGCCAAGGCACCAGCACGGTGATGGCCATCGCCAATCTGGCCATGATCACCGGCAATATCGGCCGCCCCGGCGTGGGAGTGAATCCCTTGCGCGGACAAAACAACGTCCAAGGATCGTGCGACATGGGATCGTTCCCGCACGAATTCACCGGCTATCGCCATGTCTCGGACGACAAGGTCCGAAATTTGTTCGAAAAAGATTGGGGGGTGTCGCTCCATGCCGTTCCGGGCCTGCGCATTCCCAACATGTTCGACGCCGCCATCGACGGCACCTATAAGGGGCTATTCATTCATGGCGAAGACATCGCCCATTCGGACCCCGACACTCATCATGTGCGCAAGGCTCTCTCCTCGTTGGAGCATATGGTGATCGTGGATTTGTTCTTGAACGAAACCGCTCAATACGCCCATGTCTTCCTGCCCGGCACCTCGTTCTTGGAAAAGGACGGCACCTTCACCAATGCCGAGCGCCGCATCAATCGCGTGCGTCCGGTGATGGCTCCCAAGAATGCCGACAGCACTGGAGTCGCCAAGCACGAATGGCAAATCGCGTGCGACATCGCCGCTGGCCTGGGCTATGCCATGAGCTGGAACAACGGCGCCGAGATCATGGACGAAGTCGCCCGCCTGACTCCCACCTTCGCCAATGTCAGTTTCAAACGCTTGGACGAGGAAGGCTCGGTGCAATGGCCGTGCAATGCCGAGCACCCGGAAGGATCGCCGATCATGCATTCGAACGGCTTCGCCAGCGGCAAGGGACATTTGGGATTGACCCAATATGTGCCCACCGACGAGCGGGCCTCGCGCTTCTATCCGCTGATTTTGACCACTGGCCGCATTCTGGCCCATTACAACGTGGGAACCCAAACCCGCCGCACCGACAACATCGCCTGGCACGCCCGCGACGTTCTGGAAATCCATCCTTTCGACGCTGAATATCGCGGCATCAAGGATGGCGACATGGTGTCCATGGCCAGCCGTATCGGAGCGACCATGCTGATGGCGCAGGTTACCGACCGTGTCCAGCCTGGCGTGGTCTACACCACCTTCCACCACCCGGAAAACAACGCCAACCTGATCACCACTGACAATTCCGACTGGGCCACCAATTGCCCCGAATACAAGGTCACCGCTGTGCAAGTCACCTTGTCAAACCAATCCGCCCAACACGCAGCCGAGTGAAAGACCCATCATGAACCAAGCCACCCTGATCCGCATGGCCAACCAAATCGCCCACAACTTCGCCGCCTATCCCGACGATGTGGCTGCTGCCAAAATCGCCAACCATTTGGGTCGTTTTTGGGAACCGCGCATGCTCAACGACCTTTACACCTATGCGGAAAACGACGGCAGCCTAATCGAGCCCAACGTCCGCAACGCCCTGGCCCTAAAAACAATCAAGCACTAAGACTTTTCCTGGGTCGTACCTGAACCGTCGCTTGCATAAGCGGCGGTTTTTCTTTGTCTGCCCCTCATGCCACTACCCCTAACTCCTTTTTCAGTCTTCCTTCGTCTTGGCCGGACTAGACCCGGCCATCCACGCGTTTCACCCTGTATTGTGCGAAACGGAACAACGTGGATACCGGATCGAGTCCACGGGTGTCCGGTTTAAATTTCAAGCCCATTGGAGCACCATCTGATTGGGATTGTTTCTTGGTATTGGATCAGCCCCAATCAGTCTATCGATACGCTTTCTGTGCATGAGATTGGCCCGCACGATACGTGCGAAGG
>CAIYCT010000516.1 GCA_903924765.1 uncultured Rhodospirillaceae bacterium | reverse complement strand
TTCACCAGCGTCGCTTTTTCAGCGACGGGAACGGTGGCGAAACCAAAATGCGTGGTGGAATCGTCGAGAGGGGTAGGAGTCTGATCGGTCATGATTTAAAACCATAGCCGATGATGACGAGCTTTGAAAGCCAAGGAGGAAGGGTGAACACGCCAAAAACGCTTCTATTCGATCTGGGCGGGGTGGTGATCGACATCGATTTCAACCGAGTGTTCGCCATTTGGGCGGGTTATGCTGGGTGCGACACCCAGCAAATCCGCGATCGTTTTAAGATGGATCAGCCGTATCGCGATCATGAAACCGGCAAGATTTCCGGCACCGAATTTTTTGCCGGTTTGCGCCGCAGCCTGGATATTCAAATTTCCGACGCTGAATTTTTGGAAGGCTGGAACGCCATTTTCCTGGGCGAGCGTCCCGGCATGGAGCAAGAACTGGCGCGAGCGGCGCAGGCTTTTCCGATCTATGCCTTCTCCAACACCAATGAAATCCACAAGGCGGTGATGTTCAGCCGCTATGCCCGCATTTTAAGCCATTTCAAAACGGTGTTCATCTCGTCTGATTTGGGCGCGCGCAAACCAGACGCCAAGGCGTTCACGTTGGTGGCCGAACGGATGGAGGCTGGTTTGGGACAAATTCTGCTGTTCGACGATACCCAGGAAAATATCGACGGCGCTCAGGCCATCGGCATGCAAACGGTGCTGGTCAAAAGCGTGGACGAGGTAAAAGAGGCGCTTGATGCCCGAATTGCCTGAGGTCGAAACGGTTCGACGCGGCTTGCACCCGGTGTGGGAGGGGCGACGCTTCGTGCGGGTGACCTGTTATCGCCCCGATCTGCGCAAGCCGTTTCCCGATGGTTTCGCGCAAATCCTGACCGGTAGAACGGTGCAACGGCTAGAGCGGCGCGCCAAATATCTTTTGGCGATCTTGTCGGACAATTTGGCCCTGATCATCCATCTGGGCATGTCGGGCCGCATGACCATCGCGCCGAATCGCGGCGCTGCGGTCGGAACGCCCGATGACAATGTGACGGTGGGGATGCACGACCATGTGGTGTTCGTCACCGATCAGGGCATTCGAGTGACCTTCACCGATCCAAGACGGTTCGGCTTAATGGATTTGTGCAACGCTGACGCTTTGTCCGATCATCCGCTGCTGGCCGATTTGGGGCCAGAACCCTTGTCGGATGCATTCACCGCCGCCAGTCTGACGCAGTCCTTGGACGGGAAGAAGACTCCCATCAAGACGGCGCTGCTGGATCAAAAATTGGTGTCGGGCCTGGGCAATATTTATGTGTGCGAAAGTCTGTTTCGCAGTCACATTCATCCCGAACGATTGGCCGGGTCGTTGACCAAGGCAGAAGCGAAATCCTTGACCCAATCCATCAAGGACGTGCTGACCGAAGCCATTGCGGCGGGGGGATCGTCACTAAAAGATCACCAGCGGCCCGATGGCGAATTGGGCTATTTTCAACACAGCTTCGCCGTCTATGATCGCGAGGCAGAGCCTTGTCCCAACCGGGCGCAAAAGTGCCAAGGCACTGTCAGTCGCCTGGTCCAGGCAGGGCGATCAACTTTCTTTTGCCCGCGATGCCAAAAGTAATGCTATATAAAAGTATGATGTCTCGATTGATCGCAGTGATTTCATTCCTTGTCTGCCTGGGGCCTTCCTTGGTTATGGCGGCGGGCTTTTTGTCGGTTTACGAAGATTTGCCTTTGCCCGCTTCCTTGGCTGAGGTTCCCGGATCGGCTTTGGCGTTCGATTCTCAAGAAGGTCGGATTGTCGAGGTTGAGGCCAAGGGCGTAACCGATAAACAAACGGTAACTGCCTTCTACGCCAGCGCCTTGCCGCAATTGGGTTGGGTTCAAGATGGGCCGGGTCAATACCATCGCGAGCAGGAAGTCCTGCGCATCGACATCGTCGAAAACGGGAAGGGCGTGATCTCGGCCCGGTTCAAGGTTTCACCCAAATAGGAGAAGATTGATGGCTTACGAAACCATTCTGATCGAACAGCGCGAGCGCGTCGGCCTGATCACCTTGAATCGCCCTCAGGCGCTCAACGCCTTGAATTCCCAATTGGTGCGCGAGGTCGGTTTGGCCTTGGACGACTTCCAAGCCGATGAAACCATCGGCGCGGTGGTGCTGACCGGGTCCGAAAAAGCCTTTGCCGCTGGCGCGGACGTCAAGGAAATGGCGCCGAAATCCTATATGGACGCCTATTTGGAAGATTTCATCACCAATGGCTGGGAGCAGATTTCCCGCTTCCGCAAGCCCATCGTCGCCGCCGTGGCCGGGTTTGCCCTGGGTGGCGGGTGCGAAGTTGCCATGATGTGCGACTTCATCATCGCTGCCGACACCGCCAAATTCGGCCAGCCTGAAATCACTTTGGGCATTACGCCCGGAGCCGGGGGGACTCAACGTCTGACCCGCGCGGTGGGCAAGGCCAAGGCCATGGATTTGTGTCTGACCGGACGGATGATGGACGCCGCCGAGGCCGAACGCGCCGGTCTGGTCAGCCGCATCGTTCCGGCGGCTGATTTGGTGGCCGAGGCCGTTAAGGCCGCAGCCAAGATCGCCAGCCAAAGCTTGCCTATCGCCATGTTGGTCAAGGAAGCGGTCAATGCGGCGTTCGAAACCACCTTGACCCAAGGCATCAAATTCGAACGTCGCCTTTTTCATTCCACATTTGCGACGCTTGATCAAAAGGAAGGCATGGCCGCTTTCGTGGAAAAAAGAGCGCCCAACTTTAAGAATCGGTAGGGGATCAAAATTTTAGGCGAGGGCACGATACCGTCGAAACGTATGGACCAGCCGTTGGGCACGCTGGGCGACCATGCTTTGTCCGCCTATCCCGGTCCGGCGTTGGTTCTGGACGGGTCGGGCACGGTCATCGCCGCCAATTCCCGCTCGGAAAGTCTGCGCCACGCCATTGAACAGGCAACGCTGCCCAGCCTGAAAGCACTGATGATTCCGGGTGTGCAACCGCGCCAGCCTGTGGTGGAACCTTTGGCCGCGCCGGGCGGCGGACAGGTGTTCATCGAATTGATTCCCATTCCTTTGGCGCAAGATCGGGTGCTGCTGCTGGGCCGCGACGTCACCTTGGAACGCAATCTGCGGTCGGCCTTAGTGGAATCTCGCCAGCGTTATAAGGATTTGGTCGAGATTTCTAGCGATTTCGCCTGGGAAACCGGCCCCGATGGCCGCTTCGTTTTCGTCAGCCCCAAAGGCGCTTTGGGCTATGCGCCTGACGATCTGGTCGGTCGTCACCCGTCCGATTTCGTCATTCACCAAGGTCCGGCCAGCGGAGTTTCAGCCTTTGCCGCCTCGCTGCCACTGACCGACATGGAAGTGTGGGTGCGTGATGCCGACGGCAAGGACGCTTGCGTTTTGACCTCTGCCATGCCGCTGAAAAGCGAGGACGGGCGCTGGAACGGCGCGCGCGGCGTCTGCCGCAACGTCACCGATTTGCGCCAGCGCGACGCGGCTTTGCTGCGCGCCCATAACCGCGAGCGTTTGCTGACCTATGTGGTACGGACCATCCGCGACGAACTCGATCCTGCCGACATGTTGCGCGCCGCAGCCGAGGCCACCGGTCGGGCTCTTAACGCCACTGGCTGTCAGATTTATCGATTGATGCCCGATCAGGAAAGTTTTGTCCTGGCCGCGCAATATGGCAATGGCGGCAATGAAGGTCCGGTGTTGGGGGCGTTCAACGGCGCCGATCATTTCGACGACGAGTTGGACGGCTGGCATGTTTTGGCCAACGTCACCCGCTATCGCCAAGGCGTTAACGGCGCCATCTGTTTGTGGCGGACCCAAGACCGTCCCGCTTGGGGCGACGACGAACGGTTGCTGATTGACGATGTCGCCGGACAGGTGGGACTGGCCAATGAGCAGATCGGCAATCATGAGCGAATCTTGATGCTGTCCCGCACAGACGCCTTGACCGGGCTGTTCAACCGGCGCGCCTTCTTCGAGGAATTGGGGCGGCGCTACTCCCGATTGGCGCGGGAAAAGAAATCGGCGTCGCTGATTTATTGTGATTTGGACAATTTCAAGTGGGTCAATGACGTCCACGGTCATCAAATGGGCGACAAGGCATTGATCGCGGTGCGAGAGATGCTGCTGAAATTCACTCGACCCATCGATTTGGTGGCCCGGCTGGGCGGCGATGAGTTCGCCATTTGGCTGGAAGGCGCCGACGAACAGGCCGCCTTGTCGCGGTGTCGCGCCATTGTCGAAGGCGCCTCGGTTTTGGCCCACTTTTCCGGTTCCTCCGACAAGCCGCTGCATTTGTCCCTGGGAGCGGCGGTGCATGCGCCAGGATCGGATGAAAGCCTGGAAGAGTTGGTGGTGCGCGCCGACACTGCGATGTACGAAGTCAAACGCGAAGGCAAGGGGTCTTGGCGCATCGCCCAGCCCCATCCGACCCAGGAATCCGCAAAATCATGATCAAGAACGTGCTGTCCAAAGTCTTTGGTCGGGACAAGAAGATCACCGACGACGACGCCAAGGAACTGGCCCGCCATCAAGACGCGGCGGTGCGGGCTCAATTGGCGAGCCGCCCCGATCTTAGACCCGAGTTGCTCTATTTCCTGGCCGAGGGTCAATCCCACGACGTGCGCCTTAAGGTGGCGACCAATGACGCAGCACCCGCGCAGGCCAATCTGTTGTTGGCCAAGGACAACAACGACCAGGTGCGCATGGAGCTGGCGGGCAAAATCGCCAAGCTGGCGCCGGGTTTATCCAAGGATGATCAGGACAAGGTGCGTCGCCTGACCTATGAGACCTTGGATCTGTTGGCTCGGGATCAAATCCCCAAGGTGCGGCAAATCCTGGCCGAGACCTTGAAAGACGTTGCTCATGCTCCGCCTGACGTCATCGGGCGATTGGCCCGCGACGCCGACATCGCGGTGGCTTCGCCCATTTTGTGTTATTCGCCTGTTCTGACCGACCAGGATTTGCTCGACATCATCAACAACAGGCCCATTCCCGGCGCGCTGTCGGCCATCTCCCAGCGCACCGATGTGGCCTTCAAAGTAACCGACGCCATCGCCGCCAGCGACGATGTGGATGCCATCGCGGTGTTGTTGGGCAATGCGTCGGCGCAAATCCGCGAGGAAACCCTGGACCGGTTGGTGGATCGCTCGGTGGATATCGAAACCTGGCATCGGCCCTTGGTCAATCGCCCGCACCTTTCGGTCAAATCCACTCAGAAATTGGCGCGCTTCGTGGCGTCGCATCTGCTGCAAGCCCTGGCCGAACGGCATGATCTGGACCCCGACTCCGCCCAGGCCGTAGCATCCATCGTGCGCAAGCGGTTGGAAGAAATGGATGCCGCCGGCCCGGAAAAATCCGAGGCCAAGAAGGCCGTCGACGAGGCTGTCGCCATGGAGCGAGCCAAGGCCTTGCTGGGCGGCGGACAGTTGGACGAATCCGCAGTGGACACCGCCTTGTCGGGCGGCGATTACGCTTTGGTGGCGGCGGCCTTGTCATTGCTGTCCGGGTTGCCCATCAACATCATTCACAAGACCGTTGTCAATCAAAGCGCCAAAGGCATCGTTTCCATCGTGTGGAAGGCGGGTCTGTCCATGGCCCTGGCGGTGGAGCTGCAATCGCGCCTGTTGCACCTGCCGCAAGCCCGAATCCTGCGCTCTGGGGTCGGCGGCTTTCCGTTGTCGCCGTCGGAAATGTCGTGGCAGTTGGAATTTCTGGGCGGGGATTAGTCGGCAATCGGACAAGGTCTTGTGTCGGGTTGACGCCGTTCCCATGTTTTCCGGCATTGGCGCGCTTTTTGCTGGGGCTGGTCCATCACCATCCGCGAGGTCGACCATGAATCAGCTTTATGTCATTTGCAGCACCAACCAAATCGCCGACGCGCACGGAATCGGTTTTGCCTTGATGAAAAAGGACACGACCGGCGAACCGAAGCCCTGGCACATAATCATTACCCGCAAAGGCAATAATTTTTACGGCTTTGAAAACGTCTGCCCGCACCAGGGCGAGCGTCTGGACAGCAGACCCGGACATTTCATGGACGAAGAGGAAAACTTCCTGGAATGCGGCGTTCACCGCGCCAAGTTCGACATGGATACCGGCGAATGTTTCATCGGTCCGTGCCAAGGAAAGGGATTGCCCAAGCTGCAATTGGTGATCGACGACGGCGATGTGTGCGTCACCGGCGTGGAATTGTTCGAAGAGGAATAATCCGTCATCGGACTAATCCTTGTCGGTTGGCCGTCCGCGCAAAGATTTGACGGTGGCGCGTTGTCCCTTTTCTTCTAGCCTGCGGCGTTGCGAGGCATAGGTGGGTTTGGTGGGGCGACGGGTAATAGGGACAATGGCGGCTTCTTGGATCAACGCCACCAGTCTTGCGATGGCATCGTCCTTGTTGGCTTCTTGGGTGCGAAACCGTTGCGCGGCGATGACCAACACGCCGTCCTGGGTCAGCCTTCGACCGGCCAACCGCCCCAGTCGATGCTTGACGTGGTCGGAGAGGGACGGGGAATTACGCACGTCGAACCGCAATTGCACCGCGCTGGATACCTTGTTGACATTCTGCCCGCCCGGACCCGAGGCGCGCACGAAGGTTAGGGTGATCTCGCCCTCGTCGATGCTGAGTCTATTGGTGATCTGGATGTCCATGGCACGGCTAAGAAGCCTCTTTCTTCGCGCCGATGCGGGGCTCTTCGCCTTTCAACAAACGACGGATATTCGGCATATGGCGGATGAAGCCCAAGACGGCCATGCCTAAGGCCATGGCGGCGAAGCTCCAATCAGCGAAGAAGGTGGCGAAGACCGGGGCCAGAGCCAAAGCTGTCAAAGCCGACAGCGACGAGATGCGGAACAAGCCCGCCACGATCAACCACGTGACGCAGCACGCCACGCCAACCGGCCACGAGGCGGCCATTAGAGTGCCGAAGGTGGTGGCCACTCCCTTGCCGCCTTTGAAACCCAACCAGACGGGAAAGTTATGTCCCAAGACGGCGGCGAATCCGGCCAAGGGAACAATGTCGTCGCTTAAGGCGAACCGGGCGATGAGAACGGCGATGGCGCCCTTGCCGCCATCCAGCAGCAAAGTCGCTAGCGCCAGTCCTTTGTGACCGGTGCGCAGGACGTTGGTGGCGCCGATATTGCCCGACCCGATGGCGCGGATATCGCCTAAGCCCGCCATGCGCACCAGCACCAATCCGAACGGGATCGATCCCAGCAGGTAGCCGCCCAGGATGGCTGCGATGGCCTCAAGCATGGCGGTTGAAGACGATGCGGCCATCGACGAAGGTGCGGTCAACCAAGCCTTGCAGCAACCGTCCGTCGAATGGCGTGTTTTTGGATTTGGAATGGAACTTGTCAGGTTCGACTTTCCAGCCTCGTGCCGGATCGAACAAGACCAGATCGGCGGCATTGCCGGGTTTCAGACGTCCGGCAGCCAATCCCAGCAGAGTGGCGGGTTTGTCGGTGACCAGCGACAAGGCCTGGAGCAGGGTGAGATGCCCGGTATGGTGCAGTTCCAGCGTCACCGCCAGCAAGGTCTCCAGGCCGACGCCGCCCGGCTCGGCCTGGGCGAAGGGCAGGCGCTTGGAATCCTGATCCTGGGGCGCATGATCCGAAACGATGGCGTCGATGGTGCCGTCGACCAGACCGACCACCACCGCTTGGCGGTCGTTTTCCGAGCGCAAGGGCGGCGACAACTTGGCGAAGGTGCGGTAATCCCCCACTGCCAGTTCGTTCAAGGCGAAATAGGGCGGTGCCGTGTCGCAGGTGACAGCCAGTCCCTTGGCCTTGGCGGTGCGAATGACGTTCAAGCCTTCAGCGGTGGAGACGTGGGCGGCGTGATACCGTCCGCCGGTCAATTCCACCAGACGGATGTCCCGCTCCAGCATGATCACCTCAGCCGCCACTGGAATGCCGGATAGTCCCATGCGGGTGGAATATTCGCCGGAATTCATGGCCCCGCCTTCGGCCAGGGATGGTTCTTCCGGATGCTGAATGATCATGGCGCCAAAGGTGGCGGCGTAAGACAGCGCCCGGCGCATCACCATGGCGTTGCGGATGGCCAAGGTGCCGTCGGTGAAGCCCAAGGCTCCGGCTTCGGCCAGCATGCCCATCTCGGACAGCTCCTTGCCCTCCAAATTCTTGGTGGCGGCGGCATAAGGATAGACCTTGGCCAAGCCGTTGAGACGCGCGCGGCGGGCGACGAATTCCACCGTCGCTACGTCGTCGATCACCGGCTCGGTATTGGGCAGGCAAACCATGGCGGTAACCCCGCCCGCTACGGCGGCTTCGCCAGCGGTGCGCAAGGTTTCCTTATGTTCCTCGCCGGGTTCGCGGACCTGGACCCGCATATCCACCAGGCCTGGGGCCAAGCACAATCCTTGGCAATCCAGAAAGGGCAAACCGTCGGGAATCTGGGCCTTGGTCACATGGGGGCCGACAGAAGCAATGACTTCGCCGTCGATGATCAGGCCGCCCAAGGCATCCAATCCGGTGGCCGGGTCCAGCAGTCGGGCGTTGATCAGGGCCAGTTGGCCTTCGGCGTTGCGCACGCTCATGGCGCGCCTCCCACGGCGGTTTGCGGCAAGGCGCGGGTCAGCACGTCCAAACAGGCCATGCGCACGGCCACGCCCATTTCCACCTGTTCGCGGATCAGCG
>CAIYCT010000515.1 GCA_903924765.1 uncultured Rhodospirillaceae bacterium | reverse complement strand
GGACTTTCGACGCCCAAAAACTCCACGCCCACTTGATGGAATTGACGCAACCGGCCCTTTTGCGGCCGCTCATAACGGAACATCGGCCCGCGATAGAACAGCTTGAGCGGTAGGCTTTGCGCCAACCCGCCCGAGATGAAGGCGCGCGCCACCCCCGCCGTGCCCTCGGGACGAAGGGTCAGCGACTCGCCCGAACGCTCGAAGGTGTACATCTCTTTGGTAACAACGTCCGAAGTCTCGCCCAAAGTGCGCGAGAACACCTCGGTGAATTCGAAGATCGGCGTGACGATCTCACCGAAGCCATACAGCTTGGCCGTCGAAAACGCCGTCTGTTCCACATGGCGATGAATAACCGCCTCGTCGGGCAGCAGGTCGTGCGTGCCACGGACCGATTGCAATCCCGCCATCTTATTGTTTCGCCTCGAGCGCCGCCTTTTGCGCGTCCAGAATCACCGCCTTGGCTTCCACCAATTCAACGATGTGATCGACCATGGCAGGGGTATCGATACGATGGTCTGGCGAACCGCCCACATAGACCATATGCTGGCCCTCGCCGCCACCCGTTAGGCCGACATCGGTTTCGCGGGCTTCGCCGGGGCCGTTGACCACGCAGCCGATGATCGACAAGGTCACGGGCGCCTTGATATGGGCCAAGCGTTTTTCCAACAGCTCGACAGTCTCAACCACGTTATACCCCTGACGGGCGCAGGACGGGCATGAGATGATCTTGACGCCGCGCGACCGGATGCCCAGGGTTTTCAGGATTTCATACCCGACCTTGACCTCTTCCACCGGATGGGCGGACAGCGACACGCGGATGGTGTCGCCGATGCCGGCCCACAGCAGGTTGCCGATGCCGATGGCGGATTTGACCGTGCCGCCGATCAGGCCACCAGCTTCGGTGATGCCCAGATGCAGGGGATAATCGCACGCCTCGGCCAAGCCGTTATAGGCCGCCACCGCCAAAAACACGTCCGAGGCTTTGACGCTGATCTTGAATTCGTGGAAATCGTTGTCCTGGAGCAGCTTGATGTGGTGCATGGCGCTTTCCACCATGGCTTCCGGGCAGGGCTCGCCATATTGCTCCAGCAGATGCTTTTCCAGCGACCCGGCATTGACGCCGATGCGCATGGAGCAATTGTGGTCGCGGGCCGCCTTGACCACTTCGCGCACCCGATCGGCCGAACCGATATTGCCGGGATTGATGCGCAAGCAGGCCGCACCCGCTTCAGCCGCCTCGATGGCGCGTTTGTAGTGGAAGTGGATGTCGGCCACGATGGGCACGTTGACCTGTTGAATGATCGACTTAAGCGCCGCCGTCGATTCTTCGTCGGGGCAGGACACCCGCACGATATCGGCCCCGGCTTCTTCCGCCAAGCGAATCTGCTCGACGGTGCCGGCCACATCGGTGGTCAGGGTGTTGGTCATGGTCTGCACGGCAATGGGGGCATCGCCACCCACGGGGACTTTGCCCACATGGATTTGCCGGGATTTGCGTCTCAGAATGTCGCGGTAGGGCCGCACGCTCATGGGTCTGCTCGTCTTGTCTGTGAGTGGAAGTTCGCCTTATAGCGCATTTTTCGCCAATGCAGGAAAAAAGCTGCCGCAAATGTTTAAGAATTATAGCCCTCGAATAGCGTGCCAAACCGCGACCGCTTGTACGGTCTCGGCCACGTCATGAACGCGGATGATCTGCACGCCCGCCTCCAGCCCAATCTGGGCGGCAGCCATGCTGCCGGGAAAACGCTGTTTGGGCAGCTCGTCGCGGGACAGAGCGGCAACGAACCGTTTGCGCGATACCCCCAGCAGAACGCCCACCCCAAGACCGTGATACAAAGCCAACGCATCCAGGATTTGCGCGTTATGGTCCGAGGTCTTGCCGAAACCGATTCCGGGATCAATTGCAATCCGGTCCAAGGAAATGCCAGCCTTCACCGCCGCATCGACCCGGTCAGCCAGAAAATCGTAAACGTCCAATGGGGCGCAGGCATAGGTGGGATCGTTTTGCATGGTGCCCGGCTCGCCCAACATATGCATCAGGCAAACCGCCGCACCTGATTGCGCCGCCGCCGCCATGGCCCCAGGCTCGCGCAAGGCGGCAACGTCGTTGATGATGGCGGCCCCGGCGGCGGTAGCAGCTCTCATCACCGAGGCATGGCGGGTATCGATGGACACCAAGATCCCCTTGGCGGCCAAGGCCGAGACCACTGGCAAGACACGGGCGGTCTCTTCGTCGGGACTGACCGAAGCCGAGCCGGGACGGGTGGACTCACCGCCCACATCAATGATGGCGGCACCGGCCTCGACCATGGCGAGCGCGGCATTGATAGCGTTTTGCGGACTGTCATTGTCGCCGCCGTCGGAAAAACTATCGGGCGTGGCGTTGACGATGCCCATGACCAAGGGGCGATCCAAACTAAGCCCGGCCCAGTGCGGGCGTTTGGCTCCGATCTTGGCGGTTGCCTCGGCTGGCAAGGAGTTTATATCCGCCGCTGCAATCTTGGCGGAATCGCCGTCGCGCCAGAGTATCCCCGCTGCCGTATAGGCTCCGTGTCCGGCCAGCGGCAAACCTGTGCCGGACGCCTGCAGCGCTTTGGCGGCACTGCCCCAGCACACGCCCAGTGGCAGTATGAAAGAAGCACCGTCCGCCATTGGGGCGGAGGCAACGGAAAAGGCTGACTTGACCGCCGAGATCACGCTTCCGGCAACGGCTCGGGGCTGCCGAAACCGCCGCTAGGGCCCGAGGACGGCACGGACGACCACACCGATGGTTCCTTGGGCTTGGCCGGATTAACCGGTGGCGGCTCGTACCCCGTGGTCGGGCGATCAATGGTCTCGCCCCGCAACAGGGCGTCGATGTCTTCGCGCGACAGGGTTTCGAATTCCAGCAGACCGTTGGCGATGATGCCCAACTGATCGAAATGTTCGGTCAGAATGGCCCGCGCGGTGGATTCACCTTCTTCGACGAAGCGGCGGATTTCGTCATCGATCAAGCGATTGGTGGCGTCGGAGACGTTCTTGTGCTGAGTCACCGAATGACCCAGGAACACCTCTTCCTGGTTGTCGATATAGCGCAACGGCCCAAGCTTGTCCGAGAAACCGAACTCGGTCACCATCTTACGCGACAGATCGGTGGCGCGTTGGATATCGCTGGAAGCGCCGGTGGTGACGGCATCCTTGCCGAACACCATTTCCTCGGCGACGCGACCGCCGAACAAACTGGCGATCATGGCCTTCAATTGGGTCAGCGACAGCGACAGGCGGTCACGTTCGGGCAACGACATGGTCAGGCCCAAGGCGCGGCCGCGCGGAATTATGGTGACCTTGTGCAACGGTTCGTGACCGGGCACCTTCAGCATCACCAAGGCGTGACCGGCCTCGTGAAAGGCGGTTAGCTTCTTTTCGTCCTCGGTCATGACCATGGAACGGCGTTCGGCCCCCATCATCACCTTGTCCTTGGCGGATTCCAGATCGGACATGGTCACCACGCGCTTACCCGAGCGAGCGGCCAGCAACGCGGCTTCATTGACCAAATTAGCCAGATCGGCGCCCGAGAAACCGGGCGTGCCGCGCGCGATGGTCCGCGCATCCACGTCGGGAGACAACGGCACCTTGCGCATGTGAACCTTCAAGATTTTCTCGCGGCCCAGAATATCTGGATTGGGCACCACCACCTGACGATCGAAACGACCGGGGCGCAGCAAGGCCGGGTCCAACACGTCGGGACGGTTGGTGGCGGCGATCAGAATGACGCCCTCGTTGGATTCGAAACCATCCATCTCGACCAACAATTGGTTCAAGGTCTGCTCGCGTTCATCATTGCCGCCGCCAAGACCGGCACCGCGATGACGACCGACCGCATCGATTTCGTCGATGAAGATGATGCAAGGGGCGTTTTTCTTGCCTTGTTCAAACATGTCGCGGACGCGGGATGCGCCGACGCCGACGAACATCTCGACAAAGTCCGAACCCGAAATGGTAAAGAACGGCACATTGGCTTCGCCCGCGATGGCGCGCGCCAACAAGGTCTTGCCGGTGCCGGGAGGACCGACCAGCAGCACGCCCTTGGGGATCTTGCCGCCCAGGCGCTGGAATTTCTGCGGGTCTTTCAGGAATTCGACGATTTCTTCAAGCTCGGCCTTGGCCTCGTTGATGCCCGCCACGTCCTCGAAGGTCACTCGGCCCGACTTTTCGGTCAGCATGCGCGCCCGGCTCTTGCCGAAGCCCATGGCCTTGCCACCGCCAGATTGCATCTGGCGCATGAAGAACACCCACACGCCGATCAGCAGCAGCATGGGGAACCACGACACCAGCACGCTCCAAATGGTGGGCGTATCTTCGGCGGGGGGATGGGCGGTGATGCGGACACCCGCATCACGCAGCTTGGAAATAATGTTGGCTTCGGGCGGAAGATAGGTGCTGAAAGCACGAGAATCGGTCATGTGGCCGTTGACCACATAGCCCTGAATGTCCACGTCGGCCACATGGCCGCGTTCGACCTCGGTCAGGAATTCGGAAAACGCCGTCTGTCCCGGCCCGTGCTGAGGCGCGGCCGTTTGGAACAGATTAAACAGCATGACAAGCAACAGCGCGATGATCACCCACAGCGCCAGATTCTTGCTAAAATTCAAAGTGTGTTCCTACCCTCGTGCAAATCAGCCTCTCTATAACTCAAGGCCTGTAATGAAAAATAGTCGCATTCCGTGAATATGCAAGCTTTGTCGCCGGATTTATCGCCAAAGCGCGGAATCGTAACAACCTTGCCATCAATCCAAATGGCCGGAAGAGTGGCGCGAATGCTGGGTGGAAGGCGCATGCCCAAGGCTTTCTCCACCTGTTTCCAGCCCAATTCTCCCAACGCCCCCACTAGGGCGCCGGGAGGACATTGCGCCAAGGCCGTGATCCTGAACCGTCGGTCCCAAATCACGCTGCCGCCCGGAATAACTGAAATCAAAGCTTCCACGCCTCGATTCTCTCGACTGACCAGCAGAAGGCCATCGGCGCGCGCCGAGACCCGGCATCCCGCCAGCGTTCCACGGCGCTCTGTCATCAGACGAAGAACCCGGTCGGCATTGGGCGGATAGGGCCTGCCGCCGATTTGACGCAGCACGCGGGCTAGCAGCCGAATCCCCACTTCGGTCGGCGCATCCGCCAGCCCGTCCCCATCAAGGAGGGCAAAGCCAAAGGGGTGGCGGGAAACCAGCAAGCGGTCAGCGTGATCCACCAACGCCTCGGCGCTGCCTCGCGCCTGGGCCAAGGTATCGGATGTCTGGGCAATAAGGGCGGCGGACAAGTTCATCCCCGCCATCAACTGGCGCAGCCTTACTCGTTCGTAAGTGGGATTGTTGTTGGACGGGTCTTGGATGAAATCCTGTTCCCCCACGGCCAAGGTCGTCTTCAGCCGCGCCCGCGACACGCCAAGCAGCGGGCGGAGCAACCACACATCGCCCATTCGCCGTTTGGCCGCCATGCCCGCCAGCCCATCCAACCCCGACCCTTTGCCCAATCGCAGCAAAAAGGTTTCGGCTTGGTCTTCCAATTGGTGCCCCACTGCCAAAAAGCTAACACCCCGGTCACGACACCAAGACTCCATCAATTCATAGCGCGCCTGCCGCGCCGTGGCCTGAATGGCCGATGCGGGCTTGGGACCGGTCCAAAACAGGATGTGATGGTCGATACCGCGCGCCCGCAGCCATATCCCGACCTGAAGGGATTCTGCGCGGGACTCGGGTCGCAAGCCGTGATCGACGGTCAAGGCGGTCAATTGCCCACCATGCGACCGAACCCAATCGGCCAGCAACAAACATAGCGCCATGCTGTCCGACCCGCCCGATACGGCGACAGCCATATGGGGGGAAATCGGAAACGGCCCCAAGGCAGCCATCGACCGCGCGAATTCAGCGGAAGAGAGCGGCGTTTCACACACCGTGATAGGAACGATACCAGTCGACGAATTTGGGAATGCCGACCGAAATGGGAGTGGTGGGATGGAACCCCACATCGCGCTCGATGGCCGAGATGTCGGCATAGGTTTCCTTGACGTCGCCCATCTGCATGGGCTCGAACTTGTACTCGGCCTTAAGGCTCAGCGCGGCCTCGATATGGCCGACGAAATCCATCAGCCGCTCCGAGCGGTGATTGCCGATATTGTAGAGGCGAGCGGGCGGCGCCCCATCCACCACAGGCGGAGGATTGTCCAGCACGCCCACCACACCGGACACGATATCGTCGATATAGGTGAAATCGCGGCGCATGTCGCCGTTATTGAAGATCGAGATTGGCTTGCCCGCCACGATGGCGGCGCAGAACAGATAGGCGGCCATGTCGGGCCGCCCCCACGGGCCATAGACGGTGAAAAACCGCAAACCGGTGGTCGGCATGCGATAGAGATGGGCATAGGAATGGCTCATCAATTCCCCCGCCCGCTTGGTGGCTGCGTACAACGAGACCGGCTGATCGACCCGATCCTCGACCGAGAACGGCAGCTTCGTGTTGGCTCCGTAAACCGAGGACGAACTGGCATAGACGAAATGCCGCAGCCTAGGGTTGGCCCGGGCCATTTCGAGCATGGTCAGATGGCCGGTCACATTGGCTTGGGAATAATCGAACGGCGCGGTCAGTGAATGACGCACCCCAGCCTGAGCGGCCAGATGAATATAGGACTCGATGTCGGGATGATCGGCGGCTACCGCAGCCATGGCGGCGCGGTCAGCGATGTCAGCCTTGACGAAGGTGAACCCTGGCAGATCGAGCAGTTGCCCCAGTCTGGCTTGCTTCAAAGCGGGATCATAATAGGCGTTGAGATTGTCCACGCCCACCACACGATCCCCCCGCGCCAGCAGCTTTAGCGCAGTATGATAGCCGATGAATCCGGCAACGCCGGTGACAAGCACGCTCATCTGTTAAAATCCATTCATCCGTTGACCCAATCCCTATACAGGGGTTGGCGGCAGAAATCATCCCATGAAAATCTTGGGGGCAGATGGCAAGCCTGTTTTAAGGCCCTATCATCCCGCATTGGCGGATTGCTGATCCAGACCAAACACGCGGTCCACATAGGCTTCCAACTCGTCCACCGATTGCGATACCGGTTTGCCGTGAGTGGACAAAACCAGTTCAGGGGTCAGCGGCGGCTCATACGGCGCGGTGACGCCGGTGAACTCAGCAATTTCCCCGGCGCGGGCTTTTTTGTACAGGCCTTTGGGGTCGCGGGCCTCGCATTCCTCAATGGGGGTGGCCACATGGATTTCGTAGAACAACTCCGGATCGATGGCGCGGACCTTGTCGCGGTCCGAACGATAGGGCGAAATGAAGGCACAAACCACCAGCAGGCCGGCCTTGGCGATCAGATGGGCGGCCTCCCCGGCGCGGCGGATGTTCTCGGTGCGGTCCTCGGGGCTGAACCCTAGGTCCGAGCACAGGCCGTAGCGCAGATTGTCGCCATCCAAAACCGTAACCTGCAAGCCCTTTAAGAACAAGCGGCGCTCCAATTCCATGGCGATGGTAGACTTGCCGGAGCCGGACAGGCCGGTCAGCCAAATCACCCCACCCTTGTGGCCGTTGGAGGCGGCACGGGCTTCCGCCGTCACCTTATGGCCCACCGCGACAATGTTGGACGACGCTGTTTCGTCTCCTGCGGCAGAAACTTCACTGTCGGCGATGACGCCGCCGCCGACGATGTCAAATCCGTCCACCAGCACGAAGCGGCCCAGTCGGGGATTGACGATGAATGAATCGAAGCACATGGCTTGACGGGATCGCAGCACGATCTCGGCCACCGCGTTTTTACCCACTTCGGTACCGGTGTGATTGTTCAAATCCTCCACGTCGATAACCCGGTCGATGGAGGCGACCTCGACCTGATATTCCGCCGTGGCCAGTTTCAGCTTGTACTTGGCGCCGATGGTCAAGGGCGCATTGCCCAGCCAGAACAGGCGGGCATGCACGCGGTTGGCGATGGTCGGGGCGAGATCGGGCTGATGGGCCACATTGCCGCGTTCAACGAAAATGGGCTCGTCCAAGGTCACGCCCACCGATTGACCCGCGCCCGCCGACAGATGGGTTTGATTGGTCCCGGCCCACGCTTCGATGGTGGCGATGCGGGCGTTCTTGCCGGACGGCGAGAAGACCAAACGGTCGCCCACCTTGATGCGGCCAGATTCGATGCGACCAGCGACGATGCGCCGTGAGTCGAATTTATAGACATCCTGCACCGGGAAGCGCAGGGCCAGATCGACCTCCTGCGGCAACGGCTTAAATCCGTCCAAAGCATCCAGAAGAATAGGCCCCTTATACCAGGGGGAATTTTCCGAACGGCTGGAAATATTGTCGCCGTTGCGGGCGGAAATGGGCACCACATGGGTGGGAACCACGCCGATCTCGGCCAAATAGGATTCGATATCGTGCTTGACCTGAGTAAAACGGGCTTCGTCCCACTTGACCAGATCCATCTTGTTGACGGCCACCGCGATCTGGCGCAAGCCCAACAGATGCAGCAGATAGCCATGACGGCGCGATTGCTCTTGGATGCCCTCATCGGCATCGATGACCAGAACCGCCGCTTCCGCCGAAGCCGCGCCGGTGATCATGTTCTTCAAGAACTCTTTGTGGCCGGGGGCGTCGATGATCAGATAGGGCCGGGCCGGGGTGCGAAAATGGATCTGGGTGGTATCGATGGTAATGCCCTGGTCGCGCTCGGCCTGAAGGGCGTCCATCAAGAAGGCCCATTCGAACGGCATGCCGCGCTTGACGCAAACCTCTTTTAGATATTCCAGCTTGCCTTCGGGCAGCGCCCCGGTCTCGTGCAGGATACGGCCCACCAAGGTGGATTTGCCGTGGTCGACATGGCCGACGACGACGATGCGAAAGGGAACGACTTCACTCATCTTTACCTCTTATACCTGCCCTCGCCGGGCGGGCGCTTCCGCGCCCTTGGCCGCCGCCTCAATGGCGGCTATTGAAAACTCAAAATAGCGGCAAATGTCTTACATATATCCGCCGCTGCGCAGACGCTCGAAGGCGTCTTCTGATTCCTTGTCCTGGGCGCGCCCAGACCGTTCCGAGACCTTGGTGGTTTCCAACTCGGCGATGATTTCCTCTACCGTCGAGGCATTGCTTTCAATCGAGCCGGTACACGGCGCGCATCCCAGCGAGCGATAGCGGCGTCCATTTTTGGCGAAATACAGATTCACCAGGGGAATGCCCTCGCGCTGGATATACCGCCACACGTCAAGCTCAGTCCATGCCAGCAAGGGGTGGATACGCAACGAGGTGCCCGGAGCGAAATCGGTTTTGAACTGGTCCCAGAATTCCGGGGGCTGGTCGCGCACGTCCCATTCGGCCTGTTCGTTGCGCGGGCTGAACACCCGTTCCTTGGCGCGAGTTCCTTCCTCGTCGCGGCGGATGCCCGCGAAAATCCCGGTGAAGCCATGCTGGGCGATGATCTGTTTCAGCCCTTCGGTCTTGAGCGCCGAGCAGCAATTGACCCGGCCTTGTTCCGGCCCCATGCCCGCATCCAAAGCGGCTTGGTTCTTGCCGATGATCAATGGCAGATTCCATTCCTTGGCGAAACGGTCGCGGAAGGCGATCATTTCGGGGATCTTGTAGGTGGTGTCCACATGCACCACCGGGAACGGCACATGGCCAAAGAACGCCTTCCGCGCCAGCCACAGCATGACGTTGGAATCTTTGCCGATGGACCACAGCATGGCGATCTTGTCCAGGCGATTGAACGCCTCGCGGAAGATGTAGATGCTTTGATTTTCGAGCACGTCGAGATGATTCATCACTTTTGCTTTCGGCTCCACATGAATGCCGCATTCGGTTTTGGCGCTGCCCGCCCAGCGTCCGGCGCGCGAGTTCTCCCCCGGCTTGGTCGGTCTGGTACAGGGCCAGCACCCGATAGACCGATACCCTTGCGCGGTCAAGGGATGTTCGGGCAAATTTCGTAGTTTGAACGCTTGAGAGATTTGTTCTTCGGACCACGACCACAGCGGACTGACCTTGATCTTATCCTCGGCGATTTCCAGCGCCTGCAACTGGGCCCGGTCCGAGCCATGGGCGCGCTTACGTCCGTCGATCAGTACCGTATATCCCGCCACCGCTCGCTCCAGCGGCAATACCTTGCGTAGAAAACAGCATCGGTCGGGATTGGTCTGCCACAGATCCTGCGCCTCGGCCAAATCGACCGGGTCGGGCTTGATGACGATCAGATTGGTCAGGCCCAAATGATCCACAAGGGTTTGACGATAAGCCTGAGTTTCGTCGAACAACTCATCGGTGTCCAAAAAGATCACCGGCAGCGACGGATCTACCTTGGCGACCAAATCCAGCAACACCGCCGACTCGGCCCCAAACGAGGAAATTACCGCTGCCCGACCGGGGAAATTCTCCACCAGGGCGGCGATCAAAGCTTCGCCGTCCAAGCTTTGGTAAGTTTCCATCTGCCGGGCGGTCAGCCCGACTTCGGTTTTGCTCATTCCGCCGCCCCTAGGATAGAGGCCAGATCGACAACACCAGCTTCGACCGGCTGAGCCGGAGCGTCCAAGACGGCCCGGACCGTATCCAACAACACGGCCACCGTTTCTCGCAAGGCGGCGACGGGCGCTTCAACCGCCGAGCGGAACGCGCTCGCCGCAGCAATCACCACCGAAAGATCGGGGACCGAGGCGACCAGCAAATCCACAGCCGCCACAGACTCCAGATCATCGGTGGTGGGCACGCCGCGCTTCAGCAACAACAGACGGGACGACAGACCGGCTGCTTTCTTGGCCCATTCCACCGCTTCGGCCTCGCGCCCGACGGCGATGTGACGGTCCGCAGAGATCAAGGCATCGTCGGCCAAATCGGTCAGCAGATCCTCGGTGGCGAAGGTTGCGGCGCATTCGCTTTTGGCCCCGGTGTTGGGACCGGTGAATTCATGATCTTCGCCCCAATCCACGAATAAACCATCCTCGGCTTTGGCCGACAGCGGCGCCAAAATGGCTTCCAGGCCCGACTTGCCCAACCGCTCGGCCCAACCGCGCACGGTCTCGCCTTGCACACGACCGGACACCAACGCTTGGCGCAACAAGCCGATGGCCTCGTCCGCTTGGCGGGCAGGAACCAAGGGACCGTTGACTCCCACTTCGCCGGTGCGAGCGTCTCCGCCAAAATGCAGTTGATAATAAGGGGCCATCTTGCCGCCCATCTTCTTGGACATGCCGTGCAGACCGATATCGGCCACATGATGCAAGCCGCAGGAATTGGGGCAGCCGGAAATATGCACCGAAAATTGGGCCGACAACGGATCGCTCTTGCCCTGAGCCTCGACCACCCGCGCCAGCCCTTGCGACGAGGTGATGCCGATGCGGCACGTGGTAGTGCCCGGGCACGACACCACATGAGGCACCACGTCTCCCGCATTGGGAACGTCGAAACCCAACGCATTCAATCCGGCCTTCAAGGCATCGACCTTGTCCGCAGTCACGCCCAGGAACACCAAATTCTGATGCTGGGTGGTGCGCAGTTCGTCAACGCCCGCCGACACAGCCAGTTCGTACAGACGGTCCAGTTGGTCCGAGGTGATCAGTCCCAACGGGATGTAAGCCGCCACCGACAGCGTTCCGTCATGGGCCTTGAGCACGCCCAGAGGATTGCGGTCCACATGGACCTCTTGCGGTTGACGCCATGCCAGCTTGTCCCACGGGCGTTGCGGCAAACCCTTCAATCGGGTGACTTCCTCGCGGTACAAAGCCACGAACTTCTGCTCGCCAAAGCGCTTGACCAAGAACTTCAAGCGGGCGGCATTGCGGTTGACACGGTCGGAATAACGTTGATGCAGCCGGACCAAAGCCTCGACGACCACCGACAGATCGTCCTCGACGACGAATTCCTCAACCTGCACAGCGACTCGGGGCTGTGCTCCCAAACCGCCGCCAGCCAAAACCAGGAATCCCGGTTGGCCATTCTTTTCCACCGCGATGAAGCCGATATCGTGGATGGGCGCAAAGGCGCAATCGGTGTCGCAGCCCGACACTGAATATTTCATCTTGCGCGGCATATGCTGAACCAGCGGATGGCGCAACCAAGCCGTGGCCAATTGGTTGGCCACCAGGGCCGCATTGACCCGTTCCTTGGGGCACGATCCCGATAAGGCGCACGATGTCATGTTGCGCAAGGTGTTGCCGCAAGCCTCGCGGGTGGGCAGGCCGCCCGCATACAGCTTTTCCAGCAAATCGCCGGTGCGCGCCAACGGGATGCCGTAAATCTGGAAATCCTGACGGGTGGTGATATGAGCCTCGGCATCGCAGAATTCGCGGTTAACCTCTGCCAAGGTCTTCAGCCACGGGGTCGGCACCACGCCGCCCGGCACCTTGACGCGGACCATCTGAACGCCATTTTGCCGTTGGCCGTAAACGCCAAACCGCACCCGATACGCCGTCCACCGTTCGTCATCCCAATCACCGGCTTGGCGACTGGCCAGCCCATTACGATAGTCAGCCAAATCGCCTTGAGACACCAAGGGCTCCCTGCGAGCTTCGAAGCCGGGGATAGCGGCAGCGTTCATACGTCATACCTTTGTTCTGTGAAAGCAGCGGCATCTTAGATATACGGTTATCTATTCGCCATCGTTCCTGGGTGGTACGATTTTTCCCTTACCAAGTCAACACATTTTTAGTGTAAAATGAAACGTTATAAACAGATGTTCTAGTGTTAAATAGGAGTTTAACCATGTCCACCCCCGTCGCCAACGTCAGCCCCGCTCAAGCCTGGGAACAGCTGAAAGCCAATCCCGATGCCAAGCTGATCGACGTCAGAACCCAACCGGAATGGACCTATGTGGGCGTTCCCGATTTGACCACCGTCGGCAAGCAAGTCCTTTTGCTATCCTGGCAAGTTTATCCCAGCAACGCTCGCAATGAGGCCTTCGCCCAACAACTGGCCGCGCAAGGCATCAAGCCAGACACCCCACTCTATCTGCTGTGCCGCTCGGGAGTCCGGTCCTTGGCGGCGGGCGAACATCTTGCGCAATTGGGCTATACGCACTGTTTCAACGTCGAAGACGGGTTCGAAGGCCCGGTGGACCAGTCCCGTCATCGCGGCGCCACATCTGGCTGGAAGGCGTCGGGGCTGCCCTGGCTCCAAGGCTAGCGCCTTAACATTAGCGTCTGCTGTGTTTCTCAAGCAACAGTCTGAGACTGGTTCACCCGCCAGAGGCGCGGGTGATTGACTCCGTCACGACGACATCCCCTATTTATAAATGTAATTGTAGTGATTGGGTGAGCTGGTGATTTTGTCTCGTTCGTTCTTGTTTGCCCTGGCCCTGGTCCTAGCCCAGGATGCGCTTTGCCATAAAGCTTTCGCCGATGCCCAACCGGCGGAAATCGAAAAGCTTTTGACTCAGACCGCCGTGCCCGCCGCCAAGCCGCTGCGAAGCTTTTACGCGCCGCGCGCATTCCACCCCCTGTGGACGCCCCAATCCATTAGCGAAGTTGAGGCAACGCTGAAACAAACGGCCCAAGATCACGGACTCGATCCGGTGAGCTACAGCATCGCCAGTGATTCATCTGACGCGGGGCAGGAAGTGGGGCTGACCGTCTCGCTTACCCGCTTGGGCCGCGATTTAGCCAGCGGACGCATTGCCCCTTATCGCATCGTCGGCGGCATCGGCGAAGGGACCCGGCCTCGCTTTGACGAAATAGGGCTGTTGAAAACCATCGCCCAGGGAACCGACCCTCGAGACGCCCTTCTTCGTCTCACGCCGCAGGGCCCCGATTATCAGGCGCTGGTGACGGGATTAAAAAACTATCGCGCCTTAGCCGCCAAAGGCTGCTGGCCGCGCATCCCCGAAGGCCCAAACCTGAAACCCGGCGACAGCGACGAGCGCCTGCCTCTTTTGCGCAAGCGCTTGATTGTCACCGGCGAATTGGACTCGGAAAAAACCGAAGGCGAGCAACTGGACCAAGATGTGTCCTTGGCGCTGATGCAGTTTCAAACCCGTCACGGGTTGGAGTCGGATGGCGCCATGGGCAAGCGCACTTTCGCCGCGCTGAACGTGCCGGTGGAATACCGCATCCGCCAAATCGAATTGGCGTTGGAGCGGCTGCGGCAACTGCCCCGCCAGCGGGAAGCCAATCGCATTGAAGTAAACATCGCGTCACAGACTCTGGCCTTGTTTGAAAACAAGCTGCAGGTTCTGGAAATGCGCGTTGTCACCGGCGACGTCAAACACCAGACTCCGACCATGGTGACGCGGATGTCAGCCCTGACCCTCAATCCCACCTGGACCGTGCCAGCCTCTATCGCCCGCAAGGAAATCCTGCCCAAGCTGAAACGCGATCCCAATTACTTGGCCCACAACAACATTCATATTCTGGATGCTTTCCCCCAGGACAGTCCGGAAGCGGAAGGCCAAGGCATCAATTGGAACGCCATGGGCAAAAGCTTTCCTTTCGTTTTGCGCCAAGTGCCGGGCCCCGACAACGCCCTGGGACAATTGAAGTTCAATCTGCAAAACCAAGATGCCATTTATATGCACGACACGCCGCAGCGGAAGTTCTTCAAGCGCTCGTACCGCTTGCTCAGCCACGGCTGCATCCGCTTGGAATCCCCCCTGGATCTGGCCGACCATGTGCTGGGTTCGGATTGGCACGACAAATTGCCGCCGATGATCGCAGAAGGCAAAACCAAGACGCTTATTATGAAACATTCCTTGCCGGTCTATCTGATGTATCAAACCGCCTGGGCCGACACCTTCGGGACCGTGTTTTTCAGGGACGATTCCTATGGCAACGATCAGCGACTGGATCAAGCTTTAGGGCAGATTGCGCAGACCCCCCCAAAGGATGGTAGCGCAGAAAATTTGTGATAAAATTGCATCAGTTTAACAATTTTAATTGACACCACTGCCTTTCCTGGTGTTAACACAAACGAACGTCATGTCAGGGGGAAGGCAATTGACAAACGTAACCGCCACCGTCCTAGCGCCGGATTTGTCTCGTCGTAAATTTCTAACCCTTGGTTCCGCTAGCGTTGCCGCCCTTGCCTTACCGGCAATGGCCCAGGCGGCGCCCTTGGAAATGGCGCTTCGGCCGCTCCTTGATCGTAGCCTAAACCTTTACAACACGCACACGGGTGAACACCTGAGCGAAGTGTATTGGTCGCATGGCCGTTATCGCGCCGAGGCCCTGTCCCGCATCAATCACTTCCTGCGCGACCATCGCAGCGGCGACACTCACCCCATCGACCCGCAAGTGTTGGATTTGATCGCCGCCGTCAACCACAAATGCGAAAGCAAAGGCCAGATCCATATCATTTCGGGGTACCGTTCGCCGTCCTCCAACGCTTGGCTGGCGGCCAACAGTGACGGCGTGGCGTTCCACAGTCTGCACATGCAGGGCAAAGCGGTGGACATTCGCCTGCCCGGTCGCTCGGTCAGTCATGTAGGCCATGCGGCCATGTCACTCAAAGGCGGCGGTGTCGGTATGTATCCCGCTTCCGACTTCGTCCATGTGGATAGCGGCCGCCTCAGACACTGGTAAAAATTACTTCTTACCACCCAACAACGGCATGATGCCCTGTATTGCTTGCACCAGCTTCTCGGGCGGGATGCTTTTCAAATTAATGCCCATATAGCCCTGGGGCGGATCGAAATGATCGTTGCCCACATGGCCAACCATGATGTTGGTTTGGACCAAGGACACCCGGGTCTGCTTGCCATTGGGTTCGCTTTCAACCCCTTCCACTTTCACCGGCACCCCTGACGGCAGCGCCCACAGATCGCCGATAAATTCCCGTCCATCGAGCGTCTTTGCGACCAGATGCGAGCGATTGGTTTTCATCCCGTTCAGGCTTTCGTTGCCCAGCGCTAGTTTGGTCACGCTCATGGCGTCAAAGCCGCCCGCCAAGGCGATGGCGGCATGAAATCCGACCGCCACATACCATTTGCCCGAGGGCTGCATCAGAAAAACGGAATCTTGATCTTTGCGCAGCACCAAGGATTGCCCGCCCCCTTTGGTGTCGAAATCCCTGCGCTCTTTGCCAGGTTGATGCCAAACCTTGCCGGTATAAACGCCCTTGCCGTCCGAGGCTTGGTAGGATGCCGAGTACGCCACAGGCGCATCTAAAAGGTCTAACGCCTTCTCGACGCCTCCAGCCTTCACGGGGTTCACTTGCAGGCCAAGCAGGGCCGTCAAAACGCACAGTGAATACAAGTTCATAGTCATGCAGCACTCCAATACGACTCGTAAACCCACATTTTTTTCACCCCACCTAATCACACAAACATCTGGTGTTCATACCTAAAGATGACATACTATTGCCAAGTATCTTGGGATTTGAGTTATGCAAATTATTATAGCCGATGATCATAAACTTATTCGCGACGGCATTGCGCCATTTTTACTCACACTCGACAGTTCCGTTCAAATTCTTGAGGCCTCCACCCTTGACGAGGCACTGAAGCACGCGTCTACAGCCACTGATCTGGGTTTAGTATTATTGGATTTGGTCATGCCGGGCATGAATTTTTTTTCTGGGCTGGATTCCATGCTGGCGGCCTGCCCCACTGTTCCGGTGGTTATTCTATCCGGATATGCCAGCCGCGACCACGTAATAACCGCCATGCGGCACGGCGCGTCCGGTTTCATTCCCAAAACAGTGTCCGGTCCAACCATGGTCAGCGCCTTGAACTTGATCTTAAGCGGTGAGAAATATTTGCCCAGCAGCAGCTTTCTGGAAGGCGCTTACGAGATCAGCTTCATGACGCACCATATGGTGCCGAAAGAAAACAGCGAACAGCTGAAAAGATTGACCAGCCGTGAGCGCGAAGTGCTGTCCTTGACCGTCAGAGGCCTAACCAACAAAGATATCGCAGCCAATTTGGGCTTGAAGGAAATCACTGTCAAAGTTCACCTGCGCAACGTCTATCGTAAAATCGGCGCCAGCAATCGCGCCCAAGCCGTCCGCTTCGCCATGGCGTCAGGCATCGACGGCAGCGCGCGCTTGATATAAACTTGCTCCTTTGCAACGAGGACAAAGCTCGTCATGGCGTTTATCTATCTGGGCCTGGGGACCAATTTAGGGGACCGAATGGCCAATCTGCGGTCAGCCCAAGATGCGCTTGCGGATTTCTGCCGCATCATCGACCGCTCAAGAATTTACGAAACCGCGCCGGTCGGCCTGCTAGAGCAGCCCTCTTTTCTGAACATGGCGCTTAAGGCAGAAACCGCGCTGGCGCCAATTCCATTATTGACCGCGCTCAAGACCTTGGAAAAAGAGCTGGGCCGTGTCGATGGCGTGCGCTGGGGTCCCAGACTGATCGACATCGACATCCTGCTGTATGATGGCATGCACTTTATCGACCCGATCTTAGAGGTTCCCCACCCCCGTTTGACCGAACGGCGCTTTGCCTTGGCCCCCTTGGCCGATGTGGGGGCGAGCGAAATCCATCCCGTGTTCTGCAAAACCATCGCCCAATTGCTGGACGCCCTGCCTGAAGATAACGGCGTAAAGATTCTTAGCGAAACGGGTTGCGGATAACCGGTCCGCCCATGATTTGCAAACCATCATGCATGTCTTCGGACCACAACGTTTCGCAGCCGAACTCCATGGCGGACGCGACGGTCATCGCGTCGTATAGAGACACTCCGTATCTTTCGGCCACGGCAAGTCCCGTCTCGTGGGTCGTCACGCTAAGCGGATGAACCGTCAACACAGCTTTAAACAAGGATAAAAACTCGTCGATTTCCCGCCATGTCATCCCCATCTTACGGTACGCGACATTAGCGACGTCATTGAGCACCTGGAGGCTGATGCAGCCACCCGCGCCGATCAAGGCAAGGGCAGTTTCGGCCTTATTCACATCCCGAGACGCCACATAAAGAAGGACGTTGCTGTCTAAAAAAACACTCATCGGGCATTGGCGTCGGCGCGATCGTATCTGAACCCTTCGGGCAAACGCCCGCTATAGGCGCGAAGACGGTCTAGAATCTGATTCCGAGAGGGCTTTCGCGCTACGGCGAAGGTCCGGCTGTTGGCGACGATGATTTCGATCTCGTCGCCTACTTGCAATTCCAGCGCATCCACCACAAGACGCGGCAATCGGACGGCCAAACTGTTCCCCCACTTCGCCACTTGCATGACACCCTCGTCAGATAGACATTTTTCATAATGAATATCCAAGTGTCGCCTTTTACAAGATCCGGTGGTTACGCCATGCCGATGGCGGCCATGTACAGTTCCAGCAATTGTTCCGCCTCTTCCCGCTCGGTGCGCTCGACTTTGCGCAGGCGGACGATCTGGCGGATGATCTTGGGGTCGAAGCCTTGGCTTTTGGCCTGGGCGTAGACGTCCTTGATGTCGGCGGACAACGCCTTCTTTTCCTCTTCCAACCGCTCGATGCGGTCGATGGTTTGGCGCAGCGCGTCGGCTGCGATGCCGCCGATTTGATTGGAGCTTTGCTCGTCGCTCATAATGTTCCCCAAATGAAAATCCCGTGGGGGCGAAACCTAGGCCATTCCGCGCCCAGTTTAAAGTCCCATTTGGGTTAAAATTGGCGTCACCGCGTCAAACACCAGATCGGCCCAACGCAAAGCGCCAGACTCGTCGGCCACCAAATCCTGACGCAGCTCGATGGAAACATGGGGCCGCCCCAAGGCATCGGCGTGAACATCCAGGGTGTAATTAAGGGTACGGCCTGAATAGGGCAAATTATCTCCCACCTGGACGCCCTCCATCTTGCTTAGATTTTCCATGAGCGGCATTGCCAACCTGCCATCTCGGTTCCACAACACACCCACATGCCAGGGCCTGGGCTGTTGCGCCATGACCGGCGTAAAGCTGTGGATCGCCAAGACGCAAGGACGGTCTAAACTCTGTGCCGCCTCTGACACCGCTTGATGATAGGGGGCGTACCAGTCCCGCGCGCGCGTCCATGGCGTCCGAGGTCAGTGCCTGATTACCCGGCACGGCGATGCCACAGCTTTCGGCGGGCATCCATCCCATACTGTGAGGGGCTCGGTTGCAATCCACCACCAGCCGCGATGCCGCAGCCAAGACGGCCCGCGCGCCCAACCGCGTGGCCAAATGACGAGTCACCGACGCAGCTCCGATGTCCCAGGCGATGTGCGAGGATAAATGGCAAGCCTCCAATCCCAGATTTCCCAATTCGGGCGGAATGAAAGCCGAAGCATGGTCGCAAACCAACAAAACGCGTGTCGGGCTCAAGCCTTGAATTATTTCGTACGAAGGATTCGACATAAACCTCACACCAGTAGTTGACAAGGCGGGCCGCCATCCCTTATGGTCCGCGCCTCTAGATTTATTGCCCCGGATGGAATAGGGATCATGAAGATACGCAATTCTCTTAAGTCGGCCAAGCTGCGCGACAAAAACTGCCGCATCGTGCGCCGCAAAGGCCGGGTGTATGTTATCAACAAGACCAACCCCCGTTTCAAGGCCCGTCAAGGCTAAGATCGGCGGCAACGCTTGGTTTTGAAAGCCGCGCCCGGTGCGCGGCTTTTCTTGTTTGATGACAATTGCATAACAGCTCCCAAGTCCGTACTGTTGCGCATGGCTGAGTCCTTGGATCACATCATTGCGGGCCTCGCCCAAATCTGTCCGGAACCAGGAGCGGTGATCTGGAAAGAAGAGGCGCTGGGCGTTTGGGAATCGGACGCGTTCGTGCTGGCCCGCGCCCGCCCGCTGGCGGTGGCGCTGCCCCGCACCACCGTGCAGGTTTCACAAATCTTGGCTTGGAGCCACGCTAACAAAATTCCGGTGGTGCCGCGCGGCGCCGGCACCGGCCTATCGGGCGGCGCTCTGCCGGTGACCGACGGCATCGTTCTCAGCTTGGCCCGCTTCAACCGCATCTTGGAAATCGATTTGGACAATCGCTGCGCCGTGGTCCAACCGGGCGTCACCAATCTGTCCATCTCCAAGGCTGTGGATCAATTGGGTTTCTATTATGCCCCCGACCCGTCCAGCCAAATCGCCTGCACCATCGGCGGCAACGTGGCTGAGAATGCGGGGGGCATCCATTGCCTTAAATACGGCGTCACCACCAACAACGTGCTGGGACTGGAAATGGTTTTGCCCGATGGCGAGATCATCCGCCTTGGCGGCAAGGCCGGAGACAGCGACGGCTATGATCTGCTGGGGGCAGTGATCGGGTCCGAAGGTCTGCTGGGCGTGGTCACCGAGGCCACCGTCCGTCTGCTGCGCAAGCCCCAGGCAGTGCGTACTCTGATGGCGGGGTTCGCCTCGACCCACAAAGCCGGTAACGCGGTGGCCGCCATCATCGCCAACGGCATTATTCCCGCCGCCCTGGAAATGATGGACAACCCCACCATCTTGGCCGTGGAAGCCTATTGCCAGCCTGGCTATCCGTTGGACGCGCAAGCCTTGCTGATTGTCGAGTTGGACGGTCCCGCCGCCGAAGTGGACGCCGAATTGGCAGCTGTCCGCAGCCATGTGGACGCCGCCGGGGCGACCTCCACCACCATCGCTCATTCGGAAGAAGAGCGACGCCTGATCTGGCTGGGTCGTCGCTCGGCCTTTCCCGCCGTGGGCCGCATCTCCCGCGATTATCTGTGCGTGGACGGCACCATTCCGCGCTTTCGTTTGCCGGAGGTGCTGGACCGCACCGCCGAGCTGGCGGCGGAATTCGGCCTGCGCGTCGCCAACGTCTTCCATGCGGGCGACGGCAATCTGCACCCGCTGATTTTATTCGATTCCGGCATTCCCGGAGACAGCGCCAAAGCCGAAGGCCTGGGCCACGCCATCTTGAAACTGTGCGTGGATGTTGGCGGCGTGCTGTCAGGCGAACACGGCATCGGCATCGAAAAGAAAGCGCTGATGACCCATATGTTCAGCGACGACGACCTGCGCCATCACCATGCGCTGAAATGCGCCTTCGATCCTCAGGCCATGCTTAACCCCGGCAAGGTCTATCCCACCTTGACCCGCTGCGCCGATGCAGGCTGGATGCCTGTGGACGGGACCGGCTTGGCCTTTCCCCACTTGCCGAGATTCTGACCATGTGGACGCCCGACTCCGAGAACCAGGTTTTCGACGCCGTCCAAACCGCCAAGGCGCAGAAGACCGCTTTAACCATCGTCGGCCACGGCACCAAGAAAAATTACGGTCGCCCGAGTTCAGGAGCGCAAACGCTGGATTTGTCGGGCCTATCGGGGATTGTCGATTACCAACCTGCGGAATTGATGGTTACCGTCAAGGCGGGCACCCCCTTGGCGGCGCTGAACCTGGAATTGATGAGTCGCGGGCAGCATCTGGTGTTCGAACCTGCCGATTGGGGGCCGGTCCTGGGCGAAGAAGCGGGCGGAGCCACCATTGGAGGCATCATCGCCGCCGCCGTTTCCGGCCCGCGGCGCATGAAGGCCGGGGTGGCGCGCGACCATGTGCTGGCGGTTCGAAGCGTGTCCGGATTGGGGATTGCTTTCTCGTGCGGCGGCAAGGTGGTCAAGAACGTCACCGGGTTCGATTTGCCCAAGCTGTTGACCGGCTCCATGGGCACCTTGGCGGCCATGACCCAGCTGACCTTGCGGGTGGGACCGGTTCCTGAAACCGAGATTACAGTGGTTTACCAAGGCCTCGACTCGCAAGCTGCCACGGCGATCCTGCGAGATGGCATTTCCAGCCCCATGGAAGTCTCGGGCGCGGCCTACGCCCCCTTTCCCACCGCCGCTGTCTATTTGCGCCTTGAGGGGCCTGTCGCTTCGGTTTCTGACCGCGCCCAAGCTTTGATCCGCGAAATCACCACCGACGCCGCACAGTCCATGCTGGAAGGCGAGCAATCTCGGGAGCTATGGCGCTCCATTCGCGACGTCCGCTGCTTTGTGGGCAGCAATCGACCGTTATGGCGGCTGGCGGTGCCGCCGTCACGCGCCGCCATGATGGTGTCCACCATCGCCCAGAACCTGTCTTGCCGCACCCTCTATGACCGGGCGGGGGCTTTGGTGTGGCTGGAATGCGACGGCGACGATCCGGGTGAGTCGTGGGTGCGGACGGCGGCATCCAACGTCCAAGGTTCCGCCACTTTGTTCCGGGCCGCGCCCGACCTGCGCACCGCCATCGCTCCGTTCCACCCTGAACCGCCCGCCTTGGGTAAATTGTCCGAAACGGTAAAAATGGCATTCGACCCGTTGGGGATTTTGGAACCCAGCCGCATGGTCCGGGGACGATAGATGGAAACCAATTTCAGTCTTCAGCAATTGCTGGACCCCGAGTTGAAAGTCGCTGAATCTTTACTTCAGCAATGTGTCCATTGCGGCTTTTGCAACGCGACTTGCCCCACCTATCAATTAAGCCAAGACGAAGGCGATGGCCCGCGCGGTCGCATTTGGATCATGCGCGCGTTCCTGACCGAAGAAAGACAACCATCGGCGGAAGAACAAAACTATCTGGACCGCTGCTTGACCTGCCTGGCTTGCACCACCACCTGCCCGGCGGGTGTCGATTATCTGCATTTGTCCGACATTGCCAGGCGCAAGATCGACCGACCATTAAAGGACCGCGCGCTGCGCCGTGTGCTGACCGAAATCCTACCCCATCCCAGACGTTTCCGTCTGAGCCTGATACTGTCCGCTTTGGCGCGTTCTTTTGTCAAGTTCTTGCCCTCTATGCTGGCCAGAATGGTGGACATGACCGAACGGGCTAACAAGACCAAACCCTTGGCCGCTGGCACCTATCCGGCCCAAAAAACCCGACGTATGCGCGCACTGATGCTGACCGGCTGCGCCCAACAAAGCCTGGATGCCGAGATTAATCACGCCACCGTTCGGTTGCTGACCCGGCTTGGCGTCGAGGTCGTAGTTCCCGCTCATGCTGGCTGCTGCGGAGCCTTGGCCGAGCATCTGGGTCACCATCATGACGCGCAAGACTCCATTCGAGCGATGATCAAATCTTGGCAGCCCCATGATGTGGACGCGGTGGTGATCAATGCCTCGGGCTGCGGTTTCCACATCAAGGATTGGGGCTTCGTCATGCAGGACGACCCCCATTTCGCCGAAGCCGCCAAATATTATGCCGGCCTTAGCCGCGACCTGTCGGAAATCGTCGCCCAATTGGGCATCGCCTCGTCCCCTCATGTCAAAGGCTTGAACGTCGCGCTGCATTTGCCCTGCTCACTGCAACATGGACAAAAGATCACCGCCCAACCCAAAGCCTTGCTGGAAGCCGCCGGATTTTCGGTCAGCCTGCCCGCCGATTCCCATCTGTGTTGCGGTGCCGCCGGAACCTACGCCCTGCTCCAACCTGAGGTATCCGACCAATTGGGCCGCAACAAAGCCGAGGTTTTAAAGGCCACCGGCGCTGCCGTGATCGCCTCGTCCAATATGGGCTGCATGAACCACATCCGCCCCGCCGCCGCCCAACCGGTGGTGCATTTGGCGCAATTGCTGGATTGGGCCACCGGCGGGCCGAAGCCCAAGGGGATAAACTAAACCCGCTTTTCCGCTGGTATCCACAAGATGTCGCCTTCGCAGGGCGCGGGCAGTTCGATCAGGCTGCCGTCATTGCCGCCTTGATAAGCGCGATAATCCAGCGCGGTCAGGAAGTCCCAGACTTTTTGCAAGCTGTCGCCCGCGCGATTCAGATGGGGGTCGACCAGTTCGATCCACAAGACGGGACGAAACTTAGCCAGAGTATCGGCCCCGCCCATCAGCATGCGCAGTTCCCAGCCTTCGATATCAGCCTTGATCAGGTCCAGGCGCTTGATGGGAAAGCAGGCGCAGAACCCGTCCATGGTGACCAACTCCACCACTTCATCGACGCGGCTACGCCCGGCCTCTTCATGGCTGGAACCGCCCAAATGGCTAAGGCCGAAACCAAAACTGCCCGATTTCTTGATGGGGACGTGCAATTCCAAATGAGCAGGGGCATCGCTCAGCCCAAAGGGAAACACTCGCACATTGGCGATGCGGTTGACCGCCACCGCGAACATCAGGATCAAACGGGCGTATCGACCGGGTTCGAACGAATAGACCGTGCCCTCATAGGCGAGGCGCGCGAACAATTTAGCAAACTGACCCGCATGGGCGCCGACATCGAACACCACGGCCTCGGGCGGGATCAGCTTCGAGAGGATCGGAATCAGTTCTTGATGATGCTGTTTAAAGGCGGCTTTGTAGGCGTGAGCAACAAAGGTCGCCCAGCGTCTGGGGGTCAAATCCACCCGCGGCAGGGTTGGCAAAGTCATCCCTTATTCGCTCCCGCCCCGCAATTCGGTGACGAAATCGGCCATGCCCTGCTGACGATCCCGCTTCAAGCGCTCGGCTTGCAAGATGCTGAGCACGGCATTTACCGAGCGCGGCAAGCTTTCATTGATGACGATATAGTCGTATTCGCGCCAATGGCTCATTTCCGCCCCGGCCTTGCTCATGCGGTTGGCCACCACCTCGGCGCTGTCGGCACCGCGATCTTGCAAGCGGCGGCGCAATTCTGCCAGTGTGGGCGGCAGTATGAACACCGACACCAAATCGCTGCGGGCGTTTTGCGCCAATTGCTGCGCGCCTTGCCAGTCGATGTCGAACAGCATGTCGCGGCCCTTGGCCAGCTCATCTTGCACCGGCCCCTTCAAAGTGCCGTAGTAATTGTCGAACACCTTGGCGTGCTCCAAGAACTCGCCAGCCGAGATCATCTGCTTGTACCGATCCACATTCATGAAATGATAGTCTTTGCCGTCAACCTCGCCGGGACGGGGCGGTCTGGTGGTCGCAGACACCGATAGGGCGATATCCTTGTCCAAATCCAGCAGCAATCGTCCGATCGTGGTCTTTCCCGCGCCTGACGGCGAGGACAAAACCAGCATCAGGCCGCGACGGCCGACGATGGGAAGATTAGCGGGAAGATTGTCTGTCATCGCTCACTCGATATTAGGGGCTATTCAATATTCTGAACTTGTTCACGCAGCTGGTCGATCACCACTTTAAGATCCAGGCCCAACCGGGTCAGTTCCACATCCTGGGCCTTGGAGCACAAGGTGTTGGCTTCACGGTTAAACTCTTGAGTGAGAAAATCAAGCTTTCTTCCGATGACGCCGCCATTATTTACCAAATCCCGGGCGGCAGCCACATGCGCGGCCAGACGATCCAACTCTTCTCGCACATCGGCTTTGACCGCCAACAGCGCCACTTCGGTGGTCAAACGATCCTCGGTCAACGCAGGCGACGCGTCAAGCAAGGCCGATAGCTGATCCTGCAACCGCGCCTTTTGCGCCTCGGGTCGCAAAGCGGCCAAACCTTCGGCGTGCGCGGCCAGGGATTCAATCTGATTGATTTGACCCGTCAGGACCTGCCCGATGCGAGCGCCCTCGGTCCGCCGCATCTGCGCCAATTGTTCCATCACCTGCTCTAGACTGGTCCGCATGGCGGCCTCAAACGAAGGCGTATGCTCCAGTTCGTCATCGCCCTGGGCTTCTATGACGCCTTTCAGCGACAGCAAGCCGTCCCAAGAGGGAGAGGTCACCTCGGGATATTGTTCTTTATACTGGGCGCACAGGCCAAGAACCTGTTCCAACAAGGCCTTATTGATGCGGACGCTGGCGCTCTCAGATTGCCGCGTCACGGTCAGCGAGACTTGCAGATTGCCGCGCGCCAGCGAGCGTTGCGCCAAGTCGCGGGCGGCCACATCCCACGCGTCGAACCCAGTCGGCACGCGAATGCGTAAATCCAGACCACGCCCGTTAACGCTTTTGGCTTCCCATACCCATGCCAAAGTCCCATCCCGGCCCTCGGCCCGAGCATAGCCCGTCATACTGGAAATAGACAGGAGATCCCCCTTGATGTGATTATGATTTTCTTGCTTATACCCACTTCGCCTGGGTCAGTCTATGGTGCGTTATGTCTATGTCCTTGCCCAAATCCGTTTTAATCACCGGCGCGTCCTCGGGCCTAGGCGAAGCCTTGGCTTTGTCTTATGCCGCGCCCGACATGACCTTGTTTCTGAGCGGACGCGATCAGGCCCGTCTTGACGAGGTCGCAGGGCGCTGCCGGACCAAAGGCGCAAGGGTCGAGGTCACCCTGATGGACGTGGCCGATCCAGCTGCCATGGAACAATGGGTATTGCAAGCGGACACGACTTGCCCCATCGATCTGGTTATCGCCAATGCTGGCGTCAGCGCCGGAACGGCTGGCAGCGAAAACGCCGCCGACCAAACCCGCCGCATCTTTCGTATCAATATCGACGGCGTCGCCAACACCATCCTTCCGCTGATTCCTCGCATGCAAGCACGGCGCAAGGGCCACATTGCGATCATGAGCTCGCTGGCCAGCTTCATGGGCCTGGCCGGAGCGCCGGCCTATTCAGCCTCCAAAGCCTGCGTGCGCACCTGGGGCGAAGGCCTGCGCGGCTGGCTGGCCGCAGACAACGTCACCGTCAGCGTCATCTGCCCCGGCTTCGTCACCACCCGCATGACCGCTGCCAACGACTTCCCCATGCCATTTGTAATGGACAGCGCCAAAGCCGCCAAAATTATGCGGGCGGGACTGGACAAGGGCAAAGCCCGCATCGCCTATCCGACCGTGTTCTATTTGCTGATTGTGATGTCTGCGGCGCTGCCCATAAGGCTGCGAGATTGGTGGAATGGGCGGCTGCCACGGAAAGAGTAAGCCATTATTAGCCGATTGATCCCGTGTTGACGGCGCTACAGATCGCGTGTTAGCGTTCTTCTCATGTACACGACATACGCCTTGCTCCGACTTATTTGATCGGCCCTTCCAAAAGGGCCAAGACATCAGTCGTTCTCATTTGAGTATTTGGAGCCTTTGTCGTGACAATCCATTCATCCCCGGTAGCCGGTACGGCCGACCATGCGGCCGCTATCGAAGATCAATTTACCCGCCAATCGTCAGACTTCGCAGCGGCGCAAGAACTGCATAACGATGCCATTTTGTCGTTGATGGTCGAAGCGGGTCGCCCTACTCCATCAGATATCATGATTGATATCGCCTGCGGTCCCGGCAGTGTGGT
>CAIYCT010000514.1 GCA_903924765.1 uncultured Rhodospirillaceae bacterium | reverse complement strand
GCATGTTGATGATGTTGGTCAATTGCGACCGGAACATATCGAAATCGCTACGCGGCCCCTGTCCAAAATCCATCTTCGGCGGCTTCATCGCGTCCTCCTAAGGCTTCTCCACAAGAACGATGGAATCACAACCCAAGGACGCTGAAAAGCACAAAAATCCGCAAAACAAATTTGCCGGATTTAACGGGGTAAACCCTCAAATCTGGCAATTGCCGTTACTTGGAATTGGACGCGACGCCTGACATTGGGCCGCGTTCAGAGTTGTTCACGGGAGACTACGGAAGTGACTGAGCAGGAAAGGATATGTCACTTGATGGCGCAGCCCTTGCGGCCAAGACGCGGTCAACGATCATTACATGGGACCAGTCTTTTCGGGAGATAGGATTTCCAAGCCGCTTCGACCTCGTTTGGGGTATGTTAGCTTCGCTGCCTTGAGTTCCAGGATCTGAGGAGCCGAGCGCCGAAGGGTGATCCACCTTCGGCCAGGGTGGCGATTTAGATCCGTTGCCTTGATTTCCAGGAGAGGAGGAAAGCGGTTCCACCGCCGCACTGGGTTGCTCCGCCCGCTGCCAAGGCAACGATCTTTCCGGTTTATCAATCCACTCCTTCGGCAAGATCGAGAAAATGTGTTGTGAGCACAGTCATTTCCAATTGCACCCTTGCCATCTTTTGAACACCAAGTTCGTCGTTTAGCTCTCGCTGTTCGGCCATTCCTATTCCCCGCCCCGCAACCGCACGCCCGGCCCGCCCTCTCCCTGGTAGCTGCCAGCGGGGATGAACTCGATACCGGCGCTTTCAAGGGCGGTTCTAAGGCGCTCTGCATTTGCAACCGAACTGCGCTCAATACCAAGTTTCTCCATACGCTGAATGGTTGGCAGAGATAGGCCTGATGCCTCAGCCAAATCCTTTTGCTCCCATCCAAGAAAGAGCCTCGCGGCCTTGATCTGTGATTGCGTAATCATGTCTGAAACATCATACGTGATCTTTCACGCTTGATTTTATCGTGAATAATGAATTATGTTTGAAACATAACATATGACGTTCTGAGGCACAAGCAAATGACACTCCCCATGACCCGCAGCGAAATCTTCAAGCTCTCTTGGGAACTGGCCCGCAAGGTTCGGGATCGGTTCAGCACCACCAGGGAAGCGTTTTCCTACGCGCTTCGGATGATTTGGGAGAACGTCAAAGCTTTCGTCCAAGTGAAGGCGGAACAGGCCGCGCGTCCCGTTGTGGCGGTGCCTGTTCGGTCGGAATGGGCAACAAGCAGTGCTTATCTCGCACATGCCGCCGCCCGTCATCGTGCCCGCCTCGGTTCATTTGTTGGCCGCGCCGGGTGGTAATCATCAACAGAGGGAGAAACTCGAATGTCAGAC
The DNA here is from genome assembly GCA_903924765.1 of uncultured Rhodospirillaceae bacterium. Taxonomy (GTDB): domain Bacteria; phylum Pseudomonadota; class Alphaproteobacteria; order Rhodospirillales; family Magnetospirillaceae; genus CAIYCT01. Next base: position 2,141 of record CAIYCT010000514.1, on the reverse strand, counting down.
CAACCATCATTGACCATCACCATCGGCGACCTGATCGGTGACAACGTCAAGAAAATGAATGAGGCGGAAATTGGACTTGCTTCGGGAAAGTGGAGAGGTTTTTACGGTTTAACCCATCAATTTCTCGAACTGAATAGGGCTTCGATAATCCAGGGCTGAATGCCGTCTGACGGGGTTATAGAATCCGTCGATGTATTGGGCAATAGCCTGGGTTGCTTCCGCTCTGGTTTGGAACGTAGTCCGCCAAACCATCTCGGCCTTCAAGGTTTTGAAGAACGTCTCGACCATGGCGTTATCGTAGCAGTTCCCCTTGCCGGACATGGATATTTGGATGCCGTGGCTGATGAGTTCGGCTTGGTAATCAATGGAGCAATATTGGCTGCCGCGATCAGAATGGTGGATCAGCCCCTTGTTGGGGCGGCGCATGATCAGAGCTTTTCTGAGCGCGGACAAAGCTAAGCCTCGGTGCAAGCGGTCGCTGACGGCCCAACCAACTACTCTGCGGGCAAACAGGTCCATGACGATTGCAAGGTACAGCCAGCCTTCCCGCGTCCAGATGTACGAGATGTCAGCCCCCCATTTCTGGTCAGGGGCATTGGCGGTAAACTCCTGGTCCAAGATGTTGGGAGCAACGGGCCATGTATGGTGGCTGATTAAGTCTGTGTCGTCGGTGGTGCTCATGTGGAAACGATGCCCGATCACCCCCGCACCTGTCCAATGCAATCCGCCACCGGATTGGGAAGGTCTACCTTATCTATAATGGGGCGATTTCCGGGTAAGAATCATCGCATCGGGTTTCATTGAATTTCCGTCTCTCTGGTACCTATGTGGTACCTAATCAGAAACTGCCCAAGGATAAACCTCAGTAACTCCTTGAAGTTTATGGTGCCGGCTGCAGGAATCGAACCCGCGACCTGATGATTACAAATCAACTGCTCTACCAACTGAGCTAAGCCGGCACTGGGGCTTGGGCGAAGTCTTTTAGACGTTCCCGGGATTTATCGCAATCTCACAAATTCATAAAGCGCGATGGCGGCGGCGTTGGAGACGTTTAAGGACTCCATGTCGCCAGTCATGGGCAGCTTGACCATGTGATCGCAGGATTCGCGGGTCAGGCGGCGCAATCCTTCGCCTTCCGCGCCCATGACCAGGGCGATTTTGCCGTCCAGCTTGGCCTGGGCCAGGGTCTTGGGGGCATCGGCGGCTAGACCGCAGATCCAGAAGCCGCCTTTCTTCAAATCATCCAGGGCGCGGGCCAGATTGGTCACTCGCACTAGGGGTATGCGTTCGAGCGCGCCCGAGGCGGATTTGGCCAAGGCGGTGGTTTCCTCGGGGGCGTGACGGTCGGGCACCACGACGCCCAAAGCGCCGAAGGCCGCCGCCGAGCGCAAGATCGCCCCAACATTGTGGGGGTCGGTGACTTGATCCAAGATGACGATCACCGCGTCGGTTTTATCCTTGGCAGCCTCGATCAAATCTTCCACATGGGTGGGCGGCAGGTAATCCACCAAAGCGGCTAATCCTTGATGCACGGCGCCATCGGGCAGATGACGCTCGATCTCGTTCTTGGCGACGATCTCGATGCCGATGGGGGCTCGGGCCTTCAGCAAGGCGTCGTGGGACCGCGCGGACTCAGCGGTGGCCAAAATGCGAAGAAAATTTCGCCGCGGATTTTCCAGTGCCGCCGCCACCGCATGGATACCCGCCAGCCAAACGCCTTTGCGCGTTTCCGCGCCTTGTTGTTTGGCGGCTTTCTGCTTGGGGGGATGGGCTTTTGGTGACGGTGAGGGTGGGGGGTCCCGACGGGCCATTTTTTGATGATCTCCTAAAGAAGAGCGGTTTAATCCTCTCTTTTCAGATTGACAAGGGGGTGTGAATAATCATAGTACGCCTCTCCCGTCGCTAGAGGTTAACCTTAAGGACGTTGGGGAGGGGTGGCCGAGCGGTCAATGGCAGCAGACTGTAAATCTGCCGACGGAAGTCTACGTTGGTTCAAATCCAACCCCCTCCACCATCTTTCTGGGTTTGTCGCTGGACGCTGGGAATGGCGTTTTAAGGTCCGCGTTTTAAGTCTGGGGCTTAAGGGGACGGGTCCCGATGGGCGGGTGTAGCTCAATGGTAGAGCAACAGCCTTCCAAGCT
>CAIYCT010000513.1 GCA_903924765.1 uncultured Rhodospirillaceae bacterium | reverse complement strand
CGAGCGGTCAGTTGCTGGCACAGTTGGCGGGCGCCCTGTTCGGTCAAGGAACCGGCGCGGATGCGCCAGAAGGTGCCCTTATCGGGAATGTCCACCTTGATGATATCGGGATGCAGCCCGGCCAAGGCCTCGGCGTTGGCGTGCTGAATGCGCGCCCATTCCTTGTCGGCGGCATCGGCGGAGCGCACCGCGCCCAACTGCACCAGATAATCGCCGTCGCTGTCGGCCATGGTCTTGTGAGGAGTGACCGCTGGAGCCGGAGCGGCAACCATCGGAGCCGGAGCCGCTGGGGCGGGAGCCGCCTTCACCTTGGGCGCTTCCGCCAGCTTGGGCGGCGCTTCCGCCATTTTGGGCGGCGCTTTGGCCGGTTCGGTCATCTTAGGCGGCTGCGTTTGGGCGGGGCGGGCCATGGGCATGGACTCGGCCGAGGAAACGGGCACCGGCATGGGTGCGGGCGCGACCTCGGTGGTGGGCAGCGGGGCCATATCGCCGGGTTTGGGCGGCGCTTTGGGTTCTTCCGGCGGGGCCAGCAGGCGTTCGGTTTTGGGCTCTGCGCCGCCACCGTCTTCCATGCGGCCATACACCAGCTTGTCTTGGTTGGGCACCTGCATGCCGCCGCGATCGTCGGGGCGAACCTTGACGGCGCGGTCGTCGGCCTTGATCACCTGCCCGCCGCCGCCCGCCAGATGACGAGCCGACATGAAACGCCAGCCGAACGCGACGATGCCGCCCACCGCCACCAACGCCACCACGACGGTGATGATGGTGCGCAAACGACCGCTGGAATGCGTGTCCTCATCGTCATACTCGCTGTCGTAGCGTTCGGGGATGATGTCCAAAATATCCCGGTCGAATTCTTCTTGCTGTGGACGCTTGGCCATATCAACGCATCTCCTCAACCGGCGTGACGCCGAAGATCGAAAGCCCCGACCCGATAACCAGGGCAACCGCACGAATCAAGGCCAACCGAGCCAGGGACACTTCCCGGTCGCCCTCGATCAGGAACCGCAACTGCGCCTCATCCTTACCCTTGTTCCACAGGGCATGGAAACAGGCGGCAAGCTCGTACAGATAAAAAGCGACGCGATGGGGCTCGTTGGCCTCGGCGGCGCTGTCCACCTGCCGGGGCCATTCGGCCAGCATGCGGATCAGGGTCAGTTCAGCCGAATCGGTCAAGCGCGACAGCGCCGCCTTGGACAGAAAGTCCAGATTGTCGTGCAGATCTGGCAACAGCTCCTGAGCCTGGGCATGGCGCAGCACCGAGAAGATGCGGGCATGGGCGTATTGCACGTAAAACACCGGATTGTCGCGGGATTGCTCCAGCACCTTGTCCAGATCGAAATCCAGTTGGGCGTCGTTCTTGCGGGTCAGCATGATGAAGCGGACCACGTCCTTGCCCACCTGCTCGACCAAATCGCGCAAGGTGACGAAGGTGCCCGCCCGCTTGCTCATGCGGAAAGGCTGGCCGCCTTTCAACAGATTGACCATCTGGCACAATTTGACGTCCAGCACGGCGTTGCCGCCGCTGACCGCCCGCACCGCCGCCTGCATGCGCTTGACATAGCCGCCGTGATCGGCCCCCCACACATCGATCAAGGTGTCGAAGCCGCGCCGATATTTGTCCCAATGATAGGCGATGTCGGTGGCGAAATAGGTCCACGACCCATCGGATTTCTTCAACGGACGATCCACGTCGTCGCCGAATTCGGCGGCCTTGAACAAGGTCTGGGGCCGGGATTCCCAATCGTCGGGCAGCTTGCCCTTGGGCGGCTCCAGCACGCCTTCATAGATCAGGCCCATGGCGTCCAGATGGGCCAAGCCCTCGTCCACCTTGCCCGCTTCGACCAAGGCCCGCTCGGAGGTGAACACCGCATGGACCACGCCCAATCCGGCCAGATCGTCGCGGATCATGTCCATCATGGCGTCGATGGCAAAGGCGCGGAAATGGGGCAGCCATTGCTCCTCGGGCAGATTCTGCCATTTATCGCCGTCTTGCTGGGCCAGATTCGCCCCCACCGGCTGTAGATAATCGCCGGGATAAAGACCCTCGGGGATGTCGCCGATGGCCTCGCCCAAGGCCTCGCGGTAGCGCAAATGCACCGAGCGCGCCAGCACGTCCACCTGCGCCCCGGCGTCGTTGATGTAATATTCGCGGGTGACGTCAAAGCCCACCCATTCCAGCAGCGCCGCCAAGGCGTCGCCGAACACCGCCCCTCGGGCGTGGCCGATATGCAT
>CAIYCT010000512.1 GCA_903924765.1 uncultured Rhodospirillaceae bacterium | reverse complement strand
TGGCGGTGACGTAGATGGGACGGCCGAGGGCGACGCCGATGCCTCGGCGCTGGCCGATGGTGAAATGGTCAGCATTTCCGTCTGGATCTGGACCCCACGGATGGGGATGAGTCCCGCGCGCCCTTGCTCCATCCCGAAATCTTCGCCGCCATGACAGCGGGCGCCGATCTGCTGTTGGATGACGGCAAGATTAAATTGCGGGTTGAAAGCTGCACGCCGTCCAGCGCCCATACGATTGTGGTCGTGGGCTGGACTTTATCCAATCACAAAGGCGTCAACGTTCCTGGCGTGGTGTTGCCCATCTCGCCGTTGACGCCCAAGGACTTGATCGATCTGGAGTTCGCTTTGTCCATCGGAGCCGATTGGATCGCGCTTAGTTTCGTCCAACGCCCCACCGACGTGACCGAAGCGCGCGAGCGCATCGCCGCGTTAGGGGGCCGGGCGCGCATCCTGTCCAAGTTGGAAAAGCCCTATGCGGTCGAGCATCTGGCCGAAATCGTCGAGTTGTCCGACGCCGTCATGGTTGCCCGTGGCGATTTAGGGGTGGAATGCCCAGCCGAGACCGTGCCGATCTTGCAAAAACGTATCGTTCGCGCCTGCCGCGCCGCTGGCAAGCCAGTGGTGGTGGCGACGCAAATGCTGGAATCCATGATCACGTCGCCCACGCCCACTCGGGCCGAGGCCTCGGACGTGGCCACCGCCATCTATGACGGCGCCGACGCGGTGATGCTGTCGGCGGAAACCGCGTCCGGGTCCTATCCGCGAGAGGCGGTGGCGATCATGGACAGCATCCTGGGTCAAGTGGAGCAGGACGATTATTACCGGGTGTTGATCGACGCCTCGCGTTCAGCTCCCGAAAACACCCGCCGCGACGCCATCTCGCAAGCAGCCCGCGAGGTGGGACACACGGTTTCCGCTTCGGCCATCGTCACCTATACCTCATCGGGGTCAACGTCGCTGCGCACCGCGCGGGAACGCCCGGAACAGCCGGTGATCAGCGTCACTTCAGACCCGGCGGTGGCGCGCCAGCTGGTGTTGGCGTGGGGCGTCCATTCGGTGTTGTCCGATGAGGTCACCAACGTCAAGGAAATGGTCGATACCGCTACGGAGGTGGCGAAAAAAGAGGGCTTCGCCAAACTTGGCGAACGCATCGTCATCATCGCCGGGGTGCCGTTTGGCTATAGCGGCTCGACCAATCTGCTGCGGATCGCAGAGATCGAGTAAGGCAAACCTATTTGCCTTTGTCTTCCTTGGTGAATTTGCCCACATTGCCGATCAATTGTTCCATCACTGAATATTCCTTGCCGGCGGTGGGCGTTTCCCGCGACACCAAGTCGATGGTCTTGCGGTCTTTCTTGCCGAGTTTGGTGATGCTTTTGACCTTGCCGGTGGCGTCGAAAGCCAGCGTTATGGTGATGTAATCCATTTCACGCGGGGTGAAAAACGAAACGGTCGACACTTTCTGATAAATGTAATGCCAATCCTGCTCGCCGAAATTGGTGACGGAGGATGGGGTGCCCAGGATCAATTGGGCCTGTTCCTCGGTGGTTTCGCCAACCTTTATTTTCGCCAAGGCTTCGGGCTCGGGCAGGTTGCCGCGCAGGTCCACGGTGGCCGTGCAAGCCCCTAAGGCCAAGGCGGTACAGAACATAAGGAGCGACTTGCTTATCATAACCAACCGGACGTGGAGATTGACGGGATAGGCAAATTGACGCTATGGCAGTCGGATTGTCAATAACAGGCTATAAACATGCGCTTCTTCCGGTCCAAACAACGCAAGCATTGGGACCAAATTGCCCACGGACTTTATTCGGCCATGGTCGAACAGTCTCGGCAGCCGGTGTTCTACGCCGAACTCGGCGTTCCTGATACGCTCGAAGGGCGTTTCGATATGCTGTGTCTGCATATAAGTCTGTTGCTGCGGCGCTTAGGGTCCTGCGAGCTGACCCAGGCGTTGGTCGATGTGATGTTTGCCGACATGGATGTGAATCTGCGCGAAAGCGGCGTCTCTGATTTGCGGGTCGGCCCCAAGGTGCGCAAAATGGCCGAGGCGTTCTATGGCCGACTGCATGCCTATGAAGCCGCCTTGGACGGGAATGACCGCGACGGATTGATACAGGCCTTGCTGCGCAACCTCTATCGCGCGCCAGATCATGCCGCCGCCTCCCAGATTGCCACCTATGTGTTTGGTTTGGCGCGGCAATTAGAGGAAAGTTCCGATCAATCCCTGCAAGGCGGACATTTAAATCTGGAGCGGCCATGAATACGGACGCACGTCCCCCCGTGGAGTTTTCTCGGTCGGTTTCGGTGGAATCCCTGCCTGCGGGCGGCAAACACTGGGCCATCGAAGCCTCGCCCGACGAATGCGAGCGCTTGGCCCAACGCTTCGGCATCTTAAAAGTCGTGTCGGTGACGGCCAAATTCAAAGGCAAACCCATGGCTCATGGCGATATTGTCCGGATCACCGGCTCCTTGACTGCTCAGGTGGTGCAGGCCTGCGTTTCCAGCTTGGTTCCGGTCGAGCAACAGGTCATTGAGGACATCGACATGTCCTTCAGCCCCAGCGCCGCCGACACTGCGGATGACATCGACATAGATTTGTCACTGGACGATCCTCCTGACCCGATTTATGACGGTAAAGTGGATTTAGGGGAAATAGCCGCCGAGCATCTCGCTTTGGGCCTTGATCCGTTTCCTCGCGCTGATAATGCGGAAAGTCTTGTAGGTTCAGTGGTTTGTGAAGATATTGTCGAAAAACGCCGGTCGCCGTTCGCCGTCCTGGAAGCTTTAAACAAAAAGAAATCATCCAAACCCTGAAGCAGTCCTTGAACCCGAAAGGGTTTTTCTATACAACACGTCCCTTTCCCCGGATTTGTCCGCACAGAGGAAGATTATGGCTGTTCCTAAGAAGAAAACATCGAAGTCCCGTCGCGATATGCGCAGAGCCCATCACGGCTTGCCGTCTGTCTCGGTGATTGAGTGCCCCAATTGTGGCGAAGTCAAGTTGCCCCATCACGTCTGTGGTTCCTGTGGTCATTACGATGGCCGCGAAGTTACCGCTCAGGCTGAAGCAAGCGCTTAACACAGAACGTAAGGGGGGAAGACGTAGGTGGGAAAACCTGTAACCATCTCGATCGATGCGATGGGGGGCGATCACGCCCCAGATATCGTTATTGACGGGGTGCGGTTGGCCCACGTGCGCTTGCCCCACGTTCGCTATATCCTGTTTGGCGATAGCGCACGGATCGAACCCCTTCTGACTCGTCACCCCGAGTTGAAAGGGGTTTGCTCCGTTCGTCATACCACCGACATGGTAACCATGGATGCCAAACCCGGCCAAGTGCTGCGCACTGGGCGGAATTCCAGCATGTGGTTGGCTGTGGACGCGGTCGCCAAGGGTGATGCAGCCGGTGTGGTTTCCGCAGGCAATACCGGCGCGCTGATGGCTGTTTCGAAATTTGTTCTACGGACGTTGCCGGGCATTGATCGTCCCGCCATCGCCGGAATGTTCCCCACGGAACGGGGCGAGACGGTGATGCTGGATTTGGGCGCAAATGTGGACTGCGATTCCGACAATCTGGTTCAGTTCGCCTTGATGGGCGAAGTGTTCGCCCGCGCCGTGCTCGGTTTGGAAAAACCATCGGTAGGGCTGCTCAATATTGGGTCCGAGGATATGAAGGGCAACGATGCCGTCCGTTCCGCTGCCTTGGTGTTGCGGGACGGCAATTTGCCCATTCGTTTTCATGGCTTTGTCGAGGGCAATGACATCTGCGCCGGCACCGTTGACGTGGTGGTGACCGATGGATTCACCGGCAACATCGCGCTCAAGACCGCCGAAGGCACTGCCAAGTTCTTCTCCAGCTTCATGCGCCAAGCCTTCAACAATTCGGTTCTGGCCAAAATCGGCTTTTTGTTCGCGAAACAAGCGCTGAACAAGGTCAGGATGCGCACTGATCCCCGTCGCTACAACGGCGCCATGTTCCTTGGCCTGGGCGGCATCGCCGTCAAAAGTCATGGCGGCACCGACGCGTTCGGGTTCGCCAACGCTATCGGCGTGGCGGTGGATTTGGTCAGCCACGGCTATAACGAGCGCATCCGCAAGGAGCTGGAACACCTCCAGTCATTCGACCAAACCCAACCCCGTGTGGCAGCTGGTTCATGATCCGGCGGTCGTTGATCGTAGGCTGCGGCGCCTATTTGCCCGAGCGCATCGTCACCAATGAGGAATTGGTCACCCGTGTGGACACCTCTGACGAGTGGATCCGCGAGCGCACAGGGATAACTCAACGCCACATTGCCGCCGACGATCAAAAAACCTCCGACCTCGCCGTTATGGCTGGACGCGACGCTTTGTCCCGTGCTGGGATTTCCGCCGAACAGTTGGATTTGTTGATCGTGGCGACGGCGACCCCCGACAATACCTTTCCCTCGACCGCGACCAAGGTGCAGGCCCAACTGGGCATGACCGGCGGTGCGGCGTTCGACATTCAAGCGGTTTGCTCAGGCTTTATTTTTGCCCTGGCCACAGCCGACAATTTCATTCGTTCCGGAACCGTAAAGACTGCTTTGGTCATTGGCGCCGAGACGTTCTCGCGCATTCTGGACTGGAACGACCGCAACACCTGCGTTTTGTTCGGTGACGGAGCGGGGGCGGTGGTGTTGAAAGCCGCAGATATGCCCAACAGCACGGCGGAGCTGGGCGTTCTTTCCACCCATCTGCATTCCGATGGCCGCTATCACGATCTGTTGTATGTGGATGGCGGCCCGTCGTCTGGGCAGACCGTTGGTCACCTGAGAATGGAAGGCAAGGAAGTCTTCCGTCACGCCGTCGTCAATTTGGCCAAAGTGGTGGACGAAGCTTTGACCGCCAACAATCTGACACCAAAAGACATTCAATGGCTGGTGCCCCATCAAGCCAACCGTCGCATTTTGGAAGGAACGGCCAGAAAGCTGAATTTCCCGCTGGATCAAGTGGTGGTAACCGTGGATCGCCATGCCAACACCTCGGCGGCATCGGTTCCATTGGCTTTGGCCGAAGCGGTTCATGACGGACGCATCAAGCAAGGCGACCTGGTTCTGCTGGAAGCCATGGGCGGCGGATTCACCTGGGGCTCGGCGTTAGTCCGGATGTAATTCGGCTACACGTTAACTTTTTGCCGCATCCCTTTGATATTGACCGATTTCAAGAACAGGTCTAAGGTTGCATAGACACAACCCAAGGACTTCCCATGTCTGAAAACACCATCACCCGCGCTCAACTAAGCGAGGCTGTCTATCAAGAAGTCGGCCTGTCGCGTAATGAATCCGCCGATCTGTTGGAAGCCGTCTTGACGGAAATATCGACATCGCTGTCCAAGGGCATTCCGGTCAAATTGTCGTCGTTCGGCAGTTTCTCGGTCCGTTCCAAGGCGCAACGCATTGGTCGCAATCCAAAAACCGGCGAGGAAGTGCCGATCACGCCTCGCCGCGTGTTGGTTTTCCGCCCCTCGCAATTGCTGAAAAAGCGGATCAATGACGGTCTCTACGGTACGCGCTGACAATGGCTGAGAAATCCGCCGACGCGTTCCGAACCATCAGTGAAGTTGCCGACGATCTTCAAGTCCCCCAGCATGTTCTGCGATTTTGGGAAGGACGCTTCCCGCAAATCAAACCGGTTAAACGGGCTGGGGGGCGGAGATATTACCGTCCCGAGGATGTTGATCTTCTGATTAAAATCAGAGACTTGCTTTACAAACAAGGGCTTACAATTAAAGGCGTACAGGCGATCTTAAAAGAAGGCGGTGTTGACGTGCCCCATACACCAGATCAGCCGCAGACGATCCAGGATGCTGATGCTGGCTTCGACGAAGACGAGGATTTGCAGGAAAGTGCGCCGATCCCTGAACCGGCTTTGACCGCGCCGCCGCCGATGATCGTGGAAACCGCTCCGATTGCTCAGCTGGAACCAGCGCAACCGTCGCTGCCCGGATTGGGCGTGCCGGTCGCCGCATCCGCCAAACTACCCGAACTTACCCGCAAGGAACTGGCGGAAATCCTGGGTGAATTGGAACAATTGCGCTTCTTGCTGCGCCCTTAATTAGGTCTAGCCATCCAAAGGATAAAAAACTTTTCGAATAGGGTTGCATGGGCAGAGGGGGATTTGTATAGTCGCGCCTCTTTCCGGGGCAGCCCGGAAAACCCCTCGGTCCCAAGTAATTGGGACCACACGGTCGGAGCGTAGCGCAGCCCGGTAGCGCATCAGTCTGGGGGACTGGGGGTCG
>CAIYCT010000511.1 GCA_903924765.1 uncultured Rhodospirillaceae bacterium | reverse complement strand
CTTCGCGGCATGGCGTGCATTGACCACAGGATTCGTGCATGTCGAAACGCGACAGGCGGGCGATGGCGCGGACCACGTCGGTGGACTTGTCCATAACGATCACAGCCGCCGTGCCCAAACCGGAACGCACTTCGCGCAAGGAATCGAAATCCATCAGCACGGTGTCGCAGACGTCCTTGGTAATGATCGGCACGGAACAGCCGCCGGGAATGACCGCCAGCAAATTGTCCCAACCGCCGCGAACGCCGCCCGCGTGCTTTTCCAGCAATTCCTTGAGCGGAATGCCCATTTCTTCTTCGACGTTGCACGGCTTGTTGACGTGACCCGAGATGCAGAACAACTTGGTGCCGCTGTTCTTGGGACGGCCCAGACCGGCAAACCAGCTGGCGCCACGGCGCATAATGGCGGGCACCACGGCGATGGATTCCACATTGTTGACAGTGGTGGGGCAGCCATACAGACCGACGCCCGCCGGAAATGGCGGCTTCAAGCGGGGTTGGCCTTTTTTGCCTTCCAAGCTTTCGATCAGCGCCGATTCCTCGCCGCAAATATAAGCGCCAGCGCCGCGATGGACGTAGAGGTCGAAATCCCAACCCGACCCACAAGCGTTCTTGCCCAGCAGACCGGCGGCGTAAGCCTCGTCGATGGCCACTTGCAGATGCTCGGCCTCGCGCACGAACTCGCCGCGAATGTAGATATAAGACGCATGCGCCCCGATAGCGAAGCTGGCGATCAAAGCGCCTTCGATCAACTTATGGGGATCGAACCGCATGATCTCGCGGTCTTTGCAGGTTCCGGGCTCGCCTTCGTCGGCGTTGATCACCAGATAATGGGGACGCGGGCCTTCGACCTTGGGCATGAACGACCATTTCAAACCGGTCGAGAATCCAGCGCCGCCGCGACCGCGCAGACCCGAATTCTTCATATCCTCGATGATGGCGTCACGGCCACGGATCAAAATGTCCTTGGTATTGTCCCAATCGCCGCGCGAGCGCGCACCAGCCAAACGCCAGTCGTGAATGCCGTAGAGATTGGTGAAAATCCGATCTTCGTCGCGCAGCATCACGCTTTCTCCGAGCTAAAAGACAGAGTGGTCAAGGTGGTCGGGCCGCCTTCGGGAGCCGAATTGATCCGTCCATTCTGCGGACCGGGCTTAGGCGTTTGCCCCTGCCGGAACGCGTCGATGATGGCCCGAGCGCTTTCCGGCGTCAGGTCTTCATAATAATCGTCGTCGATCTGCATCATCGGCGCATTGGCGCAGGCGCCCAGGCATTCCACTTCCGACAGGGTGAACAGACCGTCTTTCGAGGTATCGCCGAATTCCACGCCCAGCGCGAACTTTAAGCTGTCTACGATGCCGTCCGATCCGGTCAGCTGACAACAGATGTTGGTGCAAACCTGCACATGGTGTTTCCCCATGGGCTGGTGATTGTACATGGTGTAGAAGGTGGCCACTTCCTGCACTCGGATCGGCGCCATGTCCAGCATGGCGGCAATGGTTTCGATCGCGGCGGTGCTGACCCAGCCTTCCTGGCGTTGCGCCAGATCCAGCAACGGCATCACCGCGCTTTGCTGACGGCCCTGCGGATAGCGGGCGATGATGATGTTGGCTTTGGCCAAATACTCGGGCGTAAAGGCGAAGCTGGTGGGCTGTTCGTGCATGCTCATCGATCAATCTCGCCGAAAACAATGTCTAGGGAACCGATATTAGCCACCACGTCGGCCATCATGTGTCCCTTGGACATCATGTCCAGGGCTTGCAGATGGACATATCCCGGCGGCCGGATCTTGCAACGGTAGGAGATCG
>CAIYCT010000510.1 GCA_903924765.1 uncultured Rhodospirillaceae bacterium | reverse complement strand
GGCGAGATCACGTTGCGCGGTCGGGTTCTGCCCATCGGTGGATTGAAGGAAAAGCTGATGGCGGCCATGCGCGGCGGTATTCGCACGGTCCTGATCCCCAAGGAGAATGAAAAAGATCTGGCCGAGATCCCCGATAACGTCAAACGCGGACTGGAAATTGTCCCGGTGGCGGTGGTGGACGAAGTCCTGGAACGGGCATTGACCCGGATGCCCATTCCCATCGAGTGGGACGAACCGTCCGATTCAACGGTTGCAGCCCCGGCCGCCACGGAAGAATCGGCTGTTATTACCCATTAAAACAGACCCTTATAGCTTTGGTTTGTAAGAAACGGCGGGCCTTTGGTCCGCCGTTTTTATGTGTCTGAATCTAAAACATTTTTTCTGATTCCTTGGGGGCATGCCCAAGACTTCGTTACGCAATGAAATGCAATTCGGTCAGTCGCGGTCTTCTATTTTTGGAGAAATGGCGGAAAACCGAGGTTTTTGCGGTTTTGCGGATTGACGGTCAATAAAGCTCGAATTAGACTGCGCGCATCCTTAAAGGGGACGGTGTGCATCCTGTAGGACGCTGTACTGTCTGGATTGACGTTTTGATAAGGGGGCCTGAAGTGACCAATAAGAATGATCTCGTGACCGCCGTGGCGAACAGCACTGGTTTGTCGAAGACTGATGCCGGCAAGGCTGTCGATGGCGTTTTTGATGCCATCACCGACGCTCTGAAGAGCGGTGAAGAAGTCCGTCTCGTCGGCTTCGGCACTTTCTCTGTCAGCTCGCGCGCTGCCTCGGAAGGCCGCAATCCGCGGACTGGTCAGAAGATTAACATCCCGGCCTCCAAGCAGCCCAAGTTCAAGGCTGGCAAGGGCCTGCGCGACGCCGTTCAATAATAGGCGTTGATGCGGAATGTATTAAGACAAGGCTAGGGCGACTTAGCCTTGTCTATTACAAAGGTCAAGTTATGAGGGCTGTTTCAATAATCCTCATCGCTTAGGCTTTAATAGAATATCTGCTTCATTAAATTATGATGGGCCATTGGGCGGTTAGCTCAGCCGGGAGAGCGCCTGCTTTACACGCAGGATGTCGGCGGTTCGATCCCGTCACCGCCCACCACCCTACGCCATAAGGCTTCGGGTGGCAGGCCTCCCCGCATGGGGGGGGGCTGGCAGCCGAAATCCTCAAAGAGTAGGGAGGCTGCTTCAATGTGGTCCGTCTATTTCTTGAAACTCAACAATAATGATATTTATGTTGGGTCGACAAACGATTTAAAGCGTCGTTTTGCTTCACATGAAGCCGGAGAAGTTCTTTCTACAAAAGCGTTTCTTCCCATAAAACTTAGAAATTACGTTGCTGTTGAAAATGAATCCTTGGCTAGGAAACTTGAAAAATATTTTAAATCTGGATCAGGAAAAGCATTTGCAAACAAACGGTTCTGGAAGTCGGGGGCATAGGTAACTGTCCAATGGATATTCATGACGTTATAACAGTTTGTTCCGTTTCAATTGTAATTATTGGCTGGTTTGTTAATAATATTTTGAATAGGCGGCATGAGATTTCTAAAAAGCGCATGGAATATAGCTTGGATGCAATGCCTTCGTTCTTGCCAGTCTTTTTTGCCCTTACATAGGGCCGTTTGATTGGACCTGAAACGAGTAAACAGCTTGCGGATGCAAATACTAAATTTCAATTATACTGTAATAAAAGCGAGATTGACGCTTTAATTCGTCTGATAAATGCTTGTCACATACAGGACAATGAGGCATATACAGAGGCGATTCGGGAATTGGCGCGTTTAGTTCGAGAAGGCATTAGGGACGAGCTTGGTCTTGACGCATATGAATACATTAATTGACATCATACCATTTCCTATTGGTATAAACTTTTGGATTGTCGCCTCGGCACCAATGTGTTCCCTTGACAGTGTCGCGGGTGTTGGATTAAAGCTCTGCGATACTAAATGAGTAGGTCTTGACTGACTTTTCGGGTGGTCAAGAGCGCGCTCAGATGAGAACAGGTTTTTTCCGTTTGGATGAATGAGGGGGAGAATTCGATGGAACCTTGGCAGCTCGAATATGCTCCGATCCTTATTTTCTTCGCCATCGCGGGTGGGGTCGCTGTTGCGGCCTTGGGCGCGTCGTGGTTGGCGGGGCGGCAAAAACCCGATTCCGAGAAGGGGGCGCCCTATGAATGCGGCTTTGACCCGTTCGGCGACACGCGATCCAAATTCGATGTCCGTTTTTATCTGGTGTCGATCCTATTCATCATCTTCGATCTGGAAGTGGCGTTTTTGTTTCCGTGGGCGGTGACCTTGGGCAAAATCGGCCTGTTCGGCTTTTGGTCGATGATTGTTTTTCTGGCCGTCCTGACGGTCGGCTTTATTTACGAATGGCGTAAGGGAGCTCTGGAATGGGAGTAAACTCACCCGAACTGGCGGTGGCGACCAATTCCGTCGCTTTGCCTCCCGGCGCGGCGCAAGACCAATTCTTGAAGCTGGTCGGCGAAGAAATCGAAAATAAGGGCTTCGTGCTGGCTTCGGTGGACAATCTGGTCAATTGGGCGAGAACCGGCAGCTTGTGGCCCATGACCTTTGGTTTGGCCTGTTGTGCCGTTGAGATGATGCACGCTGCCTGTTCGCGTTACGATATGGATCGGTTCGGTATTGTGTTCCGTCCCAGCCCGCGCCAATCGGACGTGATGATCGTGGCAGGCACCTTGACCAACAAAATGGCTCCCGCCTTGCGGCGTGTTTACGACCAGATGGCCGAGCCCCGTTGGGTGATCTCCATGGGCTCGTGCGCCAATGGTGGCGGCTATTACCATTATTCCTATTCCGTGGTGCGCGGCTGCGATCGCGTGGTGCCGGTGGACATTTACGTTCCAGGATGTCCTCCGACCGCCGAGGCGCTGCTTTACGGGTTTTTGCAATTGCAGAAAAAGATCAAACGGACTGGCAGCATTCTCCGCTAGTTTTTTCGTTGTTTCAGGGTGGGCCGAATAAGATGACGACAGCGTTGAAAGATTTAGGCGAGGCCATCGCCGCTGCGTTGCCCGGTGAAGTGACCGGGTTTGACGTCAACCGGTGCGGAGAGCTTTCTCTGACCGCCCGCGCGCCTTCCGTTCAAAAAGTGCTGATGTTCCTGCGCGACAACAGCCTGTGCCAGTTCAAGCAATTGATCGATGTCTGTGGCGTGGATTGGCCCAGCCGCGACGAGCGGTTCGATGTGGTCTATCATCTGCTGTCGCTGAAACTGAATCAGCGCGTGCGGGTCAAGGTCGCGGTGGAAGAGGGCGGTTCCGTCCCCACGGCGACCACGGTGTTCAATTCCGCCGGTTGGTTCGAGCGCGAAGTGTGGGACATGTACGGCGTGATCTTCACGGGACATCCCGATTTGCGCCGGATACTGACCGATTATGGTTTCGAGGGCCATCCGTTGCGCAAGGATTTTCCGCTGACCGGCTATGTGGAAATTCGCTATGACGACGCCAAGAAGCGTTGCGTCTATGAACCGGTGAAGTTGACGCAAGACTTCCGCTCATTCGATTTCCTCTCGCCATGGGAAGGCGGCGGTCTGCTGCCCGGCGACGAGAAAGCCCAGGGGAACGGATAATCATCATGGCCCAAGCAGAACTCCAAACCTACAATATCAATTTCGGGCCTCAGCATCCGGCGGCGCACGGCGTGTTGCGTTTGATTCTGGAGATGTCGGGCGAAGTGGTCGAGCGGGCAGATCCCCATATCGGTC
>CAIYCT010000509.1 GCA_903924765.1 uncultured Rhodospirillaceae bacterium | reverse complement strand
TGTCAAGCACGGGCATGACGAAAGAGGGGGGGCGATTGGATCGCAAGCCGCTTGTCTCAGCCAGCACTTATGGATGCGGGCAGTCACTTGGGCAAATGAGCGGGTTGTTGTTCCGACCATCTTGACCTAGGCCCGTTCCAGTATCACTATTTAGTCATGAGCAAAGCAATTCCCACATGGATGAAGACCGATGGCGATCCGGTGTCGTGCGCCGAGAAGCTGAAGGTGCTGGAGCAGAATTTGGATGAGTTCCGCACTCTGTCGCTGGACTTTCTGGAAGATGCGGCATTGATGGGCTGCGATGTCGAGCGGGTTCGCAAGGTTCTGGCCGACGCTCTGGCGGCCATTCCCGCGCCCTATTCGAAATCCACTTAACCCAGATCTGGCAAAATCGATCCCACCTTTTGAACCAAGGGGGGAGATGGCTTGGGCTTTTCGCCGGTGGCGGCGGGCGCGGTCTCGGTTCCGGCAGCGGGTTGTTCCGCTGTGGCCGGTTTGGGCGGCGGTCCCAGCGTGGCCGAGGTCGGCTCAATGCCCAGCTTTTCCTCGATCCGGCGCATGTCTTTGCGGAATTGAACCAGTTTGGCGTCCAGGCTGGTATTGCCTTGCCGGGTGTCGTCAACGGCCTTGGACCAGTCGGTGCGATCCTTTTTCAGGATGTCTTCCAAAGCGGCGATGCGCCGTGAAAGCGGTTCGGCCATTTCTTGCAAGGAGCGGGCGTTGGATTGGGACAGGCCCAACTTGATTTTTTCCAGTTCCTCGGTCAGTTCCTGCTTGATCCACAGGGACTTCTTATCCAGATCGTCGGAAATGATTTTCAGCCGCTCATCCAGATCGGAATTGATCTGGACTTTGATTTCGTAGGCGTTGCGGACCAGATTGGCCATGTACATCATCAAGCCGCCGCCCACCACCAAAACGACTCCGGCGGCAAGACTGATGATAAGGATGGCGGACATGCTCATAAAAGTGGATCCATTCTGGTTCACGATTAGCGCTAATGTGGTTTAATGCGCCCCGGAATGCAATGGTTTCCTCTTAAAATGGGCAGTCCGAGCGTTCACAGCGGCCACGATTGTCGTTCGTGCGCCATACACCGCAGACTCGGCAGGCGCTTAGTTCTTGCACGGAGCCGTCGGGGGCCGGTTCTGGAACTATAAAAGGGGAGTCCTTCGGCGCGGACTTCTGAATTTCCTTACGCAGAAGCGACAGTAACCAGCGCCATAACAGCCACAGGCTCAATCCAAGAAGAAGAAGGCGAAACACCATGCGGATAAGGGTCCTTATGACCGAAGAAGCCCATCATAGCCAGGGATGCCTCGCCTTCAATAGGATTTGTTGTTTTAGCCCAGGACTTCAATCTCGTCATAGCGTTTGACGCGATAGATAATCAGCGACGCCAACCAGCCCAAGGCGAAAACCGCGATGATGCCGTAGCCCAACAATCCGAAGTTTTCGTTGATCGTTCCAATGACGTCCCAAAACGGCCCGCTCAGTTTAAGCTGGTCAACCAGCAAGCCCAAGGTTTCCAACCCGCCGACTATCAACGCCGCCAGCACCGAGACGAAGGTAATGGTCAGGTTGTAGTACAGTTTGCGAATGGGCTTGATGAACGCCCAGCCATAGGCCCCCAGCATCAGAATGCCGTCGGCGGTGTCGATCAGGGCCATGCCAGCCGAAAACAAGGCCGGGAAGACCATGACCGACCAGGGCGACAAACCGTTGGTAGCCCCGGTTGCCGAAAGCCCCAACAAACCGACCTCGGTCGCCGTTTCGAACCCCAAACCAAACAGCAGACCTAAACCGTACATTTGCCAGCTGCTGTCGATCAGTCGAAACAAGCGGCGGAACAAGCGGCTGAGCAGGCCACCGCCCGTCAGCATGGCGTCCAGATCGGCTTCAACCACGCGTTCGCCTGCTTTCACCGATTGGAAGGTCCGCCAGGTGGACAGCAAGATGATGATGTTGGCTCCGGCGATGGCGAACAGGAAGACGGCAGAAACCGAGGTGCCGATCAGTCCGCCAAGCGCCTTGAAATCCTCGAACCGATCCTGAAGGGCCACAGTGGTTGCGGCCAGCGCCAACGACAATGCCACCACGACCGAGGAATGGCCCAACGAAAAGAACAAGCCGACCGCCACCGGACGTTTGTTTTCCTGCATCAATTTGCGGGTGACATTGTCGATGGCGGCGATATGGTCGGCATCGACCGCATGGCGCAGACCAAAACTGTAGGCCAACAGCGACGAGCCCATCAGCAAGGGATGATCTCGGAACACAGCGAAGGCCCAAGTCCAGGCGGCAAGGTTGAAGCCGGTCAGCAAAAGGGCGATGCCCAGTATGCGACCAGACAGACCGGTCGCGCCAGCTTTGAAAATACGCGAAAACATGATTGTAAGACTCCTTACCCGCACCCGCCGTGCCGGTTGATAAGCGCGATCAGGCTTAAAGCCCCCGATCGCAAGGTTGCACTGCAATGGGCAGGTCTCCTGGCTCGCGGGTCGTCGTCCCTTGCATCCGGCCTTCCCGGCAACCTGTTCCCAGGTTTTCCAGTGGCCATGTGGATGCGGACTCGCCGCTCACAGTTGCGGGGGCAGCCATGGATTAGGCCCCTATTGGGTCATCCCTTCCATGTTCCCTTTTGATCCAGCAGGCTTGGCCTGCTCGGAACCCATCGGTCCAACAATGACCAATCCGCGCCCTTTTGTCCAGAGGGGCGCGGATGCGGCTTCGTCTTAATGCTGGGAAAGACCGCCGGGGTTAAAACCCGGCGGTTGCAGCGAGAAATCAGGCTTAATTGCCGGATTCGGATTCCTGCTTGGTCTCGAAAATGTGCGGCGCCAGACCGCGTTCGGCGATGGCGGCGCCCAGCTTGGAGCGCAGGAACGAGCTGGTGGTGTAGCGGGTGATCTCGCCGTAATAATGAGTCACCATGTAGCTGATCACTTTGGCATAAGCCTCCATGGCCGGTTCTTCGATGATGAAGTCGTCGTAATTGACGACCACATCGACCTTGTGACCGATCTTCTTGCAGAAGCTTTCCACCGCTTCCTGTACGTCATGCGCATCCTTGGGCGAATACAGATGCAGCCCTTGGAAGTTCAAGAACAGGGTGTTGCGCTCTTCCTGGAAGGAAATGCGGTCGGGCAGCGTCAGGGACAGCAAGGTGTCCTTCAACCCCATGGAATCGGCTTTGAAGATACGCTCGTCCATCAGCAAGGGATTCTTGATGATGGGCTTGAACGCCATGTTGGCCAGGATGTCACGCTCGATGTCGACGCCGGGAGCCACTTCGGTCAGTTCCAAGCCTTCCGGCGTCAGTTCGAACACGCAGCGCTCGGTGA
>CAIYCT010000508.1 GCA_903924765.1 uncultured Rhodospirillaceae bacterium | reverse complement strand
CTCATCCGGCCAGACGGTACAGCCGCCCCGCCATGTGGCGATCATCATGGACGGCAATGGACGCTGGGCGAAATCCAGAGGATTGCCGCGCGCAGCCGGTCATCGCGCTGGAGCCGACGCCGTGCGCCGTACGGTCGAGGCCGCTCGTCAGCTGGGGTTGGATACGCTGACCCTGTATGCCTTCTCGGCGGAAAACTGGAAGCGCCCGCTGGTCGAGATCACCGACTTGATGGGGTTGCTGCGCCTGTACCTGCGTAGCGAAATCGCCACCTTGCACAAGAATGGCATTCGTTTCCGGGTCATCGGCGACCGCTCGCGCCTCAGCGCCGACATCACCGCGCTGATCGACGACGTGGAAGCCATGACCAAGGACAACAAGGCCATGACCTTGCTGTTGGCCTTGTCCTATGGCGGACGGCAGGAAATCATCGCCACAACCAAGGCCTTGGCGCGCGAGGCCGCCGCCGGTCGCTTGGACCCCGACAGCATCGACGAGTCGATGTTTGAGAATCATTTGTACACGGCGGGCTTTCCCGACCCTGATTTGGTGATCCGCACCTCGGGCGAGAAGCGCATTTCCAATTTCCTGCTGTGGCAATCGGCTTATTCCGAATTCGTGTTCTTGGACGTGCTGTGGCCCGATTTCGGCCATGCGGAAATTCAGTGGGCGATCGAAGAGTTTTTGCGTCGCGAGCGTCGTTATGGCGCTTAAAACCAGGGCCTTTTCGGCCTTGGTGCTGATTCCGCCCGTCCTGGCCGCTGTTTGGGTCGGCGGTTGGGCCTTTGCCGGTTTGGCGGGTTTGGTGGCGGCGCTGATGGCATGGGAATGGGTCCGCATGACCAATCAGGGGCAATTCACCGTGTTGGGCGGAGTGATTGCCGCCGGTTTGGCATTGGCCTGTTTTGCCACGGTGATCAACCCGTTGGTGGGATTGGCGTTGGTTTTGTTGATTGCCGTGGTCTCCGGTCTGGTCAGCGGCCGCGCCTGGATCGGGTGGGGAGCCCTCTATGCCGGACTGCCCGCCGTGGCGATTGTGTGGTTGCGGGGGGCTGAAGATCACGGCCGCGATTTGCTGGCCGCTTTGCTGGTGGTGGTATGGGTGATCGATATTGCCGCCTACGCCTCTGGCCGCTTGATTGGTGGGCCGTTGCTGGCGCCTGCGATCAGTCCCAAGAAGACCTGGGCCGGACTGATCGGGGGCATGGCCGGAGCCGCCTTGGTCGGCGGCGGGCTTGCTTATTCTTATGGATTGTCCCAGCTTACCGTTATAGCGCCGTTGTGCGCTTTGCTGGCAGTGGTCGAACAAGGCGGCGACTTTCTGGAAAGTTGGATCAAACGCCGCTGGGGCGTAAAGGATTCCAGCAACTTGATTCCCGGCCATGGCGGCGTTATGGACCGGGTGGATGGATTGTTGGCGGCGGGACTGGTGGTCGCGTTGGGAAAGTTAATTGGTGAATGGATATAAGAATGAGTACGCATAAAGGGGATGGTCTGCGTTCAATCACGATCTTAGGATCTACAGGCTCCATTGGGTGCAACACGGTGGAATTGGTGGCGGCGCGACCGGATTTGTATCGGGTCGAGGCTTTGGTCGCCAATGTCAACGCCGATCTGCTGGCCAAGCAGGCCAAGGATCTGGGAGCCAAAATGGCGGTCGTGGCCGATGATGCCCAATTTGACCGTCTCAAGGACTTGCTGGACGGGACCGGGATCATTGCGGCGGCGGGCGACAACGCGGTCAACGAAGCGGCGGACATGCCCGCCGAATGGGTGATGGCGTCCATTGTCGGCGCGGCGGGGTTGGCCCCCACTTTGACGGCGGTGCGGCGCGGCGTCACCATCGGTTTAGCCAACAAGGAAACCCTGGTCTGCGCCGGTCAGCTGGTGATGGCCGAAGTGGCCAAATCAGGCGCGACCTTGCTGCCGGTGGATTCCGAGCATTCGGCCATTTTCCAGGTGTTCGATTTCGATCAGAAGCACATGATCGACAAGATCATCTTGACCGCCTCGGGCGGTCCTTTCCGTCAGACGTCGCTCAATGAGATGGGCGCGGCCACGCCCGAACAGGCGGTTGCCCATCCCAATTGGTCCATGGGGGCCAAGATTTCAGTGGATTCGGCGTCCATGATGAACAAGGGTTTGGAAGTGATCGAGGCCCATCATCTGTTCGGCCTGACCGAGGACCGCATCGACGTGGTGGTGCATCCGCAATCGGTGATCCATTCCTTGGTGGCCTATGCCGATGGGTCAGTGCTGGCGCAATTGGGCTCGCCCGATATGCGCACGCCCATCGCCTATGCCCTGGGATGGCCCAAGCGCATCCAATCGCCTGCACCCAAACTGAATTTGGCCGAAATCGCCAATCTGACTTTCGAACAACCGGACCCCATTCGCTTCCCGGCGTTGCGCTTGGCGCGGGAGGTCATGCGGGTGGGCGGTTCGGCCGCCACAGTGCTAAACGCCGCCAACGAAATCGCCGTGCAGGCATTCTTGGACCGCAAGATCGGCTTCCTTGAAATCGCCACATTGGTCGAAGAAACTCTAAACGCCATTCCCATGCGGCCTTTGACCTCGTTGGACGATGTGGCGGATATGGATAGCCAAGCCAGGCACTACGCCCAGGCGGCGGTTAAGAAAAGGAACTAGGACGGAACCATGGAATTTTTTCTCAATTACATCGTCGTGTTTCTGCTGATCCTGACCGTGGTGGTGTTCGTTCACGAATTTGGTCACTTTATCGTCGCACGCTGGAACGGGGTTAAGGTCGATACCTTCTCCATCGGTTTCGGTCCTGAACTGTTTGGCTGGAACGACAAATTGGGAACCCGCTGGCGGGTGTCGGCGCTGCCGTTGGGCGGTTACGTCAAGATGTTCGGCGATGCCGACGAAAGCTCGACCATCGCGACCACGCAAGACCTGACGGCGGAAGAAAAGACAGTCTCGTTCCGCCACAAGAAGGTTGGTCAGCGCGCGGCCATCGTTTTCGCCGGTCCCGCCGCCAATTTCATCTTTGGCATCGTCGCCATGGCGGTGATGTTCATGGTTCTGGGTCAGCAAGTGGCCGAACCGGTGGTGGGCAAGGTCATGCCTGAGTCCGCCGCCGCCGAGGCGGGCATTCATGAAGGCGACCGTCTGGTCAGAATCAACGATCAAGCCGTCGAGCGGTTTGACGATGTTAAGCGCTTGATCATGTTGTTTGGCCTTAATCCGATCACCGTGGTGGTGGATCGCGACGGCGCCACCATGGATTTAAGCGTTACCCCGCATATGGTCGAGCGGCCCAACTTCATTGGCGACATGGAGCGGGTGCCGGTTCTAGGCGTTGCCGCCGATCCCGAAAAGGTGCGGTTTGTTCGCCATTCGCCGGGCAGCGCCTTGGTGGCGTCGGTTGTGGAAACCAAGAACATGGTCACCTCGACCTTGATCGGCATCGGTCAAATGGTAAACGGCTCGCGGGGCACCGATGAATTGGGCGGCCCCATCCGCATCGCCAAAGGTGCGGGCGAGGCGGCTAAAATGGGTGTGGCCAGCGTCGTTTTCTATACCATCTTGTTGTCGCTCAATCTGGGACTGATCAACTTGTTTCCCATCCCGGTATTGGATGGCGGACATCTGGTGTTTTTCGGCATCGAAGCCGCTCTTGGCCGTCCGTTGGGGGAACGGGCGCAAGAATACGGTTTCCGAGTTGGTATGTTTCTGGTATTGGCGTTGATGGTCTTTGCTACGCGCAATGATTTGGTCTCCTTGCCCATTTGGCAAAGCATCAAACATTGGGTGTTTTAAACGTCCTTAAAGACCAATTATCTGGGGGATTTTATGGCTGTGACGGGACGGGGAATAATACGAGCGGTGTTTGCCGCGATCTTGCTTATGCCCTGTTTCGCTTTCTCAGCCGAACCCATCCGCATTCACGACATCTTGGTTGAAGGCACGCAGCGGATCGAGGTGGAAACCGTCAAGTCCTACCTGA
The DNA here is from genome assembly GCA_903924765.1 of uncultured Rhodospirillaceae bacterium. Lineage (GTDB taxonomy): Bacteria > Pseudomonadota > Alphaproteobacteria > Rhodospirillales > Magnetospirillaceae > CAIYCT01. The sequence goes on along the minus strand of CAIYCT010000508.1, from coordinate 5,653 downwards.
CCCTGTCCGAGGGCGACCCCTATGATGCCGGCCGTGTCGACAAGTCCTTGAAAATTCTGTACGCCACTGGATTTTTCTCGGATGTCTCCATACGCCTGGAAGGCAGCAAGTTGGTGATCCGAGTGGTGGAAAACCCCATCATCAATCGTCTGTCGTTCGAAGGGCTCAAGAAAATCAAGGAAGAGAACATCAAGTCCGAGATTCAACTTAAGCCGCGCGTTGTTTATAGCCGCACCAAGGTCCAGGCCGATGTTAAGCGCATCCTGGAAATGTATCGCCGTTCGGGCCGCTTCGCCGCCACCGTTGACCCCAAGATCATCCAGTTGGATCAGAACCGCGTCGATTTGGTGTTCGAAGTTAATGAAGGTCCCGGCACTTACGTCAAGCGCATCAATTTCATCGGCAACAAGGTCTATGCCGAGCAAACCCTGCAAGAGAACATCCAGACCCAGGAAGAACGCTGGTATCGCTTCATGTCCAGCGATGACACCTACGATCCCGATCGGGTCAATTACGACCGTGAAATGCTGCGGCGGTTTTATCTGAGGCATGGCTACGCCGATTTCCGAGTCACCAGTGCGGTGGCGGAGTTGACGCCCAATCGGGAAAGCTTCTTCATCACCTTCACCGTCGATGAAGGGGCCCGCTACAAAATGGGGGCGATGACCATCGATTCGCAGCTGAAAAACTTTAAAGCCGATGAGTTGAAGCCGTTGCTGCTTGGCAAGACCGGCGATTGGTACAATGGCGACCAAGTTGAAAAGAATGTTCAAAATCTGACTGACGCCTTGGGTACGCGCGGATTCGCCTTTGTCGATGTGCGCCCCGACATCCGGCGCGACGAAAATCGTCATGTGGTCGATATCACCTTTAAGATCGGCGAAGGGCCTAAAGTCTATGTGGATAGGGTCGATATTTCCGGCAACGTCCGCACCTTGGACAAGGTAATCCGCCGCGAATTCGCTCTGGCCGAGGGCGACGCCTTCAATTCCGCCAAATTGCGCCGAACCCAGCAACGCCTTAAGGATCTAAATTTCTTCGAGAAGGTGGATGTGACCAACGTTCCATCCGAAACGGCGCCTGACCGCACGGTGATCAAAGCCGAAGTACAGGAAAAGTCCACCGGCGAACTCAGCTTTGGCATTGGTTATTCAACCCTATCCGGTCCTATGCTCAATGCCTCGATGCGTGAGCGAAATCTGTTGGGACGGGGCCAGGATCTGACCGTGTCGGGCGGCATCGGCACGCAGGTCACCAATGCCAGCGTGTCCTTCACCGAGCCCTATTTCCTGGATCGGCCCTTGTCGGCTGGGTGGGATGCGTTCCGCACCACCAATAACCTGCAATATTTGACCGGCTACGATTTCGAGTCGGTCGGCGGCGCGTTACGAACCGGATACGCCATTACCGAGCAATTGTCACAATCGTGGCGCTTGCAGGCCAAGCAGGACACGGTGAAGAATTTGGCAGACGGCGTCTCGGTCTATATTGAGGAGCAGAAGGGCACGTGGGTGACTTCGTCCATTCAGCATGGCTTGATGTATGACCGGCGCGACAGTCGGGTCGAACCGACGGCAGGCTATTATGCTCGCATAATCAATGAAGTCTCGGGCTTGGGGGGCGACAGCCACTTCATCAAAGATACCGTTGGCGGCGCGTACTACTTTACGGTATCCGAGGATATGGTTGCTCATACGTCTGCGACAGTGGGCGAAATTACCTCATACAATGGACGGCCGGTGCGTATCACTGACCGCATGTTCATGGGGGGCGATACCTTGCGGGGCTTCGCCGATTACGGCATCGGTCCTCGCGATCACAACACCAACACGCCGTTGGGCGCCAAGTGGATGGCGTATGGCTCGACACAGCTTGGATTTCCCGTTGGTTTACCCAAGGACTTTGGCGTTATGGGTCATTGCTTTGTGGATTATGGTTCTATCGGCCATACGGATGCGACGCCTTTGGCAGGCAGCTCCATCGATCAATTCAGCTCTTTCCGCGGGTCGGCCGGTGTCGGCGTATCGTGGAAGTCGCCTATGGGGCCGATCGCGGTGGATTTGGCCATGCCGTTCATGAAGGAAAAAATCGACAAGACCCAAATTTTCCGCTTCAACTTCGGAAGCAAATTTTGATCGCCAAGCGCTTGATCACGACCCTGACCAGGACGGTTCTGCTTGTGCTGTTGTCCCTGGCGGGCGCGGTAGGGGGGGCTTGCGCGCAAACGTCTCCCAACAGCCCTCAAACTCCTAAATCCGTGGTGCCGCAACCGGTGATCGTGGTTGTGGATCTTCAGGCGGTCGTGCTGCAAACCAAGGCGGGGCAGGGCATACGGCAGCAACACGACAAATATTTGCAAGGCTACGAGACCGAGCTTCAAGCGACGCGCAAGGAATTGTCTGATGAAGAAGCCGAGCTGACCAAGCAAAAAAATATCATGGCGATGCCGGAATGGCAGAAGCGGGCGCAAGCTTTTGACGTCCGTCTGTCGGCGTTCAATCAGAAATTCAACAAGGTCAATCAAGCTGTCGAAAAGTCTTATATTGCGTCCATGAATGATTTGGGGAAATTTATCACCCAGGTGACCAGCGAGACCGCCACCGAAATGGACGCCAATTTGGTCCTGCCCAAAACCCAGGTAATTTTGCATGATCCCAGGATGGAAATTACCAAAAAAGTGATCGAGCGCATGGACGAGAAATATCCAATTATAGTATTTCCTACGCCAGATTTGCAATCAGTCGAACCCCAGGGCAAGGGGTTTGACGCTAAAGCGCAGCAGGATAAGTCGGGAAAGAAGTAATCATGTCCGATCCTCGTTTTTTTTCGGTCGTGGGACCGTTCACTTTGTCGGAATTGGCCGCAAAGGGTGAAGCGGAATTGGTGGCAAACGCCGATGGCGCGGTCTTGGTGTACGACGTGGCGCCGCTTGATCAGGCGACCGAACGCCACATCAGTTTTTTGGATAACCGCAAATATATGGACGCGTTCAGCGTCTCCAAAGCTCGCGCAGCCTTAGTCTTGCCGGAATTGGCCCATCTGGCCCCGGACGGCATGACTGTGCTGCTATCCAAGGACCCTTACCGCTCTTACGCTTTGATCGCACAAATGTTTTATCCTCGCGTGGCGCCCGAGCCTTGGGTTGCTCCGACCGCCTGTATCGATCCGTCGGCTAAGATCGCCGCTGACGTTCGCATCGAACCGGGGGTTGTGATCCGGGCCAATGCCGAGATTGGGGCGCGCTGTCTGATCGGCGCCAATGCGGTGATCGGTCAAGGAGTCAGTCTGGGCGAGGATTGCATCATCGGTCCCAATTCCAGCATCGCCTATGCCATCATCGGCAAACGGGTCAATATTTATCCCGGCGTGCGTATTGGCCAAGATGGTTTCGGTTTTGCCATGGGGCCCAAGGGCTATGTCAAAGTGCCGCAATTGGGGCGCGTCGTCATCGGCAACGATGTGGAAGTTGGGGCCAATAGCACCATCGACCGGGGCGCGGGGCCCGACACGGTGATTGGCGACGGAACGATGATTGATAATTTAGTGCAAATCGGTCACAACGTCCGAATGGGGCGCGGGTGTGTCATGGTGTCCCAGTCGGGCATCTCCGGTTCGACCCATTTGGGGGATTATGTGGTGATCGCGGGACAAGCGGGATTGACTGGGCATTTGAAGATCGGGACCGGAGCCAAGATTGGCGCGCAAGCCGGTGTGATGCGCGATGTGGAGCCGGGGGAAACCGTGGGTGGATCGCCCGCCGTCGCCATGAAAGATTGGCTTCGTCATACCGCGATCTTGCAGCGGATGATCAAAGATAAAGGTCGGGGAGACAAATAGTGGAAGATCAAGTTGAGACCACCATCGCCGCTGAACCTGGGCTGACCATCGAGATCGGTCGCATCGTCGAGATGATTCCCCATCGTTATCCCTTCTTGATGGTGGATCGGGTGGTGGATGTGGTGCACAGTGAACGGGCGGTGGGCATCAAGAATGTGACCATCAACGAACCGTTTTTTCAAGGTCACTTTCCATCTCGTCCGGTGATGCCGGGTGTGTTGATCATTGAATCCATGGCGCAGACCGCCGCCGTTTTGGTGGTTCATTCCCTGGGGCCGAGCGCCGAAGGCAAGTTGGTCTATTTCATGAGCGTGGAAAATGCCCGCTTCAGGAAGCCGGTTGGGCCTGGCGATCAGCTGATGGTCCACGTGTTCAAGGAACGGTCGCGCGGCAATGTTTGGAAGTTTCGGGCCGAGGCGAAAGTCGACGGCGTTCTGGTGGCCGAAGCCACCTATTCGGCAATGATATTGGATCAATAATGGCAATCATTCACCCCACCTCCCTGGTCGATAGCAACGCGATCCTGGGAGAGGACGTGGTCGTCGGCCCCTTCTGCGTGGTCGGACCCAATGTGGAATTGGGCACAGGCGTCCATTTGATGTCCCATGTGGTCGTGGAAGGCCGGACCAAAATCGGCGACGAAACCAAGATCTTTCCGTTCGCCTCCATCGGCCATATACCCCAGGATTTGAAGTATCACGGCGAGCCTTCGACGCTGGAAATCGGGCGGCGCAATCAAATCCGCGAATACGTCACCATCCAGCCGGGCACCGAGGGAGGGGGGATGACCACCCGCGTCGGCGACAATTGCCTGTTCATGGCCAGCGCCCATGTGGCGCACGATTGTCAACTGGGCGACAACGTCATCATGGCCAACAACGCCACCTTGGCCGGTCATGTCAGCGTCGGCGATTGGGCGTTTCTGGGCGGTTTGTGCGCCGTTCATCAATTTGTCCGCATCGGCAGGCACGCCATGATCGGCGGCATGTCCGGGGTTGAGTCCGACGTGATCCCGTTCGGCACCGTCATCGGCAATCGCGCTCATCTTTCGGGCTTGAACATCGTCGGCCTTAAGCGTCGCGGCTTTTCGCGCGATGAAATCCACACGCTTCGCAATGCCTATCGCCTGTTGTTCGCCCCCGAGGGCACCTTGCAGGAACGTCTGGCCGATGTGGAGGAGCAATTCAAGGAACATCCGGTGGTCAGCGAAATCACCGCCTTTATCCGCGCCGAAACCAATCGCCAGTTCTGCGTGCCGTTCTTTGGTTCAGATGCTTCCTAAATTAGGACTTATCGCCGGAGGAGGGCCGCTGCCTGGTCTGGTGATCGAAACCTGCAAGGCGCAAGGCCGCCCGCTGCATGTTCTGGCTCTCAAAGGTCATGCCGACCCGGCTGTGATCGGCGACTTTCCCGCCGACTGGATCAGGCTGGGCGAAACCGGGACCGGCTTTTCGGTCTTGAAGAAAGCGGCTGTGGCCCAGGTGGTGATGATCGGCCCAGTGCGCCGTCCCACCTTATCCGATCTGACCCCCGATCTTAGGACGGCGGCCTTTTTCGCCCGCATCGGCTTTAAATCGTTGGGCGATGACGGGCTGTTGCGCGTGGTGGTGTCCGAGTTGGAATCGGAAGGCTTTCAAGTGGTCGGCATTGACGATGTGCTGGCCGATTGCCTGTGTCCGTTGGGATTGGTCGGAACCGTTGTCCCCGACGAACTGGCGCAGTCCGATTGCGAGCGCGGCATTCAAGTGGCGCTGGAACTGGGACGGCTGGATGTGGGGCAAGCCGTGGTGGTGCAGCAAGGCATCGTGTTGGGTGT
>CAIYCT010000507.1 GCA_903924765.1 uncultured Rhodospirillaceae bacterium | reverse complement strand
GATCACTTGGGTACCGTTGCCCAGGCCGTTCATAGACCTGTCTATTCTCTGCCGTCCACATATCGCCCCCATTTGTTGCCGTGGGGACGATAGAATCATAAGTGATTCATCCGATTCAAGAACCTTCCGGACGGGCTCTAATGACGTTGAGCGACAGTATAATATCTAGAGCCTTCCAACTCTGCTCGATCCTGTCCTCTATTGATTTGACCAAGTTCTTCTGCTTGATATCCAAGGATTTGACAAAATCAGTAGGCAGATTCAACGACTTTTTCATTGTGTCCCACCATGAAGTTAAGAAGTGAGCCCCGAACGGGGGAGCATTTAACCCCAAACCTCTGAGTTCACAACCAACTATTGATAATCGGGGGACATAGTACCCATTGACTATGCATTGGGTCAAATGGGTGACATTGAGGGACTGACATTGAGGGACACAATACCCAATTCTTCAACCCATGCCGAATGACCGCAAAGGGTGGATTTCCATCCTAGGGCTAGCTTCGGCTGGATTGTGCGAAAGCGGATATCATGATAGCACGATAAACATATAGACGCCTATTTTGGAGGCAAGATGCCCAACCCAAACACCACCCGCTGGACCGTGTCGGTGTCCATTGAAACCGACATCGCGGTGCGAAGCTTTCTGGCTCATCGCGGCATGAAGAAAGGCGACCTTTCGAAATTTATTGAGGAAGCGGTCAAGTGGCGCGTACTCGACCAGACTATGGCCGAAGCCCGCAGCAAATTTGCCGACATGCCGCCCGAGGCCCTGGAGTCTCTGATCGACGAAGCCGTCGCCGCCGTGCGCCAGTCGAACGCCGCCACGGCAGGGTGACCGTTTGCGGCTGGTCATCGATACCAACATTCTTATCAGCGCGTTGCTCGCTGGCGCCTCGCTGCCCGCGCACCTGATCGTGCTCTGGCGCGAAGGCCGGTTCGATCTTCTGACCTCGGCTGAACAGTTGGACGAGTTGGCGCGGGTGACAAGCGTGACCTGTTAGGGATCAAACCCTATGAGGGCACCAGGATTATCACCGTCCGCGACATTCTCACTTTGAACAAGTGGTTGCCATGACAAGCCAGCTTGGTATGGCACAACCAAGGGACTAAACCGGGGGCTTCTCCCCCTTGCCGCTGACTCCGGCTTGGGTAAACGTCGCCATGCCGGTGTGGCACGCCAAGGCGGACCGGACCAAACCCACCGCCAAGGCCGCTCCCGAGCCCTCGCCCAGCCGCATGCCCAAATCCAGCAGCGGTTTTTTGTCCAAGCGGTCGAGCAAGCGGCGATGTCCCGGTTCAGCCGAGACGTGCGCCACCAGGCAATGGTCCAGCGCGCCTGGAACAGCCGCCGCCAAGGGGGCAACTGCCGCGCAGCACACATAGCCGTCCAGCAGCACCGGAACCCGGGCCAAACGCGCGGCCACAACTGCTCCGGCCATGGCCGCCAACTCGCGCCCGCCCAGACGGCGCAATATCTCCAACGGAGCAGACCCCGCATGGAGCTTTACCCCGGCCGCGACCGCCGCGACCTTGCGGGCCATGCCATCGCCCTCGACTCCCGTGCCCGCGCCGACCCACTCCGCTGCCTCGCCGCCGAACAAGGCGCAGGACACTGCGGCTGCCGCGCTGGTGTTGCCAATCCCCATTTCGCCCAGCACCAGCAAATCCGTATGGTTGGGCACCGATTTAAAGCCCGCATTGAACGCGGCGACAAACCCATCCTCGGTCATGGCCGGACTTTGGGTGAAATCCTCGGTGGGTTTTTCCAACTCCAGGGCCAGCGCCGTCAGCTCCACATCGTTGGTGCGGCACAATTGATTAATGGCGGCGCCGCCTTGCTGAAAGTTCAGCACCATCTGATGGGTGACTTCGGTGGGATAGGCCGACACCCCTTGGGCGGTAACGCCGTGATTGCCCGCGAAAATGCGCGCCCGCACATTGTCCAGACTGGGCGGATGCCGTCCCTGCCACGACGACAGCCAGCGCACGATTTCCTCCAGCCGCCCCAGCGACCCTTGGGGTTTGGTCAAAAGCGGCTCGCGTCGCCCCCAAGCCTCCACCGCCCCTTGATCGGGACCGGGACAGGAGGCAAGCAATGAGGACAGATCATCGATGGATTTTATCATGGCGGGCCTTGCGGATGAATTGATGCTCGTCCTATAACCCAATCCATGGAAAATCACACGCCCTCATGGATCAGCCGTCTGCATTTGGCCACCGCCTTCCTGACCAGACTGCCGGTTCCCGAGGTCTGCATGGAGAGTTCCGGGTCCCTGGCCCAATCCATGTCAGCCTTTCCCATCGTCGGCGCCGCCATCG
>CAIYCT010000506.1 GCA_903924765.1 uncultured Rhodospirillaceae bacterium | reverse complement strand
ACGGCGGCCAGACGTTCCAGCCCCATGCCGGTGTCGATGGACGGACGCGGCAGGGCGACGCGGGTGTTTTTATCCACCTGCTCGAATTGCATGAACACTAGGTTCCAGATCTCGATGAAGCGGTCACCGTCGGCATCGGGGCTGCCGGGCGGGCCGCCAGGAATATGGGGGCCGTGATCATAGAAGATTTCCGAGCACGGACCGCAGGGACCGGTGTCGCCCATGGACCAGAAATTGTCGGCGGTGGGGATGCGGATGATGCGCTCGTCGGGCAGACCGGCGATCTTCTTCCACAAGTCGAAGGCTTGATCGTCATCGTGATAGACCGTGATGGTCAGCTTGTCCTTGGACAGGCCGAATTCCTTGGTGATCAGGCTCCAGGCCAGCTCGATAGCGGTTTCCTTGAAGTAATCGCCGAAAGAGAAATTGCCCAGCATTTCAAAGAAGGTGTGATGGCGGGCAGTAAAGCCCACATTGTCCAGATCGTTGTGCTTGCCGCCAGCCCGCACGCATTTTTGCGAGGTGGTGGCGCGGGGGATCTCGCGCTTCTCATTGCCGGTGAACACGTTCTTGAACTGAACCATGCCAGCGTTGGTGAACATCAGGGTCGGGTCGTTTCTGGGCACCAGCGGACTCGACGGGACGATTTCATGGCCGTTGCGGGCGAAATGATCGAGGAAAGCGCGGCGAATATCTTTTGCTGTGGGCATGGCAACCGGCAGAATAGGGACAACAGGACAGGCTTTCTACCGTGCCAAGGCGCGTGAGTCTAGCGAAGACGGCGTATTCGTGTTAGCATTCTTCTTATTAAAGATATCGCGGGGTTGTTCAGCCCTGTTCGGCTTTCGCCCCACGATGACCATCCGATCAACGGATGGAGAATGAGGCGTCATGATTGTCAAAAATATTTTGCAGAACAAGCCCAAGGGATTGGGCGTGGTTTTCGTGTCCCCCGACGCCAGCATCACGGAAGCAACCCGGATGTTGGCCCACCATCGCATCGGAGCCTTGGTGGCGGTGGAAACCGGCGGACGCATCGCCGGAATTTTGTCCGAACGCGATATCATTCGCGGGTTGTCCGAGAAATTGGGCGATTGCCTGACCTTGAAAGTGCGAGACCTTATGACCGCCAACGTGTTGACCTGTCGGGAGCAGGACACCATCGACAGCGTTATGGAGACCATGACCAACAAGCGCATTCGCCACCTGCCGGTGGTAGATGCGGGCGGCGGTTTGGTGGGCATTGTCACTATCGGCGACGTGGTCAAGATCAGTTTGGAGAAAGCGCATATGGACGTTAACGATCTGCGCGACTACGTGGCTGCAGTGCGTTAATCAACCGAAGCGCTGCGACAAAGACAGCAATTCGACAAAGAAGGGGCCGAAAACCTTTTGCGGTTTGACGCCCCACTTTGCCTCAAACACTTTGGTTCTGGCCTCGACGAAGACTTCAAGACGGGTGCTATCGAAAAACGCCAGCAGCACGGTGCTTAGGTGGGTCTGCGTGAAGGCGAATTGAACTTTTTCGTCGGCATTCTTGGGGATAAAGACGTTAGGGCCGATTGACACCGAATTGGGGTTGGAATTAAGCACCACCAGCATCCAATCCTTGCGCGGCTCGAAGCGGCGGAAACTGCGCGCCACCGCCACCTGAATCTGCTCTAGCATGACCAACCCCTCGGGGTCGGTATGAAACTGCGGCCAATCGACCTGGCCATCCTCGTTACGATGTGCTTGCGCCATGATCGTGGCGCGGGCCTTCAAGCTTTCCCAAGCCTCCTCACCCAACATCATATGGATCGATTCCAAGAACTGAGTAAGCCGGGTTCGTTCTATGCCGTAAGGGTCGTCCAGCAGATGGACGATTGGTTCTACGATCAGCCGTCCCAGATGGTTTTTACGTTGACGCTCGATGTTGGCCAGTTGCCACGAAGCATGACAGGCGTTCTGGCTCAGTTCGTAAAATGGGGTCAGTGCTCCTTGTCCGTTCATAATGACAGAAGCCACCCGCTCGATGCTGGTGATCGAAACCTGACCATCCTTGGCGGAAGTCCTCAGCATTTCCAGCATGGCCTGCACAGCGATATTGGAGACCTTTTGACAGTGACTAGCCTTGACCGGACGCGGGGCATCGGCTTCTGTAAGGACGGAGATGTTAGTTTGGACGTTCATAATAGCCCACCGCTTCCCATTCAGGATGCAATTTACGCACAATCCTATACGAAAAAATATCAGGTGTTAAGCTGAGAGTTATAGAGACGAAAGGTATGGCGTGTCTGTGACCTGCTTCACAGAGGGGCTAAATTAATCGTCCCATCAGGCTGGCCGCTGCCGCCCGGGCCTCGGGAGTGATGATCTCTCCGGCCAACATGCGGGCGATTTCTTCCTGCTTCTGGGGGGCTTCCAAGGCAGTGACGGTTGTGGCGGTGCCGCCGCCTTGAGTCGCTCCCTTGGCGACGCGGTAATGACTTTTACCCCGCGCCGCCACTTGCGGCGAATGGGTGACCACCAGGACTTGCAACCCTAAGCCCAAACGTTCCAAGCGGTCGCCCACGGCGGCGGCGACGGCTCCGCCAATGCCGGAATCCACCTCGTCGAACACGATGGTGGGGATGGCCGATTGCCCGGCCAGAATGACTTTTAAGGCAAGCATGAAGCGCGACAACTCGCCGCCAGACGCCACCTTGGCCAGCGGGGCCAAGGGCGAGCCGGGATTGGTCGAAACCAGGAATTGCACGCGCTCGATGCCGTTTGCGCTCCACTCCGCTTCGTCCAGCGCAGTCAATTGCGTGGCGAAGCGGGCTTGTTCCAGCTTCAAAGGCGGCAATTCACGGGCAAGGGCTTGATCCAGTTGGGCGGCGGCTGCGGCGCGGGCCTTGGAAAGTTCCTGCGCCCGTTCCGCGTAGCGGGCTCGGGCGGCTTGCTCGGCCTTGGCCAGGCGCACCAAATCGCCGCCGCTGTCGGTCAACAGCGACAGGCGGCGTTTCAGGTCGTCGCGCAAGGCGGCTAGGGTGTCGGCTTCCACATGATGCTTGCGGGCCGTGGCGCGGATGGCGAACAGGCGTTCCTCGACCTTTTCCAGCGCCTGCGGGTCCAAGGGCAAATCCGCCGAGATGCGGTCCAACTCGCCCGAGGCCTCGATCACCTCGATGGCGGCGCGGTCCAAGGCAGCGATTACCGGATCGAAACGTCCTTCGGCTTTGTCGGCCACACGCTCCAAGGCGCGGCAGGCAGTCCTCAAGGCGGCTTCCACCGCGCTTGGCCCGTTCAGCGCTTCCATGGCGGCGTTCATGGACTCCACCAGTTTTTCACCTTGCATCAGAAGGCTGCGCCGTTCGGCCAGGGCGGCATCCTCGCCGGGTTTGGGGGCCAAAGCCTCCAATTCCTCGAAAGCGGCGCGCAAGGACTCTTCCTCGGCGCGGGCGGAACTGAGCTGGGATTGGGCAAGAGTCTTGGCTTTGATGGCGTCCCGCCACGTGCTCCAGGCATCGCTGACGGCGGCGACCAACGAGGACAATGCGCCATGGGCATCCAAAACTGCGCCATGATTGCTAGGGTCCATCAAGCCGTGGCTTTCGAATTGGCCGTGGATTTCCACCAAGCTGTCGCCCACTTGACGCAGCAGGCCGACCGAGATCGCTTGATCGTTGATGAAGGCTTTGGACCGCCCGTCGCCCCCGACCACGCGGCGGATGATCAGATCCTGATCGGCGCCGTCCAGGTCCTGATCTTTCAGCAAGCGTCGAACCGGATGATCCGACGGCGGATCGAATACGGCGCAAACCGAAAGCTGCGAAGCGCCGGTGCGAATCAATCCGGTCTCGGCGCGGGCTCCCAAGGCCAACCCCAGGGAATCAAGCAAGATGGATTTGCCCGCTCCGGTCTCGCCAGTGAAAACCGACAAGCCGGAGGCGAAGGAAAGCTCCAACCGTTCGATCAGGACCACATCGCGGATCGACAGCGAAACCAGCATGGTCCTACCACAGCCAGCTCAACCAGCCGCTCGACTTTTTCTGGCCCGTTTTGGACTGGTCGGGGACGAGAATGCTGGCGGAACGGCCCTTGGTCAACAATTCATAGGAATCTTGGTACCAATCGCTGCCGGGGAAATTGTATCCCAGCACGGCGGCGGTCTTCTTGGCGTCGTCGATCAGACCCAATTGTACATAGATTTCCACTTCCCGATGCATGGCTTCGGGGCTGTGGGTGGTGGTTTGATATTGATCGGTCACCACCTTGAAACGGTTGAGAGCCGCCAGCAATTGACCGCGTCTAAGATAAAATCTGCCAATGGCCATTTCCTTGCCGGCCAAATGGTCGCGGGTCAGATCCACCTTCAGGCGGGCATCGCGGGCGTATTTGGTGGTGGGGAAGCGGTCAACCACTTCTTGCAAGGCGATCAGGGCGCGCTCGGTGATGCGTTGGTCGCGGCCCACATCGGTGATCTGTTCGTAATAGCACAGCCCCTTTAGGTAATAAGCGTAAGGGGCATCGCGATTGCCGGGGTGCAGCTGTATGAAGCGATCTAATTGCACCAAGGCGTCGTCGTATTTATTGCGCTCGTACAGGGCGTAGGCGCTCATCAATTGGCCCTTGGTCGCCCATACCGAATAGGGATGCTGCTTTTCCACTTCTTCGAACAGCTTGGCGGCGTCCTGATATTCCTCGGCATCGACTTTGTTCATTGCTTCATTGTAGAGGTCCTCCACCGTGCGCTCGCGGTAAGGATCTTCCTTGTCGGCGCAAGCGGCCAACAGGAACAACCCCAGGCAAAAAGCCAGGGGAGGCATGGACAGACGGAGAATGGAACGGGGAAGCGGGCGAAAGCGCATTAGAACAGAGCCGGAAAAGTCAAAGACGGCGGGACTATACCATGTCCGGCTCTGGAAAGGTAAGAGGGCGATTAGCCGTTGGCGGCCAGTGCCAATTCTTGGCTTGTCGCCTGGATCGCGGTTGCCGAGGGCAAGGCCGAGACGTCGGACCAGCACCACGCCGAACGGTCGGCAAACAAAGCGCGCAGCAGCAGATTGTTGAGCGCGTGACCCGAGCGAACGCCATGGAAGTGGCCCATGATGGGGCCGCCCGCCAGATACAGGTCGCCGACGGCGTCCAGGATCTTGTGACGGACGAACTCGTCGCCGTAGCGCAAACCATCGTCGTTCAGCACCTTGGCGCCGGTGGCGTCGATGACCACGGCGTTATCCAACGAACCGCCCCGGGCCAAACCGGCCTTGCGCAGTTGGATGACTTCATGTTCGAAGCCAAAGGTGCGGGCGCGGGAGATGTCGCTTTTGAAAGCGCCGCGACCCAAATTGATGAACAGATCCTGACGCGCGATCGCTTGGCTGCTGAAATCGATTTCGAACCGCACCGAGAAGCCGGGCGACGGGGTCAGCGAGGCGGTGCGGTCACCGTCCTTGACGCTGATGCGCTTGGTGACGCGAATGGCCCGCTTGGGCGCGTCTTGCTCGACGGAGCCCGCGCACTCGATCAAGAACAGGAACGGAGCGGCCGAGCCATCCATGACGGGGACTTCCGCGCCGCCGATCTCGATCAGGCAATTGTCGATGCCAGCCCCGGCAAAGGCGCTCATCAAATGCTCGACGGTGCCGATGGAGACATTGTTGTCACCGGCTCCATTGCCACTGGTCAGGGTGGTGTTGAGGCGGGTGTCGCCCACGTTCGACCACAAGGCGGGAATCTCGGCTCCCAAACCGGCGACGTCGGTGCGGCGGAAGCGGATGCCGGTGTTGATCTCGGCGGGGTGAAGAGTCATGCAAACGCGGGCGCCGGAATGAAGCCCAATGCCGGAACAGCCGATGCTGGATTTCAGCGTGCGTTGGCGAAGAAGAGTGGAGGGAAGAGCCGCCGATAACGCGGAGTTGGTGGACAATACGGAGTTGGGAGACAATGTGGCGTTCACGTATGCACCTCACCTAAAAAAGACCTGCTCTCGGTTTCCCGATGGTCAGTTTCTAGCAGTCAGTGTGCATAGCGGCAAATCAAGGATTGTTTCCGATTGTTACTTCAATCGCCTGCTTAACCGAAATCGCAACAGGGATGAATCGTCAATCCTTGGTGTGAGTCACTTCAGCAGCTCTACAAGCTGTGGAATGAAACAGGCCGGGCTTTGAGGCCCGGCCTGCAACATTGCGCGTGCGGCGGCGATTAGAAGAAGCTGATCGGAACGATCAGATCGGCGCCGAAGGTCAGTTGATAATCATCCTTGGCGACGCCAGCCTTGGTATAGTCGAAGGCATTGGTGCCGTCGGTGGTGGTGTCGTAGCGGATTTCCGGACGGATCATGATGCCGTCGAAGCGTTCGGGCAGGCCCGGCAGCTTGACGTTGGCGCCAAAGGTCAGGCCGATATAGTTGGTGCCGTGCTGGCTGGCCGCCGTGCCGGTGCCCAAAGTCGTGGTGGGAATGCCGCGTTCGTAGTCAACAAAGCCCTGGTTAGTGGGAAAGCCAGCCACGAAGAAGCCTTTGGGATCGGCGAAGAATTCACCGCGACCGACCAATGTGATCATGTCGTCAAGCGCGTATTGCACATATTGGGCGACACCGCCTGCGGATGCGCCGTTCCCGGTGCCCCAGCCGAGATCGTCACGAATGAAGTCCAATTCGGTCACGAAGGTCAGGGTATCCGAGGCCTTATAGGTGATGACCGAATCGCCGATGTAACGACCCAAATGGTCAGCGTTTGGATTGCCAGCCGGCGTATCGGAGCTATACTTGGCGTTGGCCGGACCGAAATGGGACAAGGCCAAAACCGTCAGTTTGCCGTCCAGCAGACCATTCAAGCCGAAACCGGCCAAGCCGTTGGCGCCGTGGCCGTTGACCGTGCCGCGATGGTCCAGGGTGGTGTTGATGCCGCTGTCCACGCTCAAATAGATGTCCAGAGTTTCGTTGACGTGCGTGGTGGTCAGAACGCCGGTATGCTTCAGCGGAATGCCGAAGTTGAAGATGTAGGAGTGCGAGTACAGCGGGTTAAGGCTGGACTGGATCACCTCATAGCCGATGGGCGTGCTGTAGGCGCCGACCTTGGCATCGATGCCGCCCTCAGTCAGGACCGGCAGGTGAGCAAGGCCGTTCGCTTCGACGAGGTCGAATTGATTGCGGTCATGGGTCGAATGATCGAACACGCCGATGAAGTGGGTGTAGCGAGCATCCGAACCGTAGAAACCTTGCAGCTTGAAGCCCCAGTCGAAACCTTCGGCCTTGGGGTCCAAATCGCGGTTCAAGGTCAGAACGGCTTGGTTCAGCAGAACTTGGTCGGTCTTGTCGGTCAGCAGGTGACCGTAATTGACGCCATATCCCGGAGATTGGCTGTTAACAGTGGCGCCGGTTTCGATCAAAGCGCCAAATTTAATGGCGGAGGGATCGACGGCGGGAGCGGCCGGTGCGGCGTCGTCGGCGAAAGCGGCGCTGGTAACCAACGAAGTGCTGACGAGCAGGGTGGCCCAAAGAGTATTCTTGTTCATCTTAACCCCTACATACAGTTATAACGGACGGCTACGGTTCATTAGGAACTAGGCCCAAATTATGTCGCCGGGTACAAAGAACCTGCCGCGCAAGGGACCATGACAATGGTGTTTCGACAGGTTCAGCTGCAATGCAATATAATCACCGTGGTCAAAAAATACACAAAAAAATGACTTGATCAGCAAGTGGGCACTTTTGAGGCAATATTGCCTCAAAATGTTGCAGAATAGACACAGCGTTTTTGGTAAAGGACTTAGAAAAAAGTCATAAAAAACTTATGGATAAAGGGGATCCGGCAAAGCCGGACCCAAGTATAACCCGGATTTCCCATATGACCCAAGGTTTCCGTGACGAAATAGCGTAATTCTGCTATAAGAATCAGTGTGATAGCGATTATTTTCGGGGCTAAAAATGGACGCTGCTTCGGGTGAAATAGAAACAGGTGATATTCGGGT
>CAIYCT010000505.1 GCA_903924765.1 uncultured Rhodospirillaceae bacterium | reverse complement strand
GTCGCTTCGTCCATCGAGGAGGAGGTCGAGAAAATGCGCTGGGCCACCAAGTGGGGCGCGGACACCGTGATGGACCTATCCACCGGCAAGAACATCCACGCCACCCGCGAGTGGATCCTGCGCAACTCGCCGGTGCCCATCGGCACGGTACCGATCTATCAGGCACTGGAAAAAGTCAATGGCAAGGCCGAGGACCTCACCTGGGAATTGTTCCGCGACACGCTCATCGAGCAAGCCGAACAAGGCGTCGATTACTTCACCATTCATGCCGGCGTGTTGCTGCGCTTCGTGCCGCTGACCGCCTCGCGGATGACCGGCATCGTGTCGCGTGGCGGCTCGATCATGGCCAAGTGGTGTCTGGCCCACCACCAGGAGAATTTCCTCTATACCCATTTCGAGGAGATCTGCGAGCTGCTCAAGGCCTATGACGTCGGGTTCAGCCTGGGCGACGGGTTGCGGCCCGGTTCCATCGCCGACGCCAACGACGCCGCCCAGTTCGCCGAGTTGGAGACCCTGGGCGAGCTGACCCACAAGGCCTGGGCCCATGACTGTCAGGTCATCATCGAGGGCCCCGGCCACGTGCCCATGCACAAGATCAAGAAGAACGTGGAAAAGCAGATCGAGCTGTGCGGCGAAGCGCCGTTCTACACGCTCGGGCCGCTGGTCACCGACATCGCGCCCGGTTACGACCACATTACCAGCGCCATCGGCGCGGCCATGATCGGCTGGTTCGGCACCGCCATGCTGTGCTACGTGACGCCCAAGGAACATCTGGGCCTGCCCGACCGCGAGGATGTGCGGGTCGGCGTGGTGACCTATCGCCTGGCCGCCCATGCCGCCGATCTGGCCAAGGGCCATCCCACCGCCAAGCGCCGCGACGACGCGCTGTCGCGGGCCCGGTTCGAGTTCCGCTGGAAGGACCAGTTCAACCTGTCGCTGGACCCCGAGAAGGCCAAGGAATTCCACGACAAGACCTTGCCGGCGGAAGGAGCCAAGCTGGCCCATTTCTGCTCCATGTGCGGCCCCAAATTCTGCGCCTACGAAATCAGCCGCGAAGTCCGCCAAATGGCCGATGTCGATGCCGAAGCCGAGAAGGGAATGCAGGAAATGAGCGAGAAATTCAAAGCCGAAGGGGCCGAGATCTATCACCAGCATCCGAACGCGGCGGAATAGGGTCAGAGTGGGCGGATCATCGGGGCAAGTTCCTGGATGATCCGTTCCATCACCTCTTGCCAATCGCCCGCATTTTTCTGACGAAACAGGCGCATGGTCGGATACCATGGGCAGTCTTCTCGCTCGGTCATCCAGCGCCAATCGGGGACGGATTTCAGCATCGTCCAAACTGGATGGCCCAGCGCGCCCGCCAAATGCGCGACGGCGTTGTCCGAGGTGATGATCAAGTCCAGGTTCTCCATCACCGCCGCGGAATCCACGAAACTGTCCGGACCGGAATCGAAGTCGGGTCCGAGGGTGATCAGCTCCATGCCGTCGGGCCTGTGTTCGATTTGTTCGGCGCCTAACCCCGTCTGCAATGAAATCAGCTGAACCCCAGGCAAACGAGTGAGCGGGGCAAAGAGCGCCAGCGGCGGAGAGCGGCCCCGATCCAACGGTCCCGGATTGCCCTGCCAAGCGATGCCGATGCGGAATCCCGTTTGCGGCAGTCGCTGCGCCCATTTGGCCACCAGATCGGCCTCGACTCGAAGATACGGAACCTGATTGGGCACCGTTTCGGGATCGATTCCGACAAGGTGGGGCAACATGTAACCCGAGCAGATGACGTCGAAATTGGGCGGCACGTCCAGCGACATTTCCACCCCTTCCATGGGGCCGATAATCCGCCACAGCGACGGGTACTCGCTGTAAATGACGCGGGCGCAGCGTTTGGCGACCAGGGGAAGAAAGCGGACGAATTGCAGGCGGTCGCCCAATCCTTGTTCCGAATACACATAGAGTGTTTTGCCCTCGATGTTTTCGCCGCGCCACAAAGGCAGGTTCCATCGTTTTGAACTGATCTCGTCCCAACGCAGCAAGAGCGCCCGGGCCGAGGCGAAGTCGCCGATCGACAGATAGGACGTTGCGCAGTAATAGAGCGCGTTCACTTCGTCGGGCTGCAGTTGCAAAACAAAATGGTAGCACGCCAGGGCCTCGGCGAAGTGACCCAGTTCCGATAGATCCTTTGCCGTATTAAAGGCCTCCTGAATGAAGACTCTATCGATGGCAACGTCCCAGATGTTCACATCGTCAAAGAACGTCCTGTCGCTTGCGTCATGATGGTGGGCTTGGCTCAACAAACAATGGCCCAGCAACAATCGAGGCAGCGGATTGCGCGGAGACAGCGTTGCCGCGTGGCGGCAGCAATAGACGGCCAGGTCGAAATTGCCCAGCCTTCGCGAAGACGCCGCGTATTCAAGCCAGGCAAAGACCGAAACGGGATCTTGTTTCAGCACATGCTTGGCCAGCATGGCGGCTTCTTGATATTGACGGTTTCGGCGAAGAAGATCGAATATGGCCCTAAGATGGGTTTCGATGTCATCAGGGCTGACGGTGTTGGCCATTTGATCCGGTTATTCGTGTGATGAAGATCTGCCTGTCTACGCGTGCGCTTACTTTTGGTCAACGTGTTGGGTTCAAGAAAATTAGAGGAGGGAGCCAGTGCGGGAACGTAGCCCGGTGCGGCATCCATTCGGATGGCGTCATCTCCCTTGATCTGCTCTTGGAATCAGTGTAGACATCCCGGCTTCTGCGCGGCACCCCTGGAGGCCGCGCTCTTTCGCTTCTGAAGGAGAGTATCATGAGCAGCGTTGCAAATTTCGCCGCAACGGTTCGCGATCGGGTTGGAAAGGGGGCCGCCCGTGCCACGCGCCGTTCCGGTCTCGTTCCCGGCGTCATCTATGGAGATAAGCAATCTCCCGTCGCCATCGCCATCGACCCCCGCGTCATTTGGTCCGAACTGAACAAGCCTGGGTTCACCACCCGTTTGTTCTCTATCGATTTGGGCTCGGAAGGCAAGCATAGCTGCCTGGCCCGCGATGTGCAGTTCCATCCGGTGACCGACCGTCCCATCCATGTGGATTTCCTGCGCGTCTCCGCCAATTCGGTGGTGCACGTCAAGGTTCCCGTCCATTGCGTCAATCACGAAAAGTCTCCGGGCATCAAGCGCGGCGGCGTTTTGAATATCGAACATCACGAAATCGAAGTGACCTGCTCGCCGTCGCACATTCCCTCGGAATATGTGATCGATCTGGCGCTGTTCGAAATCGGCGCTTCGGTTCACTTGTCGCAGATTGATTTGGGCGAAGGCGTGAAGCCCTATCACTTGGCCGTCGACTCGACCATCGTGACCATTGCTCCGCCCACGGTTAGCCGCGGTGATGCCGCTGCCGAAGCCGCGACGCCTGCGGCGTAACGCTGATGATGTTGGTGGTGGGCCTTGGCAATCCCGGCGCGGATTATGCCCAAACCCGCCACAATATCGGATTTATGGCGGTGGACGCGTTGGTCCGCCGCCATTCTTTTTCGCCCTGGAAGGTCAAATTCCAAGGCGAAGTCTGCGAAGGAACCATCGCTGGCGAGAAGGTGGTGGCTTTGAAGCCCCAGACCTTTATGAACCTGTCTGGCCAGTCGGTGGGGATGGCGGCGCGCTATCTGAAGATCACCTTGGGCCACGTGGTGGTAATCCATGACGAATTGGATTTGGAACCGGGCCGAGTTCGGGTAAAAACCGGGGGCGGCAGCGGCGGCCATAACGGTTTGAAGAGCATCGACGCTCATCTGGGCAAGGATTACCGCCGGGTTCGTTTGGGCATCGGTCATCCGGGCGATAAGAACTTGGTGACCTCGTACGTGCTGCATGCGTTTGCCAAGGCCGATCAGGTCTGGCTGGACCCGCTGCTGGACGCGGTGGCGATCAATTTTCCCGCCCTGGCGACCGGGGATGATGCGGGTTTCATGAACAAGGTTTCGCTGGCCATGGGCGGCGTAGGGGGAAAAGATGGGATTTAATTGCGGTATCGTCGGGCTTCCCAATGTGGGCAAAAGCACCTTGTTCAACGCGCTGACCCAGACGGCGGCGGCGCAGGCGGCCAATTATCCGTTCTGCACCATCGAGCCCAATGTGGGCCGAGTGGCGGTGCCCGACGCGCGGCTGGAAAAGCTGGCGTTGGTGGCCAAGTCGGGCAAGATCATTCCGACGCAATTGGAGTTCGTCGATATCGCCGGTCTGGTGCGTGGCGCATCCAAGGGCGAAGGATTGGGCAACCAGTTCCTGGCCAACATCCGCGAGACCGACGCCATCGTCCATGTGCTGCGCTGCTTTGAAGATGGCGACATCACCCATGTGGAAGGCTCGGTCGATCCGGTTCGCGACGCCGAGACCATCGAAACCGAATTGATGCTGTCTGATTTGGACTCGTTGGAAAAGCGCATCGTCTCGTTGGAAAAGAAGGCCAAGGGCGGCGACAAGGACTCGAAGGCGCAAGTGGACGTGATGACGCCCATTTTGGCCGCCTTGCGTGACGGCAAGCCCGCTCGCTCGATCAAATTCGACACCCCTGAAGACCGCTTCATGGCCGCCCATATGGGGCTGTTGACTGTTAAGCCGGTGCTGTATGCCTGCAATGTGGATGAAGGCAGCGCTCAATCGGGCAACGAGTTTTCCGAGCGCGTGGCCAAAATGGCCAAGGCGCAAGGGGCCAGCACGGTCATCATCTCGGCTGCCATTGAGGCGGAAGTGGCCCAATTGGGCAGCGAGGAAGAGCGGGTGGAATATCTAAGCGCCCTGGGGCTGGAGGAAACCGGCCTGTCGCGGGTGATCCGCGCCGGATACGGCTTGCTGGATTTGATCACCTTCTTCACCATCGGCCCCAAGGAAGCCCATGCCTGGACGTTGCCCAAGGGACTGAAAGCGCCACAAGCGGCAGGCGTCATCCACACCGATTTCGAGCGCGGTTTCATTCGGGCGGAAACCATCTCGTCCGACGATTTCATCGCTTGCGGCGGCGAGTCGGGGGCCAAGGAAGCCGGCAAGATGCGGCTTGAAGGCAAGGAATACCTTGTCCAAGACGGCGATATTTTCCACTTCCTGTTCAACGTCTAAGCGGAAATGCCGATTTCAGAGGGTTTCGCGCCATTACTTGGCATTTACTCTAAACTCTGACGGACTCAATATCCAGCCGTTCATAGGGCCAGCCCCGCTTCCAGCGCATCCAAAAACACGCGCGTTCGCGACGGCATCAAACGGCGACCTGGAAAAACGGCCCAAATCGGGAGCGTCGGAAGGTCCCAATCTTCGAGCGCGCGGACCAAATCTCCGCTCATGATCTGGGTTCTGACATAGCGCTCATCCAATATGGCGATTCCCGCT
Source organism: uncultured Rhodospirillaceae bacterium (assembly GCA_903924765.1). GTDB lineage: Bacteria > Pseudomonadota > Alphaproteobacteria > Rhodospirillales > Magnetospirillaceae > CAIYCT01. Next base: position 1,824 of record CAIYCT010000505.1, on the reverse strand, counting down.
CCCGCAATGGCAATGCAATCCACCCATTGCAGAAACAAGGCAGAATCCATTCACCCCACAACCCAAACAAAGGGCAATCACACCGCACCTGTCCAGCGCATTCGGCTCTGGACAGGGACGCCGTCACGAAACCGGGCGCATTTAACGCCAGACAACAGCACTGGAATTAGCTACGATCCCTTCAGCGGTGGGTGGATGTTCCGTTCATCCAAGAAATATCGGTTGGATTTCTTCTGGACCGAATTGAGACGAAGGAGAGAGTCCTTGTTACACCTTATTCGGCGGCCATGGTTAGCCCTCATCTTTTTATTGTTGGGTGCGCAGACATTCTCAGCTTTTGCTGGCGATATGGATATTCTGGCATCGTTTCAGCAAGCCAATGCCCGCTTGGATGTGGTGGTCGGCGAGACGCCGGAGATGGTTTTAAAGTCGGCGCTTCTCGGCATCCGGGATGGTGCGGTTCGGAACTCAATAGCTCCTCGGCCTGAGGGATGGTCGAAACTGTTGGTCTTGGTTCAAACGGCGGCAAGTTCACAGACTGCGGGTGACGAGTGGACCGTCATCGGCGAAGTTTCGGAAGTCCGTACAGACGATATCTCTCACCTTGTCATCAGCGCGGGCGCGGGAATCCGATTTGTTTTGAATTCGCCAAAGGGCGCAACCCTAACCTACGTTCTGCCCCGTGATGACATTCCTCGCTTACAAGAAGCGTTGGCTAAAGCGGGTGAAATGATATTTGCCCCTTAAGTTTTGGTGGGGTTTAAAGCCGTCTGAAGCCACTGTATAAACTTCTTGGCATTGGTCTTGTTGGCGCCGGACGGATTATAGAAGGCCACGTGCTTCGGTCCTACGATGACAGTGTCGGGGAACGGCGCGATTAAGTCCCCTTTCGCAAGTTCATTCTCTAAAATGGGCAAGGGGCCGACAACGATTCCCATGCCATTGAGGGCGGCTTGGAGCGCCGCATAGAAATGGTCGAAGCATTGTCGGCGGCTGCCCGCGCACGCCTCGGCAAGCCCCGCGACCTCAAGCCATTGGTCCAATTCACCGCCCCGGGAATCGCTGCATAGAAACGTCAACTCTTTCAACCGGTTTTTGTCCGCAGCCAAGGACGGCGCGGCCATCAATGTGATCTGCTCCTGAAACAACTCGGCGCCCGCCCAATCCTTGATGGTTTCGTCCCCACGGACGATGGCCACATCGAATTTGTTGGAGCGCCAATCGTCATTGGCTTGGCGGGTTTTGACATGAACCTCCACCTCTGGATGCAGTTTATAAAACTCGTCCAGGCGAGGAATAACCCAACGCATAGCGAAGGTCGCCTGCATGATCACCCGTAAGGTTGAATGATTCCCGCTAATCTGTTGCACCAACTCGGATATATCGTCCAAGGATAGGGACATTTGCCGGGCCAAAAGCTGAGCCTCGTCATAGGGCCGGAACCGTTGGCGGTCATGATCGAACAGAGCGCGTCCGAACCATTCTTCCAATACGGCGATTTGCTTGCTGACGGCGCCATGGGTGACACCCAATTCCTGCGCTGCGGCCCCCATGGAGCCCAGGCGCACTACAGCTTCCAAGGTCATCAAGGCTTTCAGGGATGGCAATTTGCGCTTCACGCGGGCCTCTTTTGGTCGAAATCTAACGACCTATACGCCTGTCGCCTCACGCTCTCAAGTCTCGCCTAGTGGATAAAATCTAACGGATATCATCCGTTTTGGGATTCCCCACGACTCTCCGATGTGCGATTCTGTTGGATGCGCACCGGAATCAACCTTGAAGTTACTGCCGCCGACCGTGTCCGACTGGAAGCGATTGTTGCGG
>CAIYCT010000504.1 GCA_903924765.1 uncultured Rhodospirillaceae bacterium | reverse complement strand
GATCTCGAAAATATTGCCGTCATCAGATTGGTATTTGGTTATCGGCTTCATAAAGTATCAATCCGCAGGGACGCTTGAGAGTCTCGAATCATGGCGACTTGCATTTCCCTGGCCACCTTGACGGCGGCAGCGACGTTGATTCCCGATGATCCGCCGACCACGATCCCTTCCTTTTTCAGCAGATCAAAGATGATCGGCAAGGCTTCCAAGTCGGTGACTTGAACTTGTCCGTCAATGGGCGCGCCTTCGAGGTTGCGGGTGATGCGGCCTTGTCCGATGCCTTCGGTGATGGAGCTGCCTTCGGCCTTCAACTCGCCATGGGCATAGTAATTGTAAAGCGCCGAGCCCATGGGATCGGCCAGAACGATGCGGATGTTCTTATTGCGCTCTTTCAACGCGATCCCGACCCCAGCCAGCGTGCCGCCGGTCCCCACCGCACAGGTGAAGGCGTCGATCTTGCCGTCGGTCTGAGCATAGATTTCAGGGCCGGTGGTGCGCATATGCCCCATGCGGTTGGCCTGATTGTCGAACTGATTGGCCCACAGCACGCCGTTGGGCTCGGTCTTGGCCAATTCCAGCGCCAAGGTCTCGGAATAGCGAACGTAATTGCCGGGATTGGAATAAGGCTGAGCAGGAACCAACCGCAGATCCGCGCCGCACAGACGCAGCATGTCCTTCTTTTCCTGGCTTTGGGTTTCGGGCATGACGATCACCGTGCGATAGCCCAAAGCATTGCCCACCAGGGCCAAGCCGATGCCGGTATTGCCCGCCGTTCCTTCGACGATCACCCCGCCCGGTTTCAGCGCGCCCCGTTCGACCGCATCAGTGATGATGGCGGCGGCGGCGCGGTCCTTAACAGACCCGCCCGGATTGAGGAACTCGGCCTTGGCCAGAATGTCGCACCCGGTCAATTCGGACACGCCCCGCAAGCGAATGAGCGGCGTATTGCCGATGGTGGCGAGAAAACCGTTTTTAACATCCATTTTTGTACAATCTCCGGGCAAATACACTTCTTAAAAAGTAATATAAGCTCGTCACCAGTTCAAGGATTCCACATCGCCCGCAGGTTTTTGTGTTCGACCGCCAACCAATACAGGGCGATCAAGGCGATGGCGTTAGAAATCTTTCCGGTTTTCACCCACTCCAGGGCTTCGTCCACCGACAAGGTAAAGACGCGGATGTCTTCGTTTTCCTCTTCCAGGCCGTGAAATCCGCCCAGCTTAGAGCTATCCACCCGCGCGCAATACAATTTGATGCTTTCCGACGAGCCGCCCGGCGACACCATGATGTCGTTCAGCGGAATCATTTCCAGGATTTCAGCGCCCGATTCCTCGATGGTTTCGCGCTTGGCCACGTCTTCGGTGGACTCGCCCTCCTCGATCATGCCGGCGACCACTTCCACCAGCCAGGGATCACGTCCGGCAGCCAGCGCCCCGGTGCGGTATTGCTCGATCAGCACGACGCGGTCCAGCACCGGATCGTAGGGCAAAACCGCCACCGCATGACCGCGTTCGAACAACTCGCGGGTGACGGTTCCGGTCCAGCCGCCCGCGAAGGTACGGTGCCGGACTTGATAGCGGTCGATGCGGAAATAACCTTTGTAAACCGTGGTGACCGACTGAATCTGGACGTCGTCTCGGGTAAAAGTCACAAGATCACCTCTAGTAAGCCCACAAAGAACCCGTTGCGCCCACTGCCGCCGTTACCATGCCCAAGAACAGGCTGTAGGACAGGCCCTTGCGCAGATCGTCCAACTTTCTGGACGCGCGGTCCATGTCGCCACCGGCGCGAGCCCGCAAGAACCCCCGGAACGGCCCCAGATCCAGATAGACGAAGGACAGGATCAAAACCCAGCCGAACGCTTGCATGATGTCCACATGCATGCCGCCTCCACCCAGTCCGTCGCTGTAGCCAAACAACAGCACGCCGTACCCAGTCACCAACAAAACCGCGACCGCGCCCCAGATGACACGAAAAAACACAGGCATCACTCGAGCCAGCACAGCGAATCGTTCCGGCGCTTCCCATCCCTGCAAAGAGGGGATCAATACAGCGCGCACAAAAAACATGCCGCCCACCCAAACGATGGACGCCAGAGTGTGAAACACCAAGGAAAGCGCGAACAGGACCATTGCAGCCTTATCCCCCCAAGCCGATATGAGCGGAAATTTCCTCGGCCAGCGCCCGGATTTCCTTGGCGGCGGTATGGCGGGCGTGGCTTTCCATCACCCCCTTGCCTTCCATCATGCTGGCGGCAAAGGCCACGCGATTGCCCAACACGGTTTGCGCGACGGGAACATCCATCTCTATAATCTTGCGACGGACCGCCTCGACCAGCTTGCCGCGGGTAGGCGTGCGGTTGAATACCATCATCACCGGCGTGGATTCCTTTTTGGCCGCGTCCAGGGTGGCCTGGGTGGCCCACAGATCCATGGGGCTGGGTTGCACCGGCACCAGCACCAGATCGGCGGTGCGCACCGCCACCCGGGCGTCGGTCTCGGCGTGGGGCGGGGTGTCGACCAGCACCAGGTCGCATTGGCGCCTGACCCGGTCGAGCTCGGTGGCCAGCCGCCAGCCCTGCACCGCGTGCACCACCAGGCCGTCCTGGCGCTCGGCCCCGGCGCCCTTGCGGGCCTCGTACCAGGCGGTCAGGCTGCCCTGCGGGTCGACGTCGAGCAGCACCACCCGCGCCCCCTGATCGCGCCAGGCCACCGCCAGTTGGGCCGCCAGCGTGGTCTTGCCGGCGCCGCCCTTCTGCTGACCGATGGTCACCACCTTCGCCGCCGCCATCGCCATCCCCCCCCAATGCCCGCCCACAAGATGCCCGCCCACACGATGCGAGGCTATCGCGCCGCAGCACCGTATACAAGCGGGTCGACACGCTCTTGACGCGGATGGTTCCGAGCCGTCCTAATGGGGCGACACGGCGCGGCCAATGCGCCGAGGGTTTGGCATGGGGAGGACATTTATG
>CAIYCT010000503.1 GCA_903924765.1 uncultured Rhodospirillaceae bacterium | reverse complement strand
CCCGAATATCGTCCGTTTCAATTTCACCCGAAGCAGCGTCCATTTTTAGCCCCGAAAATAATCGCTATCACACTGATTCTTATAGCAGAATTACGCTATTTCGTCACGGAAACCTTGGGTCATATGGGAAATCCGGGTTAAGAGGATCTTTTCAGGCATTACCCCACTCCGCTTTGATCTTTGTCACCACCTGCAACCAATCTGCTAAGCGCTGTTCGAGTTGGACCGCTCGCACATAGTCCATATCCCACTCAAAGGGTACAATCTCGCGCTTGGAAGGCAGATAGCTGGGTCCCAATATCGTCGCGGCGTGCAGAGCGGTCAAATACAGATTGTCGCGCACCGGACTAATTGACGGGCACGACGCATAGGCCACCGCCTCGACGATGGGATCCGAGAACCCCCATAGCCCCAACAGATAGGCGCCGACGGCCCCATGATTAACTCCGAATTCGTCTTGCTCAGCCGTGGTGAACGCTATGTCCTCTTCTTCCAAGCGCTTGATCACCGACAGCATGCGATCAGGATAGGCGTCCATCAAAACCAGACACCCGATCGCTCCCAACAATCCGACGCAATAGGCAATGCCGCATTCGGTTACGCTGCCGCCTTGGGATCTGGTCAGTTCCTTGGTCAAGATTCCCAGATGGACAGAATAGATGTCCAAGGAATGCATCAAGCGCAATATTTCGCCCTTGGCAGACAGCTGGCGGAAAATGCCGATGCGCAAAACCAGGGATTGAACCGTTTCGAATCCTAAGGTCCGCACGGCCTGAAGCGGCGTGCTGACCCGTCCCATCGATGAAAAATAGGCCGAATTGGTAAGCTTCAGCAATTCCGCAGTCATGGCGACGTCATGGCTGATTAAATCAGCCACCGCCTGTACCGAGCCGCGAGCGGAATTGAACTCTTTTTCAAGATTGAGATAGATCTCGGGCAAACTGGGAAGCGTGGTCAGGCCGGAGAGGGTCGAACGCATGTGCGGCGAGGTCAGATACTTGCGTAAGGCCAAGGGTCTTGTCACCGCGTTCAACAGGGTTTCGGGCGAACAGGGCTTGGCAAGATATAGATGGGCTGGCCCTACCGTGCGCATGACGCTGTCTTGGGCGGCATATCCCGACAGAATGATACGCACCGTTTCGGGGTGCTGATCGCGAACCTTGTTCAGGAATTCGGCGCCGTCCATCAGTGGCATGCGCATTTCGGAAACCACCACGTCGATGGCACTGCTCTTGAACAGTTCCAACCCTTCTTGACCACTGGCCGCAAACAAACAGTGACACCGTCGGGCAAAGGGATGCATGGAGCGCCGCAAACCAGCCAAGATATTGGGATCGTCATCCACAAACAAAACGTGAATGGGCTGCGCGATTGTGGGCTCGGTCATGACACTTGTTCCTTGGTCCATTCCTCTTCCGGACTGACAACAGGCAGGCGCACGATGAACGTGGCCCCCACGCCGTCGACGCTTTCCACGTCTAACCGTCCTTGGTGCTTATTGATCACCACATCTCGACTAATAGCAAGCCCCTGTCCAGTCCCTTTACCCACCGCCTTGGTGGTGAAGAACGGATCGAAAATGCGATCCAGAATGGCGGCAGGGACTCCGTTGCCAGTGTCGCTCACCCTGATTTCAATCCAGTCGCCCTCGGCTCTGGTGGAAATTTTGATGAGTCCCAACCCATCCCCGCCGTGAACGGACTCCTCGATGGCGTGGGTGGCGTTTATGATCAAATTCAGGAAAACCTGATTGAGCTCGCTGGAATAACACAGGATATGGGGCAGGTCCGGGGCGAAATCCATTTCCACGTTGGCCACATGTTTCCAGGTGTTTCGGCACACTGTCAGGGTGCTTTCCAACGCCCAATTGATGTCGGTCATGATTTTGCTGGTCGAACCGGGATGGGAAAACTCTTTCATTGACAGAACAATGTGTCGCACTTGGTCCGCGCCTTGCTGGCTTTGAGCGATGGCGGTCGGAGCCTCGTCGTTCAGATAAGCGATGTCCTCCTCCTCGAACATCTCTTGCAAGGACAAGGCGGTATCGTCGTGGTGATCGGCCAAAGTTTTTTCCACCCATTGCTGGGCGGCGAAGACGATCTTCTGATAGGATTGCAGCGCATCGTTAATGAAGCGCAGATTGTCGCCGATATATTGAATGGGCGTATTGATCTCGTGTGCGATTCCCGCCGCCAATTGTCCGACGCTGGCCAAACGCGAGGCTTGCAGGGCATCCCATTGCGCAGCCTTCAATTCGTGGATATCACGAAATAAGATCACCGCCGCCAAGCCCCCTCCCTCGACGATCAACGGGGAACAGGCATAGGCCACGGACAAGGTTCGTTTGTCGTGGGTCAGGAAGGCGGCATCGTCATTCTTGATTGGTGTTTGCCGGACGATCACGGTGTTAAACGGCGAGTGTTGAAACGGAATCGGCGGATCGCCGTCCAACACGAACAAATCGTCGATGGGCAGCCCCTCAAGATCATCACCCCCCTCAACGTTTAACAGTCGCCGCGCTTCTGGATTGGTGAACATCAAGTCGCCGCCAACGTTGACCACCAATACGCCCTCCAACAGACAGTCGGTAATTCCTTTCATCCGGGCGCGGGAGTCGCGCAAGGCCACCTCGGTCTTGGCGCGGATATCCACCTCCTTGGACAATTGCTGGGTCCGTTCGGTCACCAACCGCTCCAAATTCTGCTGTGCCGAGGCCATGGCTGCCTCGTATTGACGGCGCAAAGTCGCGTCTTGAAACACCACCACAGCGCCTTCGATGGTTTCGCCTTGCATCAAAGGCGCGGCAAAATAATCCGCCGGCATTGTCTTGTCATTGGCGCGGACGAACTCCTGATTCGACATTTCCCATATGAACGGCCTATCTGTCCGAATTTGATGGCATCGTAGCTAATTTCTGCGTGGCTGTGTATCCAAAAGTTGCCGTTCCTGGCAAAAGCGCACTTGGTTTCAACGGACAGCCCGCTATCAGTCT
>CAIYCT010000502.1 GCA_903924765.1 uncultured Rhodospirillaceae bacterium | reverse complement strand
GCGGCCCGGAGCCTTGGCGGTGGCGGGTGGGAAGAGTGGGGCTAAAACAACCGCAATTGGTCGCCCTTGGCCGGAGGGGCGGCGAATTGGCTGCTGTCCAGGCCAGCGCATTCCGTGGCGAAGCCCAGCTTGCCGTGGGCGATGTGGAAGCGCTGGCGCAACAAATCCGCGTGCGGCCCCGATCCGACGAAGCGTTTGCCAAAGTCCGACTGGTTCAGTTTGCCGTCCCGTTGTTGGCTGACCAAAGACAGCACGTGCAGGGCGCGGTCGGGGAAATGCGCCCGCAGCCACTCGGCGAACAGGTCCTTCACCTCGTGGGGCAGGCGCAGCAGGATATAGGCGGCGCGTGTGGCCCCGGCGTGTCTGGCGGCGGCCAGAATATCCTCCAATTCGTGGTCATTGATGCGCGGGATCATGGGCGCGGCCAGCACAGTGGTGGGAATGCCCGCCTGGGCCAGCTGACGAATGGCGTCCAGCCGCAGCCGGGGCAGGGCGGCGCGCGGCTCCAGCTTGTGATGCAGCTCGCGGCTGAGCGAGGTCACGCTGACCGCCACCGAGGCCAATCCCTTGGCGGCCATGGCGGCCAGAATGTCGATGTCGCGGGTGACCAAATGGCTTTTGGTGACAATGGCGACAGGGTGATTGAAGGCGGCCAAGACCTCCAGGCAGCCGCGCATGATGCCGTATTGACGCTCCAGCGGCTGATAGGGGTCGGTGTTGGCGCCGATGGCCAAAGTCGCCGGACGATAGCGGGGATGGCGCAACTCGGCCGCCAGCAGCGTGGGCGCGTCGGGCTTGACGAACAATTGCGTCTCGAAATCCAACCCGGACGACAAATCCAAATAGCCGTGCCCAGGCCGGGCAAAGCAATAGATGCAGCCATGGGCGCAACCGCGATAGGGATTGATCGAGCGGTCGAACGGAATGTCTGGCGAGCTGTTGTAGGTGATGATGGATTTGGTCTTGTCCACATGGATCACGGTCGCCGGATCGGGGGCGGGATCGGTGTCGGGATCGGAGTCCAAATCCCACCCGTCATCAATCGCCACCCGCTCCTGACGCTGGAACCGAGACTTAGGATTCGACCGCGCTCCCCGCGCCTTGGGTCCCGCCATTGGGTTCATGCTTGCCTCCCGATAACCAGAACGTACCATGAACAAATGGGGCGGGCAAGGGGGGGGCAGAAAGAGGCGAAGGGACTGGTCCCTTCGCGCATTCCGCCTCCCCCCTCACCCCGGCCCGCTCACGCGAGGGGAGAGGGAGTCAAGGGATTCGGTCCTATTACAAGCTTGTCTGCTGGAAAACGGATGGCAGTTTGGTTGGGGCCTTGATTCTGAGCTGTTTGTTGACGTTGAAGCGCCCAAAGACGACTTCGATGGCGGAGGGGGTTGTGCCGAATTCTTCGGCCAGAAACCGCACCATGTGGTCTGTCGCGCGGCCAAGGCGGGGGGCTTCGGTCACGCTGACCATAAGCTGCGTCCCTTTCGGCTTGCCGATGGCGTCGCGGCTGGCGCTGGGTTTGCCCAGAATATTGACGACCAGCGTATCCTCTTCCCACCAGAAAAATGATTTGGGTTCTTCGTCCGTCGTTTCAGGCTTTGTCTCTGGACGCTTCATGTGGAATTCCTGTTTCGCAATTCGTATAAGCCCGTCAGTCGAGAGAAATCTGGGGTCATTTTACCCATTTATTCCACCACGATCCACTGGCGGGTTTCGATAAACCGGCCAAGTCGGTGAACCGGCTCAACAGTGCTTGTTGCCCACCGTGGATGGCCGGATCAAGTCCACTGGTGTCCGGTTTAAATTTGTGGACAAGTCGCACGGTGTTGATTCTACTCGTGTTCAGACGTTGGCGCGTCTCCTGGACACGAAAATGGAGCAACACCGTGCGGCATAAGAATAGCGTTTTT
>CAIYCT010000501.1 GCA_903924765.1 uncultured Rhodospirillaceae bacterium | reverse complement strand
TACATTGCCACTCAATGATCAAGGGCCATGCTCGGCCGAGCAGGAGTTCTGAACAGGCCGGGGATGAACCGAATCACTGGAAATGAGCGAATCTGACCCGCCGGAATACCCACATGGATTACTATGCTACTGCGCGCCAACGAAGCGCGTGTTCTCACAGCCGGCAACACATGTCATACCTGATCGTCGAGAACCATAACATCGACGCTTATCTGACGGCTCTCGAAGCCGCTCATGACCGCTATCTATTACCGACTGAAGAAGCAATGAGATACTGCCCAGAATGGCTTATCCGCGCCCGCGACGGTATCCATCGGGTGTTCAGTGCCGAAAACGCAATGACCGAAATCGCAAAGCATCAGGAGTATTTCGACATGCTGAACCAGCGGATCGATCCCCTGACCATGGACGACTTTCAGGAGTGCGATGCCGACTTCCGGTGAACGAGGGACAGAAACCCGATATCGCCTAAAGCGATATTGGGTTTCAGGGTCACACGACCAAGTCCACGAACCAAAAAGGATATCAAGATGATCGAACTAACATGGCGGCGGGCAAATGTCTCGCAATACATAGACTACAAGCGAGACGGGTTCGAAATGACAACAACAAAGAATGTGAAGGACGAGGTTCTACCCACATACACTTTCAAGAAGCGCGTGGGAACGTCTGTGCTTGTAGTAAGAGAGCACTATATTGGCATTGTGGTAAACCAAGATTACAGGATCAGGACAGAAAATGGGCCTGATATGACTATAATGAACGCGGCATACCTGAGATCATTACAGTGGACAATAATCCGTAGCGACAAAACTGAGCATAATCACCGAGACGACGGACCAAGCTCGCTCTACTTCGGATCTAACCGTGAAATTATTCTTGTTGGTTGGGGTGTAAATGGTATTGACATAACAGACGAGGTCAATAGGTGGTTAGACGAGACTGATCTCCCTCCATTCTATGCGTGGAACGATGGTCACAAGGCACTGTTCAAATTGCGTTTTGGTGGTGTTGGCTATCAGCCATAATGGGTTCGTTGAGAGCATGCCTTCTGGGTCTCTGGCCTTTTGCGCGGAGGGTCAAAGCACCTCAACAGGACCACGTGCCAGCAGGTTCCTGACGCTTGATGGGTGCCACTGCCCGCCGCGCGGGGTGCCGATTCCGCGGGTGTTCAGCACCTCGGCAATGCCGGCCAGCGTAGTGATGCCGCCCACCCTGATAGCCTCGACGATCGGTAGGAGGTTCTTAGCCCTCGCTTCAGCATTGGCCATCACGGTGGCGCGGCCGGCAACGGCAACCTGCTCGATATTGGCGCTGCCCATAGGCTCGCCCCTGGCCTTTTTAGCCGCCAGTGCGTCGCGTGTCCGTTTGGAGATCAACGCCCGTTCCTTTTCCGCCACCGCCGCATGGATATGGAGCATGAACGGGTCAACATCGGCGCCGAGTTCGGCCACGATGAACGGAACTCGGTGGGCCATCAGACCAGAGATAAAATGAACATCACGGCTCAACCGGCAGAGTTTGGCCACACACACGGAAGCGCCGACCTTGCGTGCGGTGGTAAGAGCGGCCTTTAACTCAGGCCGACGATCCATGGCATCGGCCCCCTTGCCCGTCTCGGCTTCGCTGAACTCGCTGATGATGGCGTAGCCGTTGGCCTGGGCGAACGATTGGACGGCGGCTCTCTGGGCCTCCAGGCCGAGCCCAGACCGACTTTGGCGT
>CAIYCT010000500.1 GCA_903924765.1 uncultured Rhodospirillaceae bacterium | reverse complement strand
GTCCAGCCCATCAACTATCCGACCGTGCCCGTGGGAGCCGAACGGCTGCGCATCACCCCGACGCCCTTGCACGACGATGCCATGATGGATCACCTTGTCGCCAGCATCCATAGCGTGTGGGACGAATTGGACCTGCGCCGCAATCGCAAGACCGCTGCCGAATAATCTCATTGCTGATAAAAACAAAACCAGGGTGGCCCCCCCTAGAAGCCACCCTGGCATGATCACCTTGCCGTGAAGGTGATTGAGGCTATTCCCATGCCTTAAGTAGGGTTTTTATATCAGAATTAAGGGGGTTGGTGACCTACCCGAAAGTCGGAATAGGCAAAAAAATATGGGTATTTATCTTAAGGATAATTTTGACGTTGAAATTGCGCGCCCATGACTTGCCAGATCAACAGCGACGGCAACCCCAACGCCAATTCGCGGGCGCGTTTGACCAGGGCTAAGGCCAAGGCAACTTCGCTGGGCAATCCCAAGGCGGCGCCGACCAGTACATAGCCGCCTTCCTGAACGCCTAACGCGCCGGGCACCATAAAGGCGGCGCTGCGGATGGCGAAGATCACGCTTTCCAACGCCAGACACTGGGGCAGGGAAAGAGGCGCGTTCAACAGGCTCAAGACGAAGTAGGATTCGGAGACGGCAACAATCCAAGCGGTCAGGTGAATAACGGCGGATAGAACCAAGCGCGGCTTGTTTTGGTACAGCGAGTGGATGGCGTCATGAATGGGAGCTGTTGCTCCATCCGTTTTCCAGCTATCGGGCATGACGCGATCCGCTAGGCGCTCCAGCAATTTTACCAAGCCAAACTTTTGCGCCAGCGCCAAAGCAGCGGCCATGGGCAAACACAGAGCAATCCCAAGGGCTGCGTAAGTGAGCGAGGAGCTTTGATACACCCAAACTACTGCGCCCAGCAGGCTGAAGATGGCTTGCGTCATGATTTCGGCGGTAATGTCGACCACGGTCACTGCGGCCGATTGGGCGCCGCCCAGGCCAGCCTGGGCCAGAATGCGAGCGCCGGTGATCTCTCCGGCCAAGGGAACGATGGGCAGCAACTGACCAACGCCGTCCCTGACCCATCGGGCCAGAATGAAGCGCCAAACTTCCAAGGTGTCGGGGCGTCCCGCCGTGACCCACCAGCCGACGCCGCACAAGCTCATGGACAGGAAGTGGCACAGCATGGCCACAAGCACCGCGTCGAATCCCACCTGCGCCAACGACCGCCACAAGGCGACTGGGTCGCCCTGGAACCACAGCACCAAGGCGACTAAGCCCAGGCTCAGCAGCAGTTTAAACAGGGTTGTCAGAGTCATTGTTCGGCTTCGGCATCAAATGCAATAGGGCGGGTAGAATGAAGAAGGTGGTGGCCACAGTCAATCCGACTGAAAGAAACAGCAGCAATCCCATGGAAGCGGTGCCCACATGGGGCGAAACCGCTAATGAGCCGAACGCCGATGAGGTGGTCAGGGCCGAGAACAGTACGGCGCGTCCGGTCGAGGTGCCCAAATGATCGGTGATACCTGCGCGCCAATTGACCACGAAATAGATGTTGAAGGCGACGCCGATGCCCAGCAGCAAAGGCAGAGCGATAATGTTAGCGAAATTGATCGACAATCCAAACAGGACACAGCCAATCACCGTATAGAGTCCTCCCAACACCAGCGGCAGAATCACCAACAGGGAATCCAAGATGCGGCGCAGGATCAGCCCCAACAACAGCGAGATCGAGGCGATGGACAGCAGGGCCGCCGTTACGAAAGCGCTTAAGATGACATGCCCCGCTTCGACCATGGAGACCGCCATGCCGCTGGCCATGGGGTCGATCTCCAGCACCGCCTTGACGAAATCGGCCATAGCGTGAGTGTCGGACATGTTCTCGCGCGGCCACGCGGTGACTTTGCGCTGACCATCGGCGGTGATCCATTCGCCAACCAGATCGGTCGGCAAGTCGGCGGCGGAGACCGGCCCCGCCGACAATAGTGAGGTCAGCAGCGCCAGATTGGGGGCGAGCAGGTCATCCAGGCGTTTGTCGAAAGCCTTGGTCGCTTCGGCGGATTGAGACAATTGCTCCAGGTCGTGGACCAGCCGATCCGTTGCCGCCGTGCCGGGGGGGGCCAAGGAGCCCACATTCAGGCTGGCTTGGCGCAAGGCCTGTTCGCTTTGTGCAGGGTCAGGGGGCGGCAATCGGGCCTCGGGCGTTAGCACCGGGCCATAGATGTCGGCGATATCGGCGATCAGGCCCAGCTTCTCTGGCTGATTGTCGGGAATGAAGCTTTCCAAGGTAACCGCATGATCGATTTCGGGCATCGATCCAAGACGTTCGACCATGTCGTGGGCGGTTTGTTCGTTGACCGCCAGCATGTCGATGAAATAGGGGCTGGTATCGGGTGAGCGCGCCATATCCATCAAGGTGGCGACGGCTTCGGATTTTGGGCTTTGCAAATGCAAGGTATTGCTATCGAACTCTAGGCGAGGCGTAAGCACGCATCCCACCGCCGCCAATCCGACCGCGCCGCCCACCACCCAACGGGCGCGGCGGGCCAGAAAGCCGTCTATCATTTTGGCCTGGGGTAACCCCCCCATTTCCTTGTGGCCCAGCGGACGGATGATGCGCAGCAAGGCTGGCAGCAAGGTCAGATCGACGATCAACGCGATGATCATGCCGCCGCCCGCCACCAAACCCAATTGCGAGACGCCTTGATAGTTGGTGGGCAGGAACGACAGGAACCCCGCCGCCGAGGCGATGGCGGCCAGGGACAAGGGCGACACCATGACCTTGGCGGTTTTAGTGATTGCTTCTTTTGAATCGTGCGCGGTAAGGCGGATATCCAGATAGCGGACGGTGAATTGGATGGCGAAATCCACCGCGATGCCGATAAACATAACCGCGAACGCCACCGAGATGGGATTGAGCGTGCCGACGGTCAAAGAGGCGAAAGCGGCGGTCAGGATCAGTCCCACCACCAAGGTGGCCAGGATGGCGCCGACCAACGGCCAATTGCGCACGGCGACCACCAAAATAGCCAACACAGCCACCGAGGACAGCAATCCGGTTAAACCCATGCCCTTCTCGACAGCGGAAAAATTCTCGTCGATCAGCGGGACCGGGCCGGTCAGATGCAGTTGATAGCCTTGAGCCGGTGTAAAATTCAGATCGCGGGCCGCTTGGCGAATGGCGTCGGCGGCGCGTTCGCCTGGGGTCAAATCCGAGAAATCCAAGATAGGCTTCACCATGACGAAGGCGCGGTTGGCGATCAATCCACCGGTTTCACTCTCCATTTTCATCGGTCGCGGCGGCGCGTCTTTCAGGCTGCCTTCGATTAATCCGCTGACTTGGTTTAGCAACGGCTCGATGTCCATCAATTGGGTTTCCTTGCGGGACACTCCTTCGGACAGCATGGACAGCAAAGTCGCTACCCCGCGTGATGTGGGGTCGCGGGCCAGCGCACCCAGGACGGGCTGGGCCTGGGTCAGCTTGTCGCTGATGGTGCGCAAATCCTCGACCGATAAGTAAAGCAAGCCATTGCGGCGGAAAAAAGCGTCACCGCTTTGCAATCGAGCGGCGGCGAACAAATCTTTTTGCGCGATCAGGGCGTCCCGCAATTTCCGAGCAGCATCTTGCGCCTGCCCCGGACTGGGCGCATCCAGGACCACGACCAGATCCGAATAGGAGTCAGGGAAGGCACTGGACAAGCGGTCTTCCGCCTGCTTGAACGGCAGATCCGCCGCCAGCAATTTCCCATCGTCGGCGTCTAAATCCAAATGGGTGGCGGCATAAAAGGCGGCCACGATGGTTATGAAGGTGAATATCCCAATGACAATCCAACGGAAACGCCAAGAATAGACGACGATAGCGGCGAGAAAATTCCAAAACATGCGCGACACCAAATGATTTCGCGGGCATCCTCTCCGACCCAACCTCGGAAGTAAAGCCCGTTCACTCGGCCATATGAACGGGGGCCCCTCCGAGGGGTTGGCGTTTGGTCAGGAAGACCAGTGGCGCGGTCAGCAAGATCAGGGTGGCGAAGATATAATGCACGTCCACATAGCCCAGCAAGGACGCCTGGGCATCGACAGTCTGGGCCATCATGGCTTGCGCTTTGTGCGTCACCTGCTCGGCCGATCCGCCGTGACGTCCCAGCATACTGGTCAAATGATCCAGGCTGTGCTGATAGATTGAGCTATCCAAGCGGATATGCTCGACCAGCTGTGAACGCCGACTTTGGGTGTCGCGCGACAACATGGTCATGATCAACGAGATGCCGACGCTGCCGCCCAAGCTTCGGGCCAGGGAAGAGATCGAAGCGGCCTGATCGTTTTTCTCGTTGGGCAGATCCACATACAGCAAGGACATCAGCGGGATGAACAAAAATCCCATGCCCAAGGTTTGAATAATGCGGTACCCGGCGAAGGTTTCGTAATCGGTGACGGTGGCAAAATGTCCCATCAGATACAGGGCAAAGGCATCGACGCACAGTCCGAACACCACCAAATAGCGGGCATCGACCTTGCCCACCAATTTTCCGACGATAGGCATGAACAGGATGAGGGCAAACCCGCCCGGCGATAACACCAAGCCCGCGTCGGTGGCGGTGTAGCCAAACAAGGTTTGCACCATTTGCGGCAAAAGGGCGGTGGTGCCGAATACCATGAAGCCCAACATGAAGTTCATGGCATTGCACGCGGCGAAATTGGACCGTTTGAACAAGCGGATATCGACGATGGGATTGTCTTGTCCCAGTTCCCACAGAACAAATGCAATCAGTCCCAGAGTGGCGAAAACAGTCAGTGAGAGGATCATGGGCGATGAAAACCAATCTTCCTGCTGTCCCTTGTCCAGCATCACTTGCAAAGATCCCAGCCCAATGGCCAACAGGGCGAAGCCGGTATAGTCGATAGACAATTTGGTTTTACGCAGTTCCTGGCGGCGTTGGACGGCCTCGTCGGTGTCATGCACCAACCACATCACCACCGGCACCAGTGCCATACCCACCGGCACATTGATCAAGAAGATCCATTGCCAGCTCATATTGTCGGTAATCCACCCGCCCAGAGTCGGACCAATGGCTGGCGCGAACACCACCGACATGCCGTACAAGGCGAACGCCATGCCGCGTTTCTCAGGTGGAAAGGCATCGGCCAGAATGGCCTGGGACGACGGTTGCAAGCCGCCGCCGGTCAGTCCTTGGAGGGCGCGGAAGAAGATCAGCATGGGCAAGCTGACGGACAGTCCGCAAAACAAGGAACAAGCGGAAAAGCCGATGATGCAGGTGATGAAAAAGCGTTTGCGTCCGATCACGCTGGAAAACCACCCCGCCAAGGGCAGAATGATGGCGTTGGTCACCAAGTATGAGGTCAAAATCCAGGTAGACTGTTCTTGACTGGCAGACATGTCGCCCGCGATGTGCTGCAAGGCGACGTTGGCGATGGAGACGTCCAGGATTTCCATGAACGCCGCCAAAGCAACAACCATGGCGACGATCCAGGGACTGACCACCTTCTTGGTCATGGTTGGCTCACATCCACCTTGGGCGTGACCGAAAGCCCTAATACCAGTAGGACCAAGACCGCCGGGCCTGGATCGTCCAGATCGATGGTGACGGGGACCCGCTGCACCACTTTGACGAAATTGCCAGTGGCGTTTTCGGGCGGCAGCAGACTGAAGCGGGCGCCGGTCCCCGGTTGGATGGCGCGCACATGGCCGGTCAGCCTGAGTTGGGGAAAGGCATCCACCCGCACGGTAACCGGTTGATTGGGCCGCATGCGGGTCAGTTGAGTTTCCTTGAAGTTTGCCACGACCCAAGGCTGGCCTGTAACCAGCTGAGTGATCACTTGGCCCTTGCTGATCATGTCGCCTTCATTCACCGATTTGACCGAGACGCGCCCGGATTTGGGAGCGAAGACCTTGGTATAGGACAACGTCAGCTGAGCGTTAGCCAGATCCGCTTCCGCCTGACGGGCTTGAGCGAACGCCAAGGATAGCTCCGCTTGGCGGGCAGCGATCTGTTGTGCGGCGGTCGAAGCGCTTTTCAACTGATTTTCCGCTTGTCCGACACCGCTTTGCGCAGAGGCGATGGCCGCTTGCGCCGCCAGCCATTTGGCCTTGTTGCTTTGAGATTCAGCCTCGACTTGTTCCAGTTTCTGATGCGAGGCGAAGGTGGCCTCGTACAAACGGTGATAGCGTTCGGTGTCGGATTTGGCCCGTTCGGATTCGGCCTTGGCCGCCTCTGCGGTGTATTGGGCCTCTTCTTGTTGCCGTTTTGCGCCACGGAAGGCCTGTTCGGCGCGGGCGTGTTCGGCGGTTGCGGTGACTTGCACCATGTCCAGATTAGCCTGGGCTTGCGAAACCCGCGCCTTGGTCGCGTCGAAGGCAGCTTGGGCGGCGTCCACCGCCACCTGCGCATCGCGGGGATCGATCTCGATCAGTAAATCGCCTTCCTTGACGATGTCATTGTCGTGAAAGTGAGTCGCGAATACTCGACCGCCGGTTTGCGGCGCGATTTGTACCACGTCGCCCTCAAGGAAGGCGTCGTCGGTGGTTTCGGTGCTCTGTCCCAACAGCCAATTGGCGGTCGCCGCCAGCGCTATAAGCGCGACGATTGCTGCCAATATTTTGAAATTCTTGATTCGACCGGCGCGGCGGGCTTGGGAACTTGCTTCATCGTCTGGGGGCATTCTCTCACCGATCGATAAACTAAACTATACTATACAGTTCAGTTTATCGATCTGCGTCTAATTTGCAATGCCTATCACAGAAACGCCGCCCCATGGAGTGGGACGGCGATCCGTGTACAAGGGAGAAGGGGATGGGCGGCAGGGCTGTTCAACGCTAATTTCATAAGCAAATTAGCGTTCTGAAAAAAGACGATTCCCCCCGCGTCTTTTATGTGAATCTATAGGGGTCAACCATCCAGGAGGGTTGACCCAAT
>CAIYCT010000499.1 GCA_903924765.1 uncultured Rhodospirillaceae bacterium | reverse complement strand
GTCGCTTGTGCAGCTTTGTTCGATCAACGTGACGAGTTGGGAGCCTTGTGCCCGGTCACGCATCCCCTGGGTGATCCGAGCTTGCGCAGCGCCAAAAACTTCGCAGCGTAAGAAAGAGAGCGGTAATGGATCAGCCAATCGTCCACATTCGAAAAGGAATCTGCACAGTTCGCGTTCCTTGGTGTTAAAAAACTTGATCCGTGAGGTGGGAGGCTCAGACAACACATCAAATGGATTGATGTCCTCTGTTATAGCTTCAATGGCCGTTTCGATCTCCTCGGGATCGATTTCGCCGTGTTCGCGCGCGTTGCCGATGGGATCTGCCTGATTGATTGCACGCAACGTATCAGCTCCTTCCATTACTTGGCGCAATCGTGCGAATGCCATGAAGGCTGAACGGTAAGTGCGAAAATCTTCAAAGTCGGGAGATGCGGCAAAGGCACACCAAAAGTCCATTATGGCTTGGTCATCAATATTTTCTCGCCCGAAATCTCCACTATTTCGGGATTTGAGGAAATCGACCAGCAAAGCTAATTTGCGTTGGGCTTGAACCGGAGGGAGATGGTCTTTCAGCCAGTCGTAAAGAGCGCGAGAAAGCGAGTTTGCCAAGGCCGACACGTCAGATGCAGTCAGTGTCGTTCGTGACAATGGCGAAAAAGCATCGTCAAGAGCGGTAAAGCCGATGGCCGTGACTAGAAATTCAGTCAGAGCGATGAGAAACGGCATTCGACCAAAACTAATCGAGAACGGTTTGTCTCGGTAGCTAAGTTCGATGCCATTGCCGACAACTTTGCAGAACTCCTCACCCGAAACCACGGACGAAGAGAATTTCCCACGAAAACGCGAAGGCCGCATCGGCCCTTGCCCCCAGAAGAAATCGACATAACCGCCACGGAAGATCGAGGCTGCCCGAGCGAGGTGGCAAAGCTCAAGTAGTGCTGGAGCATACGTACGGCAGACGATGACTCTGCCAACGGCACGGCAAACATCGGAAGGAAAACGCGGTTCACCGCCATCCTCTGTTTCCGCAAGGAGACGCAGAGCTGCCACCAGTTCTGAACTTTTACCAACTTCTAAAATATAATGGTCAGCAGACATTCTCGACTCGAAAGGTGGATGGGAGTAATGAGCGCAATTGTAGCGTTAGGATGACAAAGATAGAAGCCGGTTTCCTTTTGTAGGAAACCGGCTAATTGAGAGAACCTTCAAAGCTGGTGTTATCAGAAAATCGCCTTGCTGTATTCGGCACAGTCACCATTGGCGGTAATGAAAGCCATAGACCGGCGCTGGGGGAGCGTACACAACAATCGGGGTATACACCACAGGTGGGGACTGAACGTAGGTGACGACCGGGACGGAATTGTAAACAACAGGGGCCGGGGCTGCATATACCGGCTGCTCGGTAGAAGCTATGGCAGCTCCGGCGATGGCTCCCCCTACCAGCCCTAAGGCAATTCCTAGGCCACGGTCATTAGCCGAAGCGGGTGAAATGGGCGCTGCCGTCATTCCGATCATGACGAGGGCGATAATGCTCTTTTTCAACATGATAATCTCCTTAGGCTGAACTTGGATCAAAGAAACTGCCCGCTGCCATACGGGGCATAATTGAAGCGCCCGGACGGCTTTGGAGCGGCCTGCTGAACCTGGACAGTTTCGCTAGGCCATTCCACCTGACGAACAGGTTCAACTGCGTAGTTTTCTTCTTCGGCGACACGTTCTTCAGGAGATCCGCCCCGACTGCCCAGGCTGGCGCGAAAACGTCCGCGCAGTTCGCTGGTCGATTCGGCCAGCATGTCGGAAAGGAAGTGATCTCCGTCCGTTGATGCGACGGCGCGATGGACCCGCTGCCAATTAGGTTCAGATTGGCGAGTCTGGCGACCTCCATCCTGAAAGCGGTTTTCCCTTTGCCAGGAGGCCAAAGTGACACCCGCGACTCCAGCCGCACCAGCGAGTGCGAGAGCTGTGCCGTCGGCCTGAAAGGTACTAGCCCAACGGACCACATCAGAGACATATTGGCGGTTATAATCGTGGATAACAAAATGACCGCCACTCATATGAAGGGTGCCGCCATTGTAATGGGAAAGCGCCAGTTCCCAATCCTGCCCATATTGATTGTAAAGCCGTTCCAGATAGGCGATTCCCAGCCTAACATTGAGCCTATGGTCCATAAGTTGCTCTTTGGGTACGCCGAACTCGCCCATCGCTGTCGAAGGCATCATCTGCATAACCCCGCGAGCTCCTGCGGAACTGACTGCTTTGTCGTTGAAATTGGATTCGACTCTGGCGACGGCGAGGGCAAGAGGCACGGGAACGCGACCATTGCTGGAGGCCTCCTCTGAGACCATCTTCATCACCTCTTCTTTGGTGGCCGCCATCGCGCCGTCATTGACAGCGAAAACTCCAATGACGGCTAGGATCGCCGCCCAGGAGCTTCCGGACAACATTGGTGCGGTTAGCTGTTTCTTCATGATCCTATCCTTTATTCCATTTCAGCCTAATCGCCCCCGCGTTGCGGAAGACGGTGGTGCTTCATGCACCTGACTGATCTATGGAAGGGAGAGGACAAAAAAATCGGGGGGCCAATCGTCAGCCTCCCCGTTATTCCGAGATACGTTCATAGAAGGCTATTTGCGAACAAGAGATTGCCGAAGAATTGACGGAAAATGCTCCAATAAAACCTTGGTGGTAAATCCCTTACAAATGGGTTTATTTGAACAAATCCTGAGATGATTGATTCTGGGGGGTATCGACAGATGGCGCAGCCACGATAACAGGTGCAGGTGATGAAGGCTGCTCTATTGCTTGTGGAGGCTGAGCCGCCACAACCGTCGGCTCTGGTTGATGGGGCGTCGGAGGTTGATCTGTCCGCGATTCCGGCTGGGGAACAGAAGAATTTTGCGGTGCCTTACTATCTTTTGGAGATAACGGGGATGCTTGAGACGATGCCTGTTCATTCGGTTGGGTAATCTTTGGGGTGGCTGAGTGCTCGCCTCCCATAATAAAAAGATATACACCCCAGCACAGATCTATAGCTATGACATAAAATGCAATAGCGCCGCCTATGATAAAAGAAACAATGACTGTAATTATGGTAGCAGTTCTGTGAAGAGGTGTATCAAAAGGAATGATGCCACTAATAATGCTGTATCCGATAAATGCAAAAACAAGTCCAAAAAACCCGCGAATAGCAGCGCCAGTTTCTTTTGCATCCTCTTCATCTGTGGTGATTCTTAGGCTGTCACCAAACCCTTTCCTTATGTTTTGCGCCATATTCTACCCCTTTTTCTTGAGAGACGCCCTTAAACTGGAAAACTACTCCGTAGTTCGAAAAGGCTTACCGAAGATATACCCAATATTGTCATCGCGACTGTGAAGACGATACCAGTTGCCGCCGACATCTTCTACCCAGACCGTCAGATCTGAACCTGCGGGCAAAAGGCCGATTTGAGTGCCTCCGGCATTCGGCGTTTGACGAACGGCAAGATCACGTTCGACCACAACATGAACATAATACGGCTCAGGACTTGGCAAGGTCGGCGACGAAGCACATGCGCTTAATCCGGTGATCAGGGAAATGGCAGCAAGTGCCTTAAATGGAGTGTTCATTGCAATATCCAATGTAGACGGAGTTATTTGAATCGACATTTCCCATATGAACGGCCTATCTGTCCGAATTTGATGGCATCGTAGCTAATTTCT
>CAIYCT010000498.1 GCA_903924765.1 uncultured Rhodospirillaceae bacterium | reverse complement strand
TTGAAGGGTTTCATCGTGACGCAACGCATCCCAAATGGATTTGATTCGGTTCAGATCGTCAACCGCGATCTTGGCGGACATGCCGTTAAGGACCAGGCCGTCCAACAGGTCGGCGAGTTCCGTATGCAATTGCGCGTGCGAAGCTTGATTCAAAGATTTTGCCTCGGTCCACAAGGTCTGTTCGCGTTCCAAATGATGGTGGGTGAACTCTACGATGGCGGCGATGATATTGGCAACCACATCGCGGCTTTGCCCGGTTTCGACAGCATCGTCCAATTGCAGGATCAATTCGGAAATAATCCGATGATCGGCGTCGATCTGTTCGACGCTAATGCCATAGAGGCGACCCCATCCCAAAGCCGTCATCATTAATCCCTAAGGCGAACTCAACAAGCCTATCCCCCTTGCGGAGAGATATAAGCCCAATATCAATATACCGTCCGCCCTTCGTGGACAAGCGTCGTACCTTAAGAATCTTATGAAACTTTAAACACAATTATATCAAAACGCCTCTCGTTCTTCAGGAACAGTCCGCCGGGATCGCCTTCTCGTGCTCCTCTGCGGGCGCTTGATTTTCTGCCGACTGACTAAGGGGGCTCTCTAAGAGCTTGATTTTTTGCAACAAATCTAACTTTTCCACAGCGGCTAAGTCTATGATAAGAATAGGTCATGAGCGATCCCAAATTGAAGGCAGGATTTCGAGTGAGAGCGACCATCCGGCGCTGTGCCTCGGTGGGTTTGAACGTCCTGGTGGCCCGTAAGGGTGACGAGGATGCCGGGGACATCGTGATCAAGGTCAATCAGGGGGCGACCGGATTTCGGGTCTATACCCAGGTGCGCGACGTCGAGGCTCGTTTGGCGTGGCTGCGCGTCACCGGCGTCGATCCGGTTCCCGAACCAACAGCCGACGCAGCCATCGCCAAAGCCATTGCTTTGGACGGGGATTTATGGGTGGTGGAAATCGACGATAAGGACGGTGCGATTTCCGTGTTGGACAACATTCTGAAAGGGTGACGGATGCCAACCATTCTTATTATTGGCGCCAATCGCGGCCTGGGGCTGGAATTCGCACGGCAATATGCCGATGATGGTTGGCGAGTGGTGGCCAGCGTGCGCGATGTCAAACAAGCCGCCGATCTAAAAAAAACCGGCGTGGAACTCCATGCCTGCGACGTGACCGATTTTCGACAGATCAACACCTTGGCTCAGGCGTTGAATGGAATCATGCTGGATATTCTGTTGATCAATGCGGGGGTATGTCCTGATTTCGGCGGCTTGGCCGATTTGAAACGCGACAGCTTCATGAATGCCATGGCGGTCAATGCCCTTGCGCCGTTGCAATTGGCCAAAGTGTTTTTGCACCACATGACCGGGCCCAAGATCATCGCCGCTATTTCGTCGAAAATGGGCTCGATGGCCGAGAACAGCTCGGGAGGGTCCTTCGCCTATCGGGCCAGCAAGGCGGCCTTGAACATGGGATTTAAAAGCCTGTCCATGGCCCCCGAGACCAAGGGCATGATCACGGTGCTGCTGTCGCCCGGATGGGTGCGAACCGACATGGGCGGGCCGACGGCGCCGCTGGACGCAGACTCTTCTATTGCCGGAATGCGCACGGTGATTGCGGGGTTAACGCCCGAGGACAATGGTCGTTTCCTGCATTACGATGGGACCGAGATTGAGTGGTGACAGAATTTGTTAACTTTTGCGGTGATAGACTTTGTCGGATGGGCTATTGGAGGTCTTAGATGAATCCTTATGCAGCAGCGGCTCAGGTCGCCAGCACTCCGCAGGAAGGAAATCCTCGCGCGACGGAGGCGTGGGCGTTAACCGAAGCCGGTCGTCGTCTGGCGCAAGCCGCCGCCCGCGCCGACAACAAGGACATGCGCGATGCGTTGCGCTTGAATTGGCGTCTGTGGACAATTTTCCAAGCGGACCTGACGGTCGCGCTTGAAGCCGATCCGACTAAAGAAATCACCATCAACATGCTGACCCTGTGTCAGTTCGTGGATCGCCATACCGTCGATTCGCTGGCCGAACCGACCAAAGAAAAGCTTGAGGCCTTGATCAACCTCAACCGTCAAATCGCCGCCGGTCTGAAAGAATCGTTGGAACACGATCCGGTTGAAGCGCCCATGCCGCAACCGGTGACTGCCCCCATGCAATCCAAAACCCAGATCGAGACTCCGGCGCCGCCGCCAGTCGCTCCTGGATCATTCAGCGCCTTTGCCTAATATCCTGTTCGCAGCGGGCGATCCTGGCGGCGCCAGCGCCGTTCGTCCCGTTGCGCACTGGTTAATGTCTCATCATCATTCGGTGGCCGTGTTGGATCATGGTGGTTTGACCCAGGGGTTGGACCCGTCCATTCCTGTGCTTGCCACCGATCCAGTCTTCGATGTTTTGTGTTTCGGCACCTCGCTCAAAGACCAAGTTCCCTTGCGTCTGGCCCGCCAAGCCAAGGCAGACGGCAAGCGCGTGGTGGCGGTGTTGGACAATTGGGTTAATTATCGCTCCCGCCTGTGCATGGATGGACTGCCGCCCCTTATTCCCGACATCTACGCCGTGATGGACGACAAGGCCAAGGAAGAAGCCTTGGCGGATGAAGTGCCGGAAACCTGCTTGGTGGTGACCGGCCATCCCAATTTGGGGTCCCTGGATCTGGCGGCCCAGCAGGTGACGGATGCGTGGCGACTGGAATTTCGTCAGCGCTTGGGATTGGGACTAAACGGGCGCGGATTGATTGCCTTCATTAACGAGCCGGTGTCCCAGGATCAGGGAGCCGGACCGGACAATTCTGCGTGGCGCGGCTATACGGAATGGGATGCGCTGTCGGCGCTGGCGCAAGGGTTGGGGGACGCGCCGGTGGATGTGGTTGTCATCCCCCATCCTCGCGACCAGCCCGAGCAGGTCGAACAGGCGTGGGAAAGGGTTAAAGGTTCCTGTGCGGGGCGCGTGGTTGTGGGCCTAAGCGGACGTGAGGTGATGCTGGCCGCTGATCGCACGGCGGGCATGGCGTCTATTCTGCTGTATGAATCCTGGTTGGTGGGCCGTCCCACTCTCAGTCTGCAACCGGGTTTGGTTCGCGACGATTTGTTGAGCATCGCCCTGCGGCCGGGCGTGACTCTGGTGCGCACGGTGGATCAAATTGTCCAAAAGGTTGGTGCATGGTTGACGCAACCCGCAGGCGCACCGCAAGCGGACTTGATCCGGCATGGCGGCGCGGCGGAACGGATCGGTCGGCTGTGTTTGGCCCAAACATAATTTAACCATCATTCTTGGGTTAATCTGATCGTGGTCATCAAGACGATAAAGGTGTGCCCGTGCCTACTCCGTCCGACAATCAGTCCCTGATCTTCGCCCTCAGCCGGTTTGGCCACGGCCCGACCATCGAGGATTTTTCCAGCTTTTCCCGGCATGGGGTGCAGGCTTGGCTGGAAGAGCAAACCTCTCCACCCAAAGGCGACGATGCTGCCATGACCAGTCGGCTGAAAGATGTCAGGCTCCGCATCCATTACAACGCCGCCGAGGGCAAATGGCCCGCCTTGGACGAAGCGCGACCGCTGGATATGTTGGGCAAGCCCATCGACGCCGTTTGGCCGCTGTTGGACAATAGCGCCACGCCCCGCGACGGGTCCGAGCGCCGCCGCGCCGTCGATGAAGTGATCGCTGCCACCTATCTTCGCGCGGTCTACAGCCGCTATCAACTACGCGAAGCCATGGCTCAGTTCTGGCATGATCATTTCCACGTCAACGCGTTGGCGTCCGAACAGATCATGCTGGCCATGCCCACCTATGATCGCGACGTGATCCGCCCGAATTGCCTGGGCAATTTCCGCGATATGCTCGAAGCGGTCGCGGGCTCCGCCGCCATGCTCTATTACCTGTCCAATCATTCCTCGCGGGCGGGGGCGGCCAACGAAAACTATGCCCGCGAATTGTTCGAGCTGCACACGTTGGGCCGCGACGCCTATCTCAATGACCGCTATGACCGCTGGCGCGACGTTCCGGGTGCGATGGCCGGTCAACCGGCGGGCTATATCGATCAGGATGTATACGAGGCCGCGCGGGCTTTCACCGGTTGGACGGTGGAGGACGGTGCCGGTCTCGACGGCCAGCGCAAGCTTCCCGCCACCGGGCGGTTCGTTTATGTGGAGAATTGGCATGACGGTTATCAGAAGCGAGTGTTGACCCAAGAATTCGATCCCTTCTCTGCCGCTTTAGCGGATGGCCGCAAAGTCTTGGACTTGGTGGCTGATCATCCCGCCACCGCTCGGCACTTGGCCCGCAAGCTGTGCCGCCGCTTTGTCGGCCCTCAAGCCAGCGAAAGCTTGGTCGAGCAGACGGCCCAGGTCTGGCGCGCCACCGCCAAGGCCCCCGACCAAATCGCCCAAGTGATCAGAACCATCGCCCTGTCGCCGGAATTCGCCGCCTCGCGCGGGGCGAAGCTCAAGCGTCCGTTGACTGTCGCCGCCGGGTTCATTCGTTTGACAGGCCTGGATTTTGTTCCCACCGAGGGGTTTCACAATGCGGTTGCGGCAGCGGGACAGCGTCTGTTCGGTTTTCCCGCCCCCACGGGATTGCCCGACGACGACTCCTATTTCCTGGGGGCCAACACCGTGCGCAATCGGTGGAATTTGCTGTTGGGCGTGGCCCAAAATCAGTGGGGAACCGGTGCCTGCGACCCATCGCGGACCGTGCCGGTGGGAGGCGACAAAAGCGCTGCCACCTACGCCAAGCAGTGGCTGGACCTGTTGGGCGTGCCCGCCGATGCCTCGGCCCTGTCCGCCATCAGCGGTGCGGTGGGCGTTCCGCCGACGGTGAGCATCGAGGGAATGGATGCCAAACGTCTATCTACCATGGCCGCGTTGGCGGTCCTGTCCCCAGACTATCAAAGCTGTTGAGGCGCAACCATGACCACTCTTTTTCGCCGTGACGTGTTGAAGGGGTTGGTTGCGGCCAGCGTGGGCGGCGTGCTGCCGATCCCCGGCCTTAGGTCCTTGGCTTTTGGCGCTGAACCAGGGCGCGCGCCCATCTTGGTGGTGCTGCATTTACGCGGCGGTTGCGACGGGCTCAATCTGGTGTCGCCAGCGTCCGATCCCGATTTTATCGCGGCGCGGATCGGCGATCTGCGGGTTGCCATGGACGGCAAGGACGCGGGATACGCGTTGGCGGGCGGTCCGGATCCCAAAATTGATTTCCGTCTACATCCGGCGGCTGGCGGCTTAGCCGAGCTTTATCAGAACCGCGCATTGGCGATTGTTCACGCCAGCGGCTTGACCAACAAGACTCGCAGCCATTTTGTCGCCACGGATATGATGGATCGCGGCGTCACCTCGGACCCTGATCTGGCTCATATCCCATCGGGCTGGCTGAGCCGCGCGGTCGCGGCCAAAAGCCGCTTTGCCGCCATGACCGCGCAAGGAACTTTGTCCGGCGACTTGGCCGACATGACCAACGCCATGGCCATTCCCGATTTGGCGGGCGGTTTGCCGCCGGTGGGCGGACCCGCCGTTTCCTCGGCCTTGTGGCAATTGTATCGGAATTCCGCCGGGGCCATGGCGTCGGCGGGACGGGATTGTCTGCAAATGATGGCTGAGATCGATCCGAAAGTGCCGCGCGACCCGCAAGGCCGGATCGCCGCCTATCAACCCGACGGAGGAGCTTCCTATGACACTGCCGCCGATTTCGCCCGGCCGCTGAAGACCGTGGCGCAATTGATCAAAATGGATATGGGATTGCAAGTGGCAACGCTGGAGTATGGCAATTGGGACACCCAT
Organism: uncultured Rhodospirillaceae bacterium; assembly: GCA_903924765.1. GTDB lineage: Bacteria > Pseudomonadota > Alphaproteobacteria > Rhodospirillales > Magnetospirillaceae > CAIYCT01. Next base: position 5,008 of record CAIYCT010000498.1, on the reverse strand, counting down.
GAATATCAGGCAGGGCGATTCCGGTATCAGGTTGAACGGCTATCCAATGGGTTAGCCGCGTTCTGGACCGATATGGCGGCCTATCACGACCGCTTGGTGGTGGTGACCGCGACCGAGTTTGGCCGCCGCCTGCGCAACAACAAGAGCAACGGCACCGATCATGGCCGCGCCGGAGTAACCCTGGTTCTGAGCGGCAAAGGGACGGGGGGGAAATTCTACGGCCCTTGGCCGGGCTTGAAAACCGAGCAACTGGACGAGGGTGTCGATTTGGCCGTCGCCACCGATTATCGTCGCATCTTGACCGAGATCGTCAACGCTCATCTGGGCGTGCCCGGCTCGGCATGGTTTCCGGGCTATGCCTATCCCGGCAAGCTGGGACTGATGGTTTAATCCACCATGCTCCAGTCGAACGGCGTGCCCCGCGCCACCGCGCGGCGGGCTGTTTTGCCCAGCACCTGGGGCAGGAAGCGCGGTTCCAGGCCGAAGCCGGGGCGGATCGAGCGGACCAAATCCTCGGTGATGACGTCGCCCGGCTGCATATCCTCGACCACATATAGCGAGCGGCGGAAGGCCAGATTGCCTTTCTCGCACTCTTCCAAGGCGTAGGACACATGGCCGCGCGCCGTCCAGGCGGCGCGGCAATCCGCGACCAGGGCCGACAATTCGTGGGGCTCCAGCGAGAATGCGGAGTCCAAGCCGCCATCGGCGCGGGCCAGGGTGAAGTGCTTTTCGATGATGCACGCCCCCAACGCGATAGCGGCCACCGAAACGGCGGTTCCCTGTGTGTGGTCGGACAGGCCCACCAGCGTGTCGAACGCTTGGGCCAGATGGGGGATGGTGGCCAAATTGGCATCTTCGCTGGGGGCGGGGTAGGAGCTGATGCAATGAAGCAAGGCCACGTCCCTATTGCCGGTTTTATGGATGCAGTCCACGGTCAGCGCCATATCGCCCAAGCTGCTAAGGCCGGTCGAGACGATCATCGGCTTGCCCTTCTTGGCGGCGTGGGCGACCAGATCGGTGTCGGCCATTTCGAAGCTGGCGATTTTAAAGGCGGGCGCGCCCAAACCGTCCAGGAAATCCACCGCCTGTTTGTCGAACGGCGAACTGAACACGATCAGCCCCAACTCCTTGCCGCGCTTGAACAAAGGGTCGTGCCATTCCCATGGGGTCTGTGCTTCTTGGTACAATTTGAACAGGCTGTAGCCCGCCCATGGACCATCGGTGATGACGAAACCGGGACCGTCATAATCGATGGTGATGGCGTCGGGTTTCAAGGTTTGCAGCTTGACGGCATCCGCTCCGGCGGCGGCGGCGGCTTCCAGCAGGGCCATGGCGCGGTTCAAGTCGCCGTTATGATTGGCCGACATTTCGGCGATGATGAAAGGCGGCTGATCCGCTCCGATGGCGCGTCCGGCGATGGAAAAGCTTCTAGACATGGTCATCCTTGTTGCGAGTCCAACAGCATTTGGGCCACTCGCTGGGCACCGTTGCCGGAGCAAATGGCCGAGGCGCCAAACGACATTTGCGTCAAAATCTCGGGGGAGTTGTGAAGCAACAGGATCGCTTCGTAAATCGCATGGTCATCAATGGGGCATTCCAATGCCGCATCGGCCAGAACCAAGCGATGGATGACGTCTTTCTGATTGTCGGCGATTTCCAAGACCAGCGAGGGCAGGCCAAGGCAGCATCGTTCCCAGGCGGTGACGCCGCCAGCGCCAATGGCCAGATCGGCATTGACCATCAAGGCAGCCATCGACCGGGCGTTGGTCATGACGATGACGTTGGACATACTGCGGGCTTTGTCTTTGACATCCAGAAGATGCGGGGCATTGGCCCCCATGGCTACGGTCACCGGAATGTCCAGTCTGGTTTTGCGGATTCCTTCCAGCACCAAATCGGTCACGTTATAGGGATCGGTTCCGCCCAAACTGACGAAGATCGACTCCAATTTGGTTCTGGGTTCGCAACGGGCGCGAAGGCTTTCGAATTCCTGGCGCAGCAGCATGAACGGCGCGCCGGTCAGCGCCAATGCGGACTGGGGAATCAGGGGGCGCCATTCCGCTTCTTGGCGTCCGAAGGTTTGATCCAACAAAATGTCGCACTCATGGCGGCGGTTCGGGATGTCGTCGATGACCATGATCAGGTCGAATTTGTCGCGCATCGACTGTTCGTATTCGATGCCCAATTCATAATGATCGATGATCAGAATGTCGCCGCCGCATAAGGCGTCCTCGATGGGATATTTAAAGTTGGGGATTGTGGCGACGGTTTCGGGCGAACTTGCGAAGGCGATTTCGATTCCGCTGGCCGCGCCAAGCTCGGTCAGTTTGTCCGCCAACGTCAAGCAGCGCATGACGTGCCCTATGCCGATGTCGACGGAAGCGTCGGTGCGAAAGATGATCTTGGTCTTCATGATCAAACCTTAACGTGGGTTTCGTTAATTCGACGTTAGGACACAAGTGTCACAATCGCCCAAAATCCTTATGCTCATGGACGGAGACGTCAAGACGTGGCCCAATCGAAATATTATGACATCAACCTGGATTTAACCGGTAAATCCATTCTGGTGACCGGCGCCACCGGTTCGTTCGGCAACAAGTTCGTCAAGACAGTGCTGGACCGCTACTCTCCCCATCGCTTGATCATATTCTCACGCGATGAACTCAAGCAATATGAAATGGCGCAACGCTTCAACCCGGAAGAGCATCGTTGCCTGCGCTATTTCCTGGGTGACGTGCGTGATCGCGAACGGTTGCAGATGGCCATGCGCGAGGTGGACATCGTCGTCCATGCCGCCGCGCTCAAGCAGGTTCCCGCCGCCGAATACAATCCATTCGAATTCATCCGCACCAATGTGCTGGGGGCCGAGAACGTGGTCCAGGCCGCCTTGCACAATCGGGTCAAGCATGTGATCGCCCTGTCTACCGACAAGGCCGAAAGCCCGGTCAATCTGTACGGCGCCACCAAATTGTGCTCGGACAAGCTGTTCGTTGCCGCCAACAATCTTTCGGGCTCCACCGAGTCCAAATTTTCGGTGGTGCGCTATGGCAACGTGGTGGGGTCGCGCGGCTCGGTCGTGCCGTTTTTCAAGCGCTTGGTTGCCGAGGGCGCGGACGCGCTGCCTATCACCGACCCGCGCATGACGCGCTTTTGGATCACCTTGCAGCAAGGCGTCGACTTCGTGCTGTCGTGCCTGGAGAAAATGCAGGGCGGCGAAACCTATATCCCCAAGATCCCCAGCATGCGCATGACCGATCTGGCCGATGTGATGGGACCTGGTTTGAAACACAAGATCATCGGCATCCGCCCCGGCGAGAAGCTGCACGAAGCCATGATTACCGAGGACAATTCCCGTTCGACAGTGGAATTGGCCGACCGCTACATCATTCAGCCGCTGTTCGCCTTCTGGAAGCACGAGCGGTTGATGGATGAACGCGCCCGCATCGTGCCGGAGGGCTTCCGCTACACCAGCGACAGCAATACCGACTGGCTGGACGAGACGCGGTTGAAAGATTTGCTGATCGAATCGGAAATGGCGTGAGCACCGAACCCTTCTTGCCCTATTGCCGCCATGTGGTGGAAGACGACGATATCGACGCCGTAACCAAGGTGTTGAAAAGCGACGCTTTAACCCAAGGCCCAGCAGTAGCCAAGTTCGAGGCCGATTTGGCCCAAGTGACCGGCGCATCCCATGCGGTCGTGTGTTCCAGCGGCACGGCTGCCTTGCATCTGGTGGCGTTGGCCCTGGATCTGAAACCGGGCGATGCGGTGTTGGTGCCGGCTCAGACGTTCGCCGCCACCGCCAATTGCATCCGCTATGTGGGGGCCGATGTCTTGTTCACCGACGTCTGCCCGCAAACCGGACTGATGCGGCCCCAGGATTTGGAAGCGGCGCTTCGCACCCATCGCGGGCGGCGGATCAGGGCGGTGTTTCCCGTTCACATCAACGGCCAGGCGGCGGACATGGCGGGTTTGGCCGCCATCGCCAAACAGGCCAATCTGGCTGTAGTCGAAGATGCCTGCCATGCTTTGGGCACGGTGATCAACGATGAAGGTCCGGTGGGCAATTGCCGCCATTCGGTCATGACGGTGTTTTCGTTCCATCCAGCCAAAACCATCGCCATGGGCGAGGGCGGGGCGATCACCACCAACGATCCGGCCTTGCAGGCCAAATTGACCCGCTTGCGTACCCATGGCATTACCCGCGCGCCACAGGATTTCGTTGCTCGCGCCGAGGCGTTCGACGCCAACGGCGAACCCAATCCGTGGTATTACGAAATGCTGGATTTGGGCTTCAATTACCGGGCGTGCGACATGCAATGCGCTCTGGGCAGCAGTCAATTGGCTAAATTGCCGCGCTTTTCCGCTGCAAGGCGCAAGATCGTCGCTGCCTATGAAACCGCCTTGGCTCCGTTGGCCCCCAAAGTATGCCCGGTGGAGCGCCGCCCCGGCCAATTCGCCGTCTGGCATTTGGCGGCGGTGTTGATCGATTTCGAGGGCTTGGGCAAGGACCGCGCTACGGTGATGCGGCAACTCCGCTCCTTGGGCATCGGCACCCAGGTCAATTACATCCCGGTCCATTGGCAGCCCTATTACACCTCGCTGGCGGGCGGTCATCCCCCGTCTTTGCCGGGGGCGGAACTGTATTATCGCCGCTGCCTGTCCTTGCCCTTGTTCGCCACCATGACCGAGGTAGACGTGACCCGTGTCGTAACGGGGTTGCAACAGGTTTTGGGTCTGTGACCGCTGCGGTCATCGTCCAAGCCCGCATGGGTTCGACCCGGCTGCCGGGCAAGGTGCTAAAGATGTTGGGCGGGCAGACCGCCTTGGCCCAGTGCCTGCGCCGCTGCCAAGCCATTCCCGGCATTGATGAGGTCGTTTGCGCCATCCCCGAGGGCGAAGCCGACGATCCCGTCGCTGCCGAAGCCGAACGGTGCGGCGTAAAGGTGGTGCGCGGCTCCGGCCCCGATGTTCTAGCCCGCTATCATAAGGCTGCCGTCGCTGTGGG
>CAIYCT010000497.1 GCA_903924765.1 uncultured Rhodospirillaceae bacterium | reverse complement strand
GTATTAATTCCCGCCAAAGGTTATACTTGATAAGTAGGGTGGCTGGGCTAAGGAACGCTTGTGACTAAGGATTCTGAGCTCTTAAAGGCGTCCCAGGATAATCGGCAATATGCGGACACTTCGCCCGAAAAGGTGATTGCATCCGTCGTTATGTCTTTTCCCATTGCGCTCAGCCGTTGGATGTCGTCGTCCAAAGGGATTTCCCATTGCATGTTCGCAACCAACAGTTATTCGGTTCTTTTGGGCATTACGCCGGCCAAGATCATGAGTGACGGCATTGTCGCGGTGGATGACGTCCTGCATCCCGACGATATCGCGAACCGCTTGCAGGTGTGGGATGAAATGCGCTCACGGGATTCGGTGCGAACCATGTTCCGGGTCAAGCGGGCCGATGGCGGGTGGAAGCCGTTGGAAGCTCACTATTTTGTCCCCACTCGGTTCGCGGATGGCTCGTTTATTTTCCATACCATGATCCGCGACATTACCGACGAAATCGACGTCAAGAAAGCTAAAGAGGAAAACGAAGCGTTGCGTCAGCGCATTGCCTTGCGCAACGTCGAGGCGCAGAGGCTGGAATCTCTGGGGCATCTGGCTGGTGGTATCGCCCACGATTTCAACAATTTATTGGGGGCGATCCAGGGCTTCACCGAATTCGCCATCGAAGACGCCCATGATTGGAAAAGCGTGCAGCAGCATTTGGGGCGGGTAATCGCTGCCACGCAGCGAGGAAAATTACTGGTCGATCAAATCTTGGCTTTCGCCAAATCGTCGCAGTCAGAAATCGCGGAATGCACGGTGGGCGAGTTGGTCGAAGATGCCAAAATCGTGTTGCCTCCAATTATGTCGTCCAACATTACATTCCAATTGCGGGCGCATAACGAGGATGACCGCATCCGAGTTGATCGGACACGCATGGGGCAGGTTCTGTCCAATTTGGCGATCAATGCACGCGATTCCTATAAGGGGAGAGCCGGACGGGTGCAACTGAGCGTCGACCCGGCGCATGTGGAGCCCGAGGTCCATCGCCGTCTGTCTGAACGGGCCAAGGCTCGTCAGCGAGCCGGGATTGAAACCTGGGAAGATGACAAAGGGTTCCTGTGGATGATTGAGGGCGGCGCGACCGATCCCAATGACTGCCTGTCCTTTTGCGTCGAAGATTGGGGGGCGGGAATCGAAAGCGATGTGCTTCCACAGATCTTTACGCCTTTTTTCACAACCAAGGAACGAGGGCAGGGAACCGGTTTCGGCCTGTCGATCATCCATGGCGTGGTCATGGCCCATCATGGGGCGGTCATCGTTCGCACTAAAGTCGGTCATGGGACGCGGGTTGAGGTGCTGATTCCCAAATCCCGCCGCGACTCCGACTGCCTGTGACGGACGCGGGTGATGGGGTGGGCAATCTTTTTCAAAGGGATACCGCGAATCAGGTTTTAGACCGTTGTTACAGGAGGGGGTTCCCGCGTATAATACCAATCAACAGGGGCCATAAAAGGTTTACAGCCGTGTCAGAAACGTTGAATGAACAGGATGTCGCAAGGTTGCTTACCAACCCCGATGGAGACACGCGGGCCGAGATTGCTCAAAAACTGGCGGCTCAACATTCGGCGCTTAGCGATAACGAGCGTAAGATGGCCGAGGATATTTTCCGCGTCATGGTGCAAGACGCCGAGGTGCGGGTGCGCGCTGCTCTGTCTCGGCAGTTGAAGGAAAATCAATTTGTGCCGCATGATGTGGCCATGTCCTTGGCCCGGGACGTGGAAGATGTGTCGCTGCCCATGCTGCAATTTTCCGAAGTGCTGTCGGACGAAGATCTGATTGAAATCGTCAAATCCCAGGAATCCCATAAGGCTCAGGCGGTGGCGAAGCGGGCGCACGTGTCCGCCGCTCTGTCCGATGCCTTGGTTGACACCGGTGATGAGGCTGTGGTCGCCACCTTGGTGGCCAATGACGGCGCCGAAATTTCCGAACAAACCCTGCACAAGGTCGTTGATGAATTCGGCTCCAACGATTTGATCGGCAAGCCCTTGGCCGAGCGTCACGATCTGCCCGTTACCATTGCCGAGCAATTGATGACCCGGGTGTCGGAAAGCATTCGCGACTATCTAATCAAGCAACGCGATTTCAGCCCCGACCATGTGGATGCGTTGCTGGTGCAAGCCCGCGAAATGGCGGTGTTGGGCCTGACCGAATCCGATACGGATGTGGACAAACTGGTCGAGCATCTGTTCAAGAACGGCCGGTTGACGCCGTCGATCATCCTGCGCGCCGTCTGTATGGGCGATCTGAATTTTTTCGAGGTGGCGATGGCTCGTCTCGCCAAGATCAAGGTCGATAACGCGCGCACCTTGATTTTCGACGCAGGCAAGCGAGGCTTTGACGCCCTTTACGAGAAAACCGGACTGCCGGCGGCCTTTCATACCGCCATGCGCGCCGCCATCGATGTTTCCGCCGAAATGGAATATGATGGCGAACCTCATGACCGTGAGCGTTTTTCCCGTCGGATGATCGAGCGCATCCTGACTCAATACGGTGACTTGGGGGTTGATTTCCAAGCCGACGATTTAGAATATTTGTTGGCCAAGATGAATCAATTGCCGCCAACGCTTATGACTCAATAGGAACCTGATGGCTGTAGCGAAAACGAGTGGAGCGGCTCCTGCCGCTCCTGTGGATAAGGATGCAGAAAACCGCAAGGCCATCGTCAAAGCCATTCGTGGTCCGGTGACCGAGCGCGTGGTCAAACTGATTCCGGCTTTGGCCGGATATGGCAATCCCTATCAATCGGTGGTTAGCAATCACGATTTGCTGTACGCCTGCATTCAGTTGTTCCGCAAAGAGCGGGGCGAGTTCCAGGATTTAGTGGTGGGTCCAGACGGCCAACCGGTCCTGGAGGATGACAAGCCGCTGCTTTGCAATCGCACGGTCGACCAAATCATCGGCATGGTGGTGCGCTCTGGCTGCAAAGCCTACGCCGAGCAGCGTTGGGCGCCGGAAGCGGATCTTAGCGCCGCTCCGGTGGCGATGAAACCTGAAGCCAAGGGCTTGCTGGACAAACTGCGCGAGATGGTCAAGGGCAAGTGGAGCGAGGCCGAACAGCCCAAAGCGGCCCCATCCCAAGCCGAGATGTTCTATAAGGCCATCAATGAGCATTTGAGCTTCGATTGGCAAGTGCCGCTGATCCCCTATTTCGCCGAGCTGCCGCTAAAGCTGTTGATCGAACTGGGTGGCGGCTGCACGCAATTGCGCAATCCCGAAGCCATCGCGCAATTGGCGGATATTGGTCGGCACAACATGGAGCAGGCCCGTAAAATCCTGTCTGACGGCGTGATGCGGGAAATGTTGGACATCCAGCCGCTGGCGGCCAAGGGCGTGGCGTTTTTGGGTAAGGAAACTTACGATTTTCTGCATTCCGCCGTCTACGAGAAGATGGGCGAGAATTTCTGGGAAATGTGCACGGATTGCTCGCGTCTTGAAGCCATTGAGGAACAAAACGCCAAGGATCTGGAACAGTTGGCCAGCCATCTCCACATCATTGGGCCAGAGACCATCAATGGCATCGTAAAATTCATGCAATTCAATCTGATACCGGTCTTTCTTAATGTGGCGTCTGAAAAGCTGGGCGAGGAGAAATTCGCCGAGATTTTCGGCATTCCCGGCAATAAGAAACTGGTCAAGATGTTCTGCGAGAAAACCCATTCTTACAAATTGGATGTGGACGACCCAGTGAGCGATTTGACCAATCGTCTGCCTGATCTGTTCAACGCCTATCTGCGCTCTCCCGCCGATTTCGAGAAGGGGTTGTGAGCGGTTTCGTCCCGCTCCCTGGGCTTGAGCATTTGCTCCAGCAATATCTGCGGGAGATGGCCCTGGATTGGGATGTGTTGAAATCCCTGCTGACGGGGCCGCAAACCGACTTGGCCCGTCATGCTCACGGCATGGGTGGCAAATGCGCCATGATGGGCGATTTGGCCTTGGCGAAAGTGCTTTATGCCCTGGAGCAAGAGGCTCTGGCCGGGCGGCGGGACCAAGTAGCCTCCCTGTTGGCCGAGGCGGACTATCTGTTGGCCTGTCGCTGCCCCGCCAAAATCAACTAACCTTGCACCGGCGCCCACAATACGTCTTCGAGACGCTGGGCGCCGCACAACACCATTACCAAACGGTCAAAGCCCAAGGCGATGCCCACGCTGGAGGGAAGCCCGTGTTCCAGTGCGGCCAGAAAGTCCTCGTCAATGGGATAGCGGTGATTGTACAAGCGCTGGCGCAGATCCATGTCGGCGGTGAAGCGGCGGCGTTGTTCAACCGGGTCGGTCAGTTCGTCGAAGGCGTTGGCCAGTTCCACTCCGCAGGCGTATAGCTCGAATCGTTCCGCAACTCTTGGATCGGTGGAGGAGGGGCGCGCCAAGGCCGCCATGGATACCGGGTAAGAATGCAGAAAGGTGGGGACGCCCATACCCAGGTGGGGCTCGATGCGGTCCATCATGATTTTGAAGAAGATGTCGTCCCACAAATCGCCGGAGCTGACGCTGATGCCGATGGATTGGGCACGGGCGGCCAAGGCGTCGCGGTCATCGACCAGGGCCAAGATATCCATGCCCGCATAATGGTCGAAGGCTTCGGCCACTGACAGGCGTCGCCACGGAGCGAAGGGGGCACAGGTGTCGGAGCCGCGCCGCATGGTTGTCTGCCCCATGGCGCGAGCCAGAGCGCGGACCAGATCGGTGGTTTCGTCCATGCACCGGCTTAACGTGGTGTCGGCGCAATACCATTCCACCATGGTGAATTCGGGGTGATGGGTGGCTGAACGCTCGTGATTGCGGAACACATGAGCCATCTGCCAGATTTTGGGCATGCCCGCCGCCAGCAGTTTCTTCATGGCGAATTCGGGGCTGGTGTGCAGGTAAAGGATTTGATCGCTTCCGCCGTACGGGTCGGTTAGGGTAGTTGCGAACGCCATCAGATGGGGTTCAATGCCGGGAGACACTTGTAGACAGGGCGTGTCCACCTCCACATAGTCCCACTCGGCGAAAAAGTGACGCAGGGCGGCGACAGCCTTGACCCGGAGCGCCAAATTGTCCTTACGTGTTGCGAAGTTCGGCGGCAGCCACCATTCTTGATCCTTCATCGGTATTCGTCATCCATGTCATCGACCCATCCGCTTCCTTATCATACTCCTCAAACCCTTCGTAGCGTTTCCGATTTGGTGACGGCGGGACTAGCGCGCCCCGATCAAGCCCCTGGGCTTGCCGAGGTGGCCCAACGTTATTCCGTGGCCGTTCCTCCCGCTCTGGCTGCCTTGATCGATCCCGCCGATCCTCATGATCCCATTGCGCGCCAATTCGTCCCGTCTGTCGCCGAGTTGGAGCAGACAGCGGCGGAATTGACCGATCCCATTGGCGATCACGCCAAAAGCCCGTTACGCGGTTTGGTGCATCGGTATCCCGATCGGGTGCTGTTGAAGCCGGTCTTGGTGTGTCCGGTCTATTGCCGGTTCTG